>CAZZZM010000009.1:0-28661 GCA_964658465.1 uncultured Nakamurella sp.
CCTCATCCGACCCCGCTTCGCGGGGCCACCTTCTCCCGCAAGCGGGAGAAGGGAGTAGCGGTGGCGGCCTAGAACGCCGCCTCTTCCATCTCCATCAGCGAGGCCTTGCCGGACTTGATCGCGGCGAAGAGGCCGGCGCTTTCCGGCAGGATGCGGTCGAAGAAGAACCGCGCGGTGGCGAGCTTCGCCTTGTAGAACGAGGCGTCGCCGTTGGCCTTCGGCAGCTTGGTGGCGGCGAGCTTGGCCATCCGCGCCCAGAGGTAGGCGAGCGCCACGAGGCCGAACAGCCGCGTGTAGTCGGTCGCCGCGGCGCCCGCCTCCTCCGGGTCGCGCATGCCGCTCTGGGCGATCTGCCCCGTGGCGAGCTGCAGCGCGCCGAAGGCCTTCTCCAGCCGCTTCACGTAGTCGCCGATCGCCTCGTCGTTGCGGTTCTCCTCGATGAAGGCCGCGACGGGGTGGAAGAACGCGCGCAGGTAGCGCCCGGCGTGCGCGCCGAGCTTGCGGCCGACGAGGTCGAGCGCCTGGATGCCGTTCGTGCCCTCGTAGATCATCGCGATGCGGGCATCGCGCACGTACTGCTCCATGCCGTGATCGCGGATGTAGCCGTGGCCGCCGTAGACCTGCAGGCCGCGGTTGGTGTTCTCGAAGGCGAAGTCGGTGAAGGTCGCCTTCACGATCGGCGTCATCAGCGCGAGGAAGTCCTCGGCCTCCTGGCGCACCTGCGGGTCGTTGGCCTTCTCGCTGCGGTCGAGCGCGCGGGCGACCCAGCCGGAGAGCGCGCGGCAGCCCTCGATCTCGGCGCGCATGCGCATCAGATTGCGCCGCACGTCGGGGTGCACGATGATCGGATCGGCGGCCCTGTCCTTGGCCTTCGCGCCGGAGAGCGAGCGGCCCTGGATGCGGTCCTTCGCGTAGGCGACGGCGCTCTGGTAGGAGGCCTCGGCGATGCCGAGCCCCTGGATGCCGACCGACAGGCGCTCGGAGTTCATCATCGAGAACATGCCCTGCATGCCCTTGTTCGGCGGCCCGACCATCCAGCCCTTCGCATCGTCGAAGTTGATCTGGCAGGTCGCCGAGGCCTTGATGCCCATCTTATGCTCGATACCGGCGCAGGTGACGCCGTTGCGCTGGCCCGGGCGCCCGTCGTCGCTCGGGATCAGCTTCGGCACCAGGAACAGCGAGATGCCCTTCACGCCCTTCGGCGCGTCGGGGAGGCGCGCCAGCACGAGATGGATGATGTTCTCGGTCAGGTCGTGGTCGCCGGACGAGATGAAGATCTTCGAGCCGGTGAGGGCGTAGCTGCCGTCGGCCTGCGGCATCGCCTTGGTGCGCAGCATGCCGAGGTCGGTGCCGCAATGCGCCTCGGTGAGGCACATCGTGCCGCCCCAGGTGCCGTCGACCATCTTCGGCAGGTAGCGGTCCTTCAGCTCCTGCGAGGCGTGCTTCTCGATGGCGATCGTCGCGCCGTGGGTCAGGCCGGGATAGAGGCCGAAGGCCATGTTGGCCGAGCAGAGCATCTCCTCGACCTGCTTGGCGAGCGACTCCGGCAGGCCCTGGCCGCCGTATTTCGGATCGGCATTGAGGGACGTCCAACCCCCTTCGCGGAAGACGTTATAGGCCTCGGGGAAGCCCTTCGGCGTGCGGACGACGCCGTTCTCGTAATGGCAGCCCTCGGCGTCGCCGGTGGCGTTGAGCGGCAGCAGCACTTCCTCGGCCAGCTTGGCGGCCTCCTCGAGGATCGTCTCGCAGAGGTCGTCGCTCGCGTCCTCGAAGCCGAGCTTTTCGGTCAGTTCCTGCGTGCCGTACATCTCCTGCAGGATGAAGCGCATGTCGCGCAGCGGGGCCTTGTAGGTCTGCATGGGCTTGGGCTCCTCTAGTTGCGAAGCGGCTTGCCGGTCTCGAGCGTGTGCTCGATGCGGGCCAGCGTGCCGGGGGTCTTCAGAAGGCGCATGAAGGACTTGCGCTCGAGCTTGAGCACGTCGTCCTCGGTGACGACGTCGATCGGGTCGGCATCGCCGCCGGTCAGCACCTCGGCGAGGCCGCCGGCGACGACGACGTCGTGGTCGGTGGCGATGCCGCGGCGGTGGAAGCCGTCGACGGCGCCGGCCATGCCGACGCGACCGGCGGCGCCGGGCAGGGCGAGCGTCGCCGGCTCCGGCGGCTTGTAGCCGTCGACGAGCGACAGCGCCTTGGCCTTGGCGTCGGCGAGCAGACGGTAGCGGTTCATGCTGATGCCGTCGCCCTCGCGCAGGATCAGCATGTCCTTGGCCTGCGCCGCGGACTTCGAGACCGTCGCGGTCGACACCATCTCGAAGACCTTGGCCGGCGCCGGCATCGGCCCGCGCGGCCAGCGCTTGTTGTGCTGCCAGCGCACCAGCATCTCCTTGCAGCCGCCCCAGCCCGGCACCAGGCCGACACCGCATTCGACGAGCCCGGTGTAGGTCTCGGCATGCGCCTGCACGGCGTCGGAATGCAGCAGGATCTCGCAGCCGCCGCCGAGCGCCAGGCCGGCCGGCGCGGCGACGACGGGGAAGGGCGCGTATTTCATCGCCTTCAGCGTGTCCTGGCCGACCGCGATCGTCTGCTCGATCTGCTGCCAGGCGGCGATGTTCGCCGCGAAGAGCGCGAGGCCGAGGTTGGCGCCGACCGAGAAGTTCGAGCCCTCGTTGTAGATGACGAGCGCCTTCATCTCAGCCTTCACGAGCTTTATCGACTGATGCAGAAGGCTCATGATCTGGTCGTCGAGCGAGTTCGACTTCGAAGTGAACTCGAGACAGGCGACGCCGTCGCCGAGGTCCCACAGCGCGGCAGAGCCGTTCTTCAGGAGCGGCTTGGCGGTGAGCTTGATGTCCTCGAGCAGCAGCACGCCCTCGGGGCGCACGAGATCGTGGTACTGCCCGTCGAGACCGAAGAACTGGCGCTTGCCGTTCTCGAGCCTATAGAAGGTCTTGTCCCCCACCTTCTCGAGGATCTCGGGCACCGCGATGCCCTCGTCCCTGAGCTTGCCCGCAAACCAGGCGGGCCCGAGCTTGTCGATCAGCTCGAAGGGACCGGACTTCCAGTTGTAGCCGAGCCGCATCGCCTCATCGATGGCGACGATCTCGTCGGCGGCCTCCGGCACCAGGCTCGCGGCATAAGCAAGCGTGCGGCCCATCACGGTCCAGGCGTAGCGGCCGATCTTCGACGTGTCGGACATCAGCGCGCGCGGGTTCTTCTCCGCGCCCCTCAGCGCGCCGATCTCGGGCGCCTGCACGGCGATGTACTCGCCGCTTATCAAGTCGATCGCCTGCTTGTCCTTGCGGCCCTTCGACTTGTCGATGCGATAGAAGCCGCCCTTGCCCTTGCGGCCGGTGTAGCCGTCCTTGATCATGCGCGCGATGAGCGGCACGTCGCGGTTCACCGAATGGAACGCGTCGCTCTGCGGCAGCAGGCCGGCGAGGCTCGCGTTGATGTGCGGCCCGAGGTCGATGCCGACGAGGTCGATGAGGCCGAAGATGCCGGTCTTCGGGATGCCGAACGGGCGCCCCATCACCGCGTCGGCCTCTGCCACCGACAGGCCGCCGTCGATCGCGTCGAGGATGCCGCACTGCATCCAGTAGATGCCGAGCCGGTTGGCGATGAAGCCGGGCGAGTCCTTGCAGGCGACGATGCTCTTGCCCATCGCGACGTCGGCGAAGGTCTTCACCGTCTCGACCAGTGCCGGATCGGTCTTCGGACCGGCGACGACCTCGAGCAGGCGCATGTAGCGCGGCGGGTTGAAGAAGTGGGTGATCATGAAGTCGCGCTGGAAGCCGTCGGGCAGGCCCTCGACGAGCTTGGCCAGCGGGATCGTCGAGGTGTTCGACGAGATCGGCGTGCCCTGCCTGCGCACCTCGTCGAGGCGGCGGTAGAGGCCCTGCTTGATGTCGAGACGCTCGATCACGACCTCGACGATCCAGTCGCACTCGGCGACCTTGCCGAGGTCGTCCTCGAGATTGCCGACGGTCACGAGCTTGGCGGCGCGCTCCGACATAAAGGCGGCGGGCTCCGTCTTCAGCATCTTGGCCACCGCGCTGGCGGCGACCGCGTTGCGGTCCTTGGCGTCCTTGGGCACGATGTCGAGCAGCAGCACCGGCACGCCGGCGTTGGCGACCTGCGCGGCGATGCCGGCGCCCATGACGCCGGAGCCGAGGACGGCGACTTTCTTGATCTGTTGGGTGTCCGACATCACAGGCGCTCCATGATGGTGGCGATGCCCTGGCCGCCACCGATGCACTGCGTGGCGAGCGCATAGCGGCCGCCTTCGCGCTTCAACAGGCTCGCGGCCTTGCCGGTGATGCGCGCGCCGGTGGCGCCGAGCGGATGGCCGAGCGCGATCGCGCCGCCATCGAGGTTCAGCGTCTCGTCGCGGATGCCGAGTTCCTTCATGCAGGCGAGCGCTTGCGCGGCGAAGGCCTCGTTCAGCTCGACGACGTCGATCTGGTTCATCTCGATCTGAGCGCGCTTCAGCGCCTTGCGCGTCGCGGCCACGGGGCCGATGCCCATGATGTCGGGTTCGCAGCCCGAGACGGCGACGGCGGCGAGGCGCGCCAGCGGCTCGAGATTGTGGCGCTTGGCGTAGTCCTCCGAGCAGACGAGCACCGCGGCGGCGCCGTCGGTGAGCGGCGACGAGGTGCCGGCCGTCACCGCACCGTCGGCGCTGAACGCCGGCTTCAGCGAGGCGAGCGCCTCCTGGTTGGTGTCGGGCCGGATGCAGCCGTCCTGGTCGACGGCGTGACCGTTGGTCTTGATCGGGACGATCTCGTCCTTGAGCCGGCCCTCGGCCTGGGCCTTGGCGGCGCGCTGGTGCGAGCGCACGGCTAGCTCCTCCTGCGCGGCGCGGGTGATCTGCCAGCGACGCGAGACGTTCTCGGCGGTGTCGCCCATGCCCATGTAGGCGCCGGGCTGCTTGGCGTTCAGCGCCGGGTTCGGCATCGGATTGTAGCCGCCCATCGGCACGCGCGTCATGCTCTCGACGCCGGCGCAGATGAAGGCGTCGCCCGCGCCCATGCTGATCTGGCCGGCCGCGATGTGGATCGCGTGCATCGAGGAGCCGCAGAAGCGGTTGACCGTTGCGCCGCCGACCGACAGCGGAAGGTCGGCGTTGAGCGCGACGAGGCGCGCCATGTTGAGGCCCTGCTCGCCCTCCGGGAAGGCGCAGCCGAGCACCAGGTCCTCGATCTCGTTCGGGTCGATCCCGGTGCGCTGGACGAGCGCGCGGACCACCTCGGTGACGAGGTCGTCGGGGCGCACCTTGGTCAGCGCGCCCTTCTTGGCGAGCGTGAACGGCGAGCGGGCGTAGCCGGCTATCACGATGTTGGTCATGTCGCTTCCTTTCCGGCCGTGACGGGCACGGCGATCGAAATCAGGTCTTGGTCGGGGTTCTGGCGGCCTTGCCGTTGCGGGCGTCGGCCTTCGCGAGGAGCGCGCTCGCGTCGCGTTCGAGGTCGTCCAGGCCTTCGAGGGCCTCGACGATGGCGTTGCGCTTGTCGATCAGCTCGGCGCGCCGCTCGGCGATGCGCCCGAGCAGGGCGCGGGTCTGCGTCACCTGCTTCGGGTCGACGTCGTAGAGATCGAGATAGTCCTTGATCTCGCGCAGCGAGAAGCCGAGCCGCTTGCCGCGCAGCACGAGGATCATCCGCGCCCGCTCGCGCGCCGTGTAGATGCGCGTCGCGCCGACGCGATGCGGCGTGATCAGCCCCTTGTCCTCGTAGAAGCGGAGCGCCCGCGCGGTGATGCCGAGCTCGCGCGCGAGATCGGTCACCGTCACGAAGGTCCTGTCGCCGGCGGCGCCTTTCGCGCGCGGCGACGCTTGGCTTTCGGACAGCATAATTTCCGACGCTTCCATCAGCCGATCCCGCCCGCCGGGACCTTGGCGCCCTCTTCGGCGACCAGCTCCTTCTTGGAGAGCTTGCCGACCGCCGTCTTGGGCAGCGCGTCGCGGATCTCGATCGTCTTCGGCAGCTCGATCTTCGAGACGTAGTCCTTCAGGAAGGTCGACAGTTCGTCGGGTGTCGCCTTGGTGCCGGCGCGCAGCGTGACGAAGGCCTTCGGCGCCTGGCCGCGGTAGGAATCGGGGACGCCGATGACGACGGCCTCGGCGACGGCGGGATGCTGGTACAGCGCATCCTCGATGACGCGGGGATAGACGTTGTAGCCGCCGCAGAGGATCACGTCCTTGATGCGATCGACGATGAAGAGGAAGCCGTCGGCATCGAGAATGCCGATGTCGCCGGTGCGCAGCCCATGCTCGTCGAGCACCTCGGCGGTGGCCTCGGGCCTCTGCCAGTAGCCCTTCATAACCTGCGGGCCGCGCACGACGATCTCGCCCTTCTCGCCGGTCGGCATCAGCGCACGGGTGATCGGATCGCGGATTTCGACGATCGTGCCCGGCAGCGGGCGCCCGACCGAGCCGTCCTTCGCGGCGCCGTGACGCGAGTTGCAGGACACGCAGGGCGAGGTCTCGGTGAGGCCGTAGCCCTCGACGAGCTGCGCGCCTGTCAGCGCACGGAACTGCTCGGCGACCTCGGCCGGCAGCGGCGCGCCGCCGGAGATGCAGAGCTCGATGCAGGAGAGATCGCGCTTCTCCTTCGCCGCGAGCTTGGCGATCGCCGCGTAGATCGTCGGCACGGCGGGAAACACCGTCGGCTTGGTCTTCAGCAGCGTCTTCAGCGTCGTGGCGAGATCGTAGCGCGGCAGCAGCACCATCTCGGCGGCGATCTCGACGGAATAGTTCATCACCACCGTCATCGCGAAGACGTGGAACAGCGGCAGCACGCCCAGCACGCGCTCCTGGCCCATCTTGCGCTCGGGGTCGAAGGCGACGTTCTGCGCGCAATTGGCGACGATGTTGGCGTGGGTGAGCATCGCGCCCTTCGGCACGCCGGTCGTGCCGCCGGTGTATTGCAGCACGGCGAGATCCTCCGCCGCGATGGCGACGGGCGACGGCTTCGCTTTCGTGGCGAGCAGCGACGCATAGGCGACGTGGCGGCCGTCGGCCGGCGCCTTGGCGATCGCCTTGCGCTTGAGCAGGCGGTAGAGCGCCGCCTTCGTCGTCGGCAGCGCGTCGGCGAGCGGGCAGAGCACGATCGTGTCGAGGCCGGCGCGCTCGGCCACCGCCGCGATCTTGCGGTGCACCTCGGGCACGTCGATCACGAACATCAGGCGGGTGCCGGAATCCTTGATCTGGTGCTCGAGCTCGCGCTCGACGTAGAGCGGGTTGTAGTTGACCACGACGGCGCCGATGCGCAGCGCCGCGTAATAGGCGACGACGAAGAAGGGGGTGTTCGGCAGGCAGAGCCCGATCCGGTCGCCCTTGCCGATGCCGCGCGCCTGCAGCCCGGCGGCAACGCGCTCGGCGGCCTCCGCCACCTCCGCATAGGTCCAGCGCCGTCCCAGGAAATGTATGGCCGGGCGGGTGCCGTAAAGCTCGGCGGCCCGCGCCAGCAGCTCCGGCACGGTCTGCGCCCAGATCGTCAGCCCCGGCGCGGCGGGGGCGGCGGTCGGCGCGTGGGCGTCCAGCGATTGCGTCATCATCATCCCCTTCGCTGAAGCGGAGGCTGAGCCATGCCGCTTACAAGATGAGGTTCACGTATAGGGAAGGGTAACGCCGCGGCGCGGCAAAGGGAAGAGCCGAAACTCCTCCTTTCGTCGGATCCCTTCGTGGTCGTATCTTTGGAGAGGTCGACGCCGGTCGCGGGTCGACGCGCCGGCGATCAGGCGCCGGCGGTGGTCGCGGCGGTACGGCGCTCGATTTTCGCGGCCATCGCCTCGATGAAGCGCACCGTGCGGTCCGTCGCGGTGATCGGCAGCATGTGGCCGCCGCCCTCGACCGTCTCGAGCGTGAGGCCGGGTACCGCGGCCGTCATCGGCCTGCCCTGGACGTCGAGCGACATGATCTGGTCGGCCGTCCCGTACAGGATGCCGACCGGCGGGCGCAGGCCGGGATAGCGCCGCGCCATGGCGTCGAGATCGTCGAGGACGGCGACCATGTCGGACGAGGCCGCGTAGAACGCCTTCGGCCGCAGGCCGAGCAGGCCGCCGCCGCGCGTGCCGAAGTCGGCCGGCACCGGATCGGGCGAGAACACCGTGGCGAGCGAGGCCGGGCCGCCGAAGATCGTCAGCGGGACCGCCAGCGTCCAGGCGACGACCCGGCGCATGAGCGGGGAGGCGATCGCCAGTCGCTTCAGCGCCTCCGGCACGTCTTCCTGCGCGTGGGTGAGCGGCGCGATCAGCGCCAGCGCGCCGACGTTTTCGGGGTGGTCGAGCGCGGTCGCGAGCGCGACGGCGCCGCCGAGCGAATGGCCGACGACGAGCGGGCGGTCGAGCTCGAGCTTGCGGATCAGCGCCGCGATCATGTCGCCCTGCGCCGGCAGCCGCGCCGAGGCGCCGGGCTTGCGCTGCGAATAGCCGGCGCCGGGCCGATCGACGAAGATCACGCGGTAGCGTCCGCGCAGGCGCTCGCGCAGCGCGTAGGTGAGGTGCTGCATCTGCGCGGCGAGCCCGTGCACCAGCACGATGGGCTGGCCCTCGCCCTCGTCGAGATAGTGCAGACGCGTGCCGTCGACCTCGAGGAACTTGCCGATCGGCGGCACCGCCTTCTCGACCCGGGAGGCCGTCCAGGCGGCGAAGGCGACGAGGCCGCCGCCGAGCAGCACGACGATGACCAGGACGATCCAGACGAGGGCCGCGAGCATGACATCTCCGTTCGATGGCGCCGCGTCGCGCGTCGCCGAGCCATATGAGCCGGCGCGGGCCGGGTTGCAAGAAAGCCACGCTGGCCGCCCGATGGCCGGACCGCGATTTCGGCGGTCCTCATAATGCGGTAACTTCCGACGCTGAAGGTCGGCCGTCGTAGGCGTTCGATCGACCCGAGAAGGATAGCGATGTTGTTTCGCCGACGGCAAGGGAGCCTCGGGGCGCGGGCCGTTGCGCTGGTCGGCGCGCTTGCGCTCACCGCCTGCTCGACCGTTCCGTCGCCAGGACCGTCGCGGACCGCGGTGATCGCCCAGGGGACGGAGGCGAACGCCCCCTTCCTGCTCGTGCCGATCTCGGATTTCGCGATCCAGCATCTGGCGAAATTCCCGGGGCCGAGCCTCTACGGCCGCTTTGGCGATTACCGGCCGGCGCTGGAGCAGGTGGTCGGCGTCGGCGACACGCTGAACGTCACGATCTTCGAGGCGGCCGGCGGCGGCCTGTTCTCGCAGCCGGTCTCGTCCGACCAGCAGACCGGCTCGCACACGGCCGAGCTGCCGCCGCAGGTGGTGCAGCAGGACGGCTCGATCACCGTGCCCTACGCGGGCCGGATCAACGTCGTCGGAAAGACGACGCCGCAGGTCGAGAAGGAGATCGTCACCAAGCTGACCGGCAAGGCGATCGAGCCGCAGGTCGTCGTCACGCTGTCGAAGAACGTGTCCACCAGCGCCACGGTGACGGGCGAGGTGAACCAGGCCGCGCGGGTGCCGCTGTCGGCGCGCGGCGATCGCCTGCTCGACGTCATCGCGGATGCCGGCGGCATCCGTGCGCCGGCCTACGAGAGCTTCATCGAGCTGATGCGCGGCGGCAAGACGGTGCGCGTGCCGTACCAGACGCTCGTCAACTCGCCGCGCGAGAACATCTTTGCGCGGCCCGGCGACACGATCACCGTCGTGCGCTACCCGCTGACCTTCACCGCCGTCGGCGCCACGCTCTACAACGCGGTGGTGCAATTCGACGGCGTCGGCATCTCGCTGGAGGAGGCGATCGGCAAGGCGCAGGGCCTCGTCGACGAGCGCGCCGACCCGGAGGGCGTCTTCGTGCTGCGCTACGAGCCGATCGCCATCGCGCGCGGCTATCCCGGCATCACGCCGGCGCAGGCGGCGCTGGACCTCGTGCCGGTGGTCTACCTCATCAACATGCGCCAGCCGGAAGCGCTGTTCCGCGCCCGTCGCTTCGCGGTGCACGACAAGGACATCATCTACGTCTCGAACTCGCCGTTCAGCGACCTGCAGAAACTATTCAACCTCGTCTCGGCGCTCGAGGCGCCGGTCGGGCAGGGGCTGGTCGCCCAGCAGATCATCCGCTCGAACACGATCAACTCGGCGAGCGGCGTGATCAGCGCGCAGGCCCCGGCCCAGGCGGCGCCCTCGACGCCGGTCGTCCCCGCGGCGGGGGCGCAATGAGCGAAGAGATTCGCGGTCGCCGGCGCCTCGCGGCGTAACGATCGCGGCTCGGGATGCGTACCGGACGCGGGCCGCGCCGCCGGCCCGCGCGGGGAGCGTATCGATGGGAGACCGGGAGGGGGTGTCGCGCGCACGGCCGCGCCGGGGCGTCTTGCGCGGCGCCTGGCGCGCCTGGACGCGCCTCGTCCGGCTCGTCTCCACGGCGATCTTCGGCACGCTGCTCCTGGCGCTCGGGCTGGTGTTCTTCAACTACGTCGTCGTCGCCACGCCGAAGGACCGCGCCTACCGCGATCTCGATCCGGCCTCGCCGGTCTGCGCGGAGGGGCTCGCGCACGGCTGGACCGTCCTCGCCGACCGCGGCGTCGCCGCCCTTGCCGCCGGCGCGGCGATGGAAGGCGACGGCTGGCACGACCTGACAGACGACGAGACGGCCGTCGTCGCCGCCGATCCCGCCTTCGCGACCAGGCTGCGTTGCGCGATCCAGCGCCATGTCATTCCCGCGCGGCGGCCCGGCGACGCGGCGGTCGACTACACGCTCGGCTTTCTCGAGTTCAAGGAGAGCGGCGAGCCTTACGCGCTGGTCTCGGACGACGACGGGCACGAGGCGGCCATCGATTCGGCGATGCTGAAGCACGCGATGGAGGCGGCGATGCACGCCGGCGCGACGACGATGGCGCAGGTGCATCCGGTGATCACCCAGCTCGACGCGCTGCAGCAGCGCCTGCGCACCGGGGCGAACTACGTCCTCGTCTTCATCCACGGCTGGCGCCACGACGCCTCGATCGGCGACCAGGACGTCGCCGACACGCGGCTCTACGCGGCGCATGCGGCGCGGTTCCTCGCCGAGCGCTGCAGGAGCCTCGGGCGCGACTGCGCGACGAAGGTGACGGCGATCTACGTCGGCTGGCGTGGCGCGCGCGTCGACGAGCGGTGGCTCGCCGAAACGTTCGGGCCGAGCCTCGGCCGCACGCTCGCCGGGCTCTCCGCCGGCTCGACCCTGTTCGACCGCAAGCCCGTCGCCGAGGCGATCGCGCCGTCGGCTGTCTCGGCGCTGCGCTCGATCGAAGGCGTGCTGGCCGCCGGCGACCCGCGCAACAAGATGATCGTCATCGGCCACAGCCTCGGCGGCGACATGCTCGCCACCGGGCTGAAGGACGATCTCCTGCGCGCCGTGCACGCGCACGCGCCGGGCACCGCGATGCGGCCGATGCTCGGCAACCTCGTCGTGCTGCTCAATCCGGCCGCGGAGGCGCGCAAGTGGACCGATCTCCAGCGCGAGGTGCTGACGCGTCGGGCGGACGGCGGCGCGGCGCAGACGGGCTTCTTTCCGCCCGCGCAGCGGCCGGCGATCGTGGCGGTCACGTCGGCGCTGTCGTTTCCGCCCGGCGGCCTGCGGCCGGGCGATTGCGCCTGGATCGGCCTCGACGTCGACGACAAATTCAAGCGCGCGCGCGAGCTGATCCGCATCGGGCTCGCGCATACCGACGAGATGTTCTCGACCGGCGTCGACTACGATTTCGCCACGCACGACCTCTTCCCGACCTTCAAGCTCGATTTCCGGCCGGCGTCGGCCTACCTCGATCGCGTCGCGGCGCGGATCGAGCATCGCCAGCCGGCGGGCGAGAGCTGCAAGGCCTATCCGCCGCCGACCGCGCTGCAGTCGCTCGTCACGCTGCCGATCCGCGCGCTGGCGGGTCTCGCGGCAACCTTTCCCTTCCAGGTCTCCGACGTCGAGGCGACGCATACGATCGGCAATCTCGATCCGCCGCGGCCGCCGGCCGGCGTGCTGGCCGACGCGCTGCCCTCGGCCGCGCCGTTCGGCACCACGCACGAGATGCTCGGCCTGCACAGCTTCGGCGCCGAGCGGCACAATCCCTACGCCACGCTCGCCGATGCGCCGCTCGACTGCCCGGCGACCGACGACTGGCTGATGCGGGCGCGGCAGGCGCGCGCCGACCAGGCCGGGCTCTTCTGGGACAGCGAGAACCTCGCCCCCGCGACGGCCGGCGGGCGGGGCGAGGGCATGCCGACGGTGCGCATCCTGCACGGCCTGCCGCTCGACGGCAGCGCGCCGATCACCGGCGCCAACGATCCGTTCTGGAACATCCGCGCCTTCGACAACGCGCTGTCGCGGCACGACGGCTACCGGCTGTCGTCCTTCATCTGCGCGATCAACGCGCTCGTCATGGACGACATCACGCCCGACCGGCCGGCCCTGCGCGAGATGGTCGCCCCGGCGCGCCAGCCGGGCTCGGCGGTCCTGAACTAAGGCGCGTCGGCCTGCGGCCGTTGGCGCCGCTACTCGTCGCCGTCCTCGGGCTCGGCCTGGTCGAGGATGCGTTCGGCGATGAGGCCGGAATTCTCGCGGATCGCCTGCTCGATGCGCTCGGCCAACGGCGGGTTGGCCTTGAGGAACGTCTTGGCGTTCTCGCGGCCCTGGCCGAGGCGCTGCGAATCGAAGGAGAACCAGGCGCCCGACTTCTCGACGACGCCGGCCTTGACGCCGAGGTCGACCAGCTCGCCCATCTTCGACACGCCCTCGCCGTACATGATGTCGAACTCGACCTGCTTGAACGGCGGCGCCACCTTGTTCTTGACGACCTTGACGCGCGTCTGGTTGCCGACGACCTCCTCGCGGTCCTTGATCGAGCCGATGCGGCGGATGTCGAGACGGACGGAGGCATAGAACTTCAGCGCGTTGCCGCCCGTCGTCGTCTCCGGCGAGCCGTACATGACGCCGATCTTCATGCGGATCTGGTTGATGAAGATCACCATCGTCTGCGAGCGCGAGATCGAGGCGGTGAGCTTGCGCAGCGCCTGGCTCATCAGGCGCGCCTGCAGGCCCGGCTGGCTGTCGCCCATCTCGCCGTCGATTTCGGCGCGCGGGGTGAGCGCGGCCACCGAATCGATGACCAGCACGTCGATGGCGCCGGAGCGCACCAGCGTGTCGGTGATCTCGAGCGCCTGCTCGCCGGTGTCCGGCTGCGAGATGAGCAGGTCCTCGAGGTTGACGCCGAGCTTGCGGGCGTAGACGGGGTCGAGCGCGTGCTCGGCGTCGATGAAGGCGCAGACGCCGCCGCGCTTCTGCGCCTCGGCGATGACGTGCAGGGTGAGCGTGGTCTTGCCCGACGATTCCGGCCCGTAGATCTCGATCACGCGGCCGCGCGGCAGGCCGCCGACGCCGAGCGCGATGTCGAGCCCGAGCGAGCCCGTCGGCACGGTCTCGATCTCGACCGCCTTCTGGTTCTTGCCGAGCCGCATGATCGAGCCCTTGCCGAAGCTCCGCTCGATCTGCGACAGCGCCGCGTCGAGCGCCTTGGTCTTGTCCACGGACGATCCTTCCACGAGGCGGAGATTGGCGTTCGGCATGGGAGAACCGTCCTTCTGGCACGGGGTCGTGGGATCGCGCAATTGCGATGGCTGCAAACCAATGTACATGATTTGTTCTCAACGGCAAGCGCTGTTTCGCAGTGCCAGTGTGTCCGTCTGGCGTCTGCGAATGCTCCGCCAATCTGAGACGGCTGTTCGGTAAAGGGGCGGATGCCGCCCGTTGAGCCCGCCCGCCCCCTCCGCTACAAGCCCCGCGACCTGACCTGCGAGGCGCGCCCGACATGATCCCCGTCCCCACGGACCCCCACCAGCAGGCGCAGATCCTCACCCAGGCGCTGCCGCACATGCTGCGCTACGACGACGCCACCATCGTCGTGAAGTACGGCGGCCACGCAATGGGCGACGAGAGCAAGGCGCGCGAGTTCGCCCGCGACATCGTCCTGCTCGAGCAGTCGGGCATCAACCCCGTGGTGGTGCACGGCGGCGGCCCGCAGATCGGCGCGATGCTGGCCAAGCTCGGCATCGCCTCGCATTTCGCCGGCGGCCTGCGCGTCACCGACAAGCCGACGGTCGAGATCGTCGAGATGGTCCTCGCCGGCTCCATCAACAAGCAGATCGTCGGCATGATCAACGCCGAGGGCGGCCACGCCATCGGGCTGTGCGGCAAGGACGGCAACATGGTCATCGCCCGCAAGGCGGAAGGGCCGGTGGAGGTCGGGGCCGACGGCCACGGCGAGCCGATCGACCTCGGCTACGTCGGCGAGCCGGCCCGCGTGTCGACGCGCGTGCTCGACCAGGTGCTCGGCCGCGAGCTCATTCCCGTGCTGGCGCCCGTCTGCATGGGCGAGGACGGCGAGACCTACAACGTCAACGCCGACACGTTCGCCGGCGCCATCGCCGGCGCGCTCAAGGCCAAGCGCCTGCTCTTCCTCACCGACGTGCCCGGCGTGCTCGACGGGAACAAGAAGCTGATCGAGCAGCTCTCGGCCGACGAGATCCGCACGCTGATCGCCGAGGGCGTCATCACCGGCGGCATGATCCCCAAGGTGCAGACCTGCCTCTATGCGATCGAGCAGGGCGTCGAGGGCGTCGTCATCCTCGACGGCAAGCAGCCGCACTCGGTGCTGGTCGAGCTGCTCACCGACGGCGGCGCCGGCACGCTGATCACGCGGTGACCGCCAGCCGGATCGAGCCCGCCGCCTTCGCGTCCGTCGACACCTGGGTGTTCGATCTCGACAACACGCTCTACCCCGCGGGCTCGGACCTGTGGCCGAAGATCGACCAGCGCATCACGCTGTGGATCATGGCGCTCTACGGCCTCGACGGGCTGTCGGCGCGGGCGCTGCAGAAATTCTACTACGAGCGCTACGGCACGACCCTGCACGGCCTGATGGAGACCGACGCGATCGATGCCGCGACCTTCCTCGCCTTCGTGCACGACATCGACCGCACCTCGATCGTCGCCGACCTGCCGCTCGCCGCGGCGATCCGCGCGCTGCCCGGCCGCAAGCTCATCCTCACCAACGGCTCGCGCTTCCACGCCCTCGCCACCGCCGAGGCGCTGGGCCTGTCGGGGCTGTTCGAGGACGTGTTCGACATCGTCGCCGGCGATCTCGTGCCCAAGCCGGAGCCGGCCGCCTACGACCGCTTCCTCGTCCGCCACGGCGTCGACCCGACGCGGGCGGCGATGATCGAGGACATCCCGCGCAACCTCGTCGTGCCGAAGGCGCTCGGCATGGTCACCGTCCTCGTCGTGCCGAAGCCGGGCGACCACGACACGCGCGAGGCCTTCGAGATGATCAGCGAGGCGGTGCCGCCGCACATCGACTACGTCACCAGCGATCTCGCCGGCTTCCTCCGCGCGGCGGCGCCGTGAGCCCGATAGTTCGTCCGCCGCCGAAGCATCGGGCCAAAGCCGACGGCTAGATCGGCTCCGCAATCGAAGGAGACGATCTCGTGGACACGCCGGCCCCCCGCGGCAGTAGCTCGACCGTGCGCTGGACGACGCTGGCGACCAGCTTCGGCTTCGCGCTCGTCCAGCTCGACGTCACCATCGTCAACGTCGCCCTGCCGCGCCTCGGCGAAAGCCTGCGCACCGGCACCGCCGGGCTGCAGTGGGTGGTCGACGCCTACGCGCTCGTCTTCGCGGCGCTGCTGCTGACGGCGGGCTACCTCGGCGACCGGTTTGGCGCGCGGAAGGTCTATCTCGGCGGCTTGGCGTTATTCGCTCTCGCTTCGCTCGTCTGCGGTTTGGCGCCCGGCGCCGCGGCGCTGATCGGGGGGCGCATCCTGCAGGGCGTCGGCGCGGCGGCGATGCTGCCGGCGTCGCTGACGCTGCTCAATCATGCCGCCGGTCACGACGCGAAGCTGCGGGCGCAGGCCGTCGGCTGGTGGACGGCGGCCGGCAGCATCACCATCGCCGCCGGTCCGGTCGTCGGCGGCCTCATCCTCGCGGTGGCGAGCTGGCGCATGATCTTCCTCGTCAACCTGCCGGTCTGCCTGCTCGGCGCGGTGCTGACGCTGCGGGTGCCGGAGACCGAGCGACGGCCGGGCGGTCGCGGCTTCGATTTTCTCGGGCAGATCCTCGGCATCGTCGCGCTGGCGGCGCTGGTCGGCGCGGTGATCGAGGCCAAGCCGCTCGGCATCGGCGATCCGCTGGTGCTGGCGCTATTTGCTGCGGGCATCTGCGCCGGTATCGGCTTCGTCGTCGCCGAATCGCGCGTCGCGGCGCCGATGCTGCCGCTGAAGCTGTTCCGTGCGCCGGGCTTCGCCGTCTGCGTCGTCTACGGCATGGTGGCGAACCTCACCTACTACGGCATCGTCTTCGTCCTCAGCCTCTATCTGCAGCAGGGGCTCGGCTACAGCCCGGCGCAGGCCGGTCTCGCCTTCCTGCCGCTCACCGCCACCTTCTTCGTCGTCAACGTGGCGAGCGGCACGCTGGTCGGCCGCTTCGGCTCGCGACTGCCGATGGTCGGCGGCGCGCTCTGCGACGCGCTGGGCTTCGCGCTGCTGCTGACGCTCGGCGCGCACTCGCCCTTCGCCGCGCTCGTCGTGCCGTTCGTGTTGATGCCGGCCGGCATGGGCACCGGCGTGCCGGCGATGACGACGGCGGTGCTGGCCGGCGTCGACAAGGCGCTCTCCGGCGTCGCCTCCGCCACGCTGAACGCGGCGCGGCAGGCCGGCGGGGCGATGGGCGTCGCCTTGTTCGGGGCGCTGGCCGGGGAGGGGCACGTCGTGGCCGGGCTGCATGCCTCCGCGATGTCGGCGGCGGCGCTCCTCGTGGCGATCGCCATCGCCGCGGCGATCCTGGTGCCGCGGCGGCGCTGAGCCCTACCGTCGGCGGCGATTTCGGTTCATAGAGCCGCCATGACCGAAGTGACCAAGAGCCCGAAGATCATCGCCTACCAGGGCGAGCCGGGGGCCAACTCGCATATCGCCTGCCAGGACGCCTATCCGGCCTGGACGCCGCTGCCCTGCGCGACCTTCGAGGATGCGCTCGCGGCGGTGAGCGAGGGCCGTGCCGGCCTGGCGATGATCCCGATCGAGAACACGATCGCCGGCCGCGTCGCCGACATCCACACGTTGCTGCCGGCCTCGGGCCTCTTCATCATCGGCGAATATTTCCTGCCGATCCATTTCCACCTGATGGGCGTCAGGGGTGCGTCGGCTGAGAAGCTGACCAGCGTCTACAGCCACGTCCACGCGCTCGGCCAGTGCCGCAAGGCGATCCGCGCGCGCGGGCTTAAGCCGGTGGTGACCGCCGACACGGCCGGCTCGGCGCGCGAGGTGGCGGAGTGGGGCGACCCGACGCGCGCGTCGATCGCGCCGAAGCTCGCCGCCGAGATCTACGGGCTCGACATCTTCGCCGAGAACGTCGAGGACGAGACGCACAACACGACGCGCTTCGTCGTGCTGTCGCCGGTGCCGCAATGGCCCGAGGGCGCCGGCACGCCGACGGTGACGACGTTCGTGTTCCGCGTGCGCAACGTGCCGGCGGCGCTCTACAAGGCACTCGGTGGTTTTGCGACCAACGGCGTCAACATGACCAAGCTCGAGAGCTATATGGTCGGCGGGGCGTTCACGGCGACGCAGTTCCTGGCCGACGTCGACGGTCATCCCTACAGCCCGGGCCTGGCGCGGGCGCTGGAAGAGCTCGCCTTCTATTGCGAGGAGATCCGCGTGCTCGGCGTCTACCCGGCGCATCCCGAGCGGCGGCGCGTCAACGGCGAACTCGAGCCGGCCGGCCCTGCCACGCCGGCGATGCCGGATTATTCGCAGGCGTTTCGGTAGTCGGCGCCGGCGGCGGGATGGCGTCGCGCAGGCTCCGTCCGGTAGCCGTCGCGGTGAGCTGCGGCGCCGGCCTTGCCGCCCTCGCCTGGCTTGCCGGGACGATCGCCGTGGCAGCCCCCAGCTTGACTCGCCGGCGCGGGCGGCCGGACCCCGCCGACGTGCGTATCAGAAGCCTCGACGGCCTTTCCCTCGCCGCGACCTATCTGCCGGGCGCGCGGGCGGAGGCGCCCGGCGTGCTCATCGTCCACGGCGTCGCCGCGTCGCGGTGGGCTGTACGGACCAACGCCGATTGGCTTGCGGCGCAGGGCTACGCCGTGCTGGCGATCGACCTGCGTGGCCACGGTGGCTCAGACGCGGCGGCGTGCGGCTACGGCTGGAGCGAGGCGCAGGACGTCCACGCCGCGCTCGCCTGGCTGCGCCGCCGGCATCCGGGCGCCCGCGTGGCGGTCGTCGGCATCTCGATGGGGGGCGCCGCGATGCTGATCGGGCCGCGCGGGCCTGTAGAGGCCGACGCTTTCGTGTTGCAGGGCGTCTACGCGACGTTCCGCGAGACTGTGCGCAGCCGCATCGCGCTCGGCGCCGGGGTCGGGCTCGCGTGGCTCATCGAGCCGCTGCTGTCGCTGCAGACGCGGCCGCGGCTCGGCGTGTGGCCGTCGCGCCTGTCGCCGCTGGAGGCCGCGCGTCGCGTCACATGCCCCGTCCTCGTCATCGGCGGCGAGGCCGACGTCTTCACGCCGCCGGCCGAGACGCGGCGGCTCTTCGAGGCCTTCGCCGGGCCGAAGTCGCTATGGATCGCGCCGGGCCTCGGCCACGACGGCGTCTCGACGACCAAGCGCCAGGATTATCGCGACCACCTGCTCGCCTTTCTCGAAGAAGCGATCGGCGTCTTCTAGGATGTTCGTCTCAAGACGCGTGCATCTCGACGGCGAGCCGGATCAGGTCGCTCGTTCGGTCAACGAGCAGCTTGTGCTTGATCGAGGTGCAGGTGTTGGCCACCGTCTTGTAGGAGATGCCGAGCGCATCGGCGATGTCGGAGAGGCCCTTGCCCTTGGCGAGCAGGCGCATGATGTCGAGCTCGCGCGGCGACAGCGGCTTGCCGGACTCGTCCGACCCCAGCACGTTGACGGCAAGGTCGGCGGCGAGCTCGCGCTCGACGTACTTGCCGCCGGCCATCACGGTGCGGATCGCCTCGACGAGCTCCTCGGCACCGGCGCTCTTCGAGATGTAGCCCTTGGCGCCGGCCTGCAGCGCGCGGGCGACGTAGAGCGGCGTCGTGTGCATCGAGAAGATCAGCACCTTCGTCTTCGCGTCCTCGATCAGCAGCCGACGCAGGAGATCGAGACCGCCGGACCCGGGCAGGTTGAGATCCAGGATCACGACTTCGGGCCTCTCGGCCCGGAACACGGTCAGCGCCTCGCGACCGGTCTGAGCCTCGAACAAGGTCGCCTCGATCGACACGGAGAGCAGCCGGCGCACCCCCTCGCGCACCACGGCGTGATCGTCGACGAGAAGCAGCTTCATGCGGGCAGGTCCAGGGTCTGCGAGGTGTCGAGGGCTTGGCGCTGGCGGACCGGCAGGCACACGTCCACACGAGCGCCGCGACCGCCGGGGCGATTGCCCACGCGAAAGGTGCCGCCGACGGAGCGGACGCGCTCCTGCATGCCGGTGAGGCCGAAGCCGAAGGTCGGCGTCCCCGTGGGAAAGCCCTTGCCGTCGTCCTCGACGACGATCACGGCCTGCACGTCGTCGGCATCGATCGTCACCTCGATCGTCCGCGGCGCGCCGTGCCGCATGGCGTTCGAGAAGGATTCCTGCACGACGCGGAAGGCGACGGCGTCGAGCGGCGGATCGATGGGATCGCCCGAGACCTCGATCTCGAAGGCGACGCCGGGCTGTCGGCTGCGCCAGAACGAGACGAGGTTGTCGATGGCCCCCGGGAGGCCGAGATCGAGCAGCGCGCCGGGTGCCAGGCGGCGCAACACGTCTTTCAGATGGTGCTGCATGTGCCTGACCGCTTCGCCGATCGCCTCGGCACGGGGGCCCACGGCGTCGCTGTCGCCCTTGGCGAGGAACTGCCGGATCATCGCGGCATCGGCGCCGACGCTGAACAGGAACGGCGCCACGTCGTCGTGCAGGTCGCGCGCCAGCTCGGCGCGCTCCTCTTCCTGCAGGTTGAGGATCTGCTCGTTGAGGGCGCGGTTCTGCACGCCCATCTCCTCCAGTCGCGACGCCATGCGGTTGAAGCCGTCGCGCAGCGGCTCGAGCTCGGCGGCGACCGGCGCGGCCAGGCGGATCGCGTAATCGCCGGAGCCGACGCGGTTCAGCGCCTGGCCGATGTCGCGGAGCGGCGCCAGGGCACCCTTGATGGTCGCGAACGCGAGCAGCAGCACCATCGCGAAGAAGAACGCCAGGATGGTGAGGGTCAGCCGCGTGTCGCTCCAGGCTTCCGCGACCTCGTTGTGCGAATCCGTCTGCACGAAAAGGCGTCCGACGCCTGCCAGCGTCGGCGGCAGCGCAATCTCCAGGCGCGCCGGCGCCGAGGCGACGAGACGGTAGAACCAGGGCGGCGCCGCCTCCTCAGGGGCCAGAGGGCGCGATTGCGCGACGATCGCCCCGTCCCGCGCCTCGAGGACCGCCCGCAGGTGGCGATCCCCGTCGAAGTCGGCGACCACGCGCCGCACCACGGCGCCGGGGTCGTCGACCTGCGCGGGCAAGTCGAGGGCGTTCCTCACCGAGTCGACACCGACGTTGAGCGCGGCCTGGGTCTCGGTCCTCACCTTCGACAGGACGTGCCCGTAGGTGAGCCCGAGCCCGATGGCGAGGCTGAGCGCAAGGACGAGCGTGAAGGAGAGCGCCAGGCGGCGTTGGATCGTCATGGAAGGGTCGGTCGACGGTCGGTGAAGCCGACGTGCCTGCAATCACATCACAAATTCTCGCGACGCACACCGGGCAAACTTCCCGCCCGGGGGCGAACGGACGTTGGCTGGCGCCCGGGAGCGGCTTTTGAGGCCATGCACCCCTTGCATGTCGGCTCAAGCGACCCAGCGTGCAACCGAAACGCCCGGTTCGGACTTTCCACCTCGAACAGGTCGAGAACCGTAACCGCCAGTCCGACCTTGCGTATTTGTAATGCCGCGCGGACTGGCCGGCCCTTACACCCGGATCGACGGATATCCATCTACACGAGTTGCGCCGCCGACGCACGAAGGGTGGCGGCGCAGGTGGGCTTGCCGCATTGGAGGCCCCGAGGAGGACGAATGGCTGCTGCCCTACCGATGATCTCGAGCGAGAGCGGGCTCTCCCGCTATCTCAACGAGATCCGCAAGTTCCCGATGCTCCAGCCGGAGCAGGAATACATGCTCGCCAAGCGTTGGAAGTCCCACGAGGACCCCGACGCGGCGCATCAACTCGTCACGTCGCATCTGCGCCTCGTTGCGAAGATCGCGATGGGCTACCGCGGCTACGGGCTGCCGATCGGCGAGGTCATCTCTGAGGGCAACGTCGGCCTGATGCAGGCCGTGAAGCGCTTCGAGCCGGACAAGGGCTTCCGCCTGGCGACCTACGCCATGTGGTGGATTCGCGCGTCCATACAAGAGTACATCCTGCGGTCCTGGTCGCTCGTGAAGATGGGCACCACCGCGAGCCAGAAGAAGCTGTTCTTCAATCTGCGCAAGGCGAAGAGCCAGATCTCGGCTTTGGAGGAGGGTGATCTTCGTCCCGAGCAGGTCGACGTCATCGCGACGCGGCTCGGCGTCTCCAAGCAGGACGTCATCGACATGAACCGCCGCATGTCCGGCGACGCCTCGCTCAACGCGCCGCTGCGCGAGGAGGGCGAGGGCGAGTGGCAGGATTGGCTGGTCGACGATTCGTCGAGCCAGGAGAAGATCCTGGCCGACCGCGAGGAGACCGACAACCGGCTCGACGCTCTGCGCAACGCCCTTGGCGTGCTGAACGAGCGCGAGCGCCGCATCTTCGAGGCGCGCCGTCTCTCGGACGACCCGATCACGCTCGAAGAACTGTCGGACGAGTTCGACATCTCGCGTGAGCGCGTGCGGCAGATTGAGGTGCGCGCCTTCGAGAAGGTGCAGGCCGCCGTAAAGAGTGGGATGGCGACCATCGAGGCGCTGCCGCCGAAGGTGCCGCAGGTGGCCCACGCCGCGATGTGACCGGCTTACCCAAAGCTTAGGACAGGAAAGGGCGGCCCACGGGTCGCCCTTTTTCGTATCGCGATGATTTCGTTAACGCTGTTGGGCCGCGCGCTGCCGGCTTTCACACTTCTGTAAGCGGCGGCGGCCAGATTTCCGAAACGACAGGTCGGGAGCGATACGACAGCTCTCGAAGGCATCAGGCCGCCCTGCCGTACCGGTTCCGATCCGGAATGTCCCACTCAATCGATCGACTATCTGGGGGACAGAAACCATGTCGAGCATTCTCACCAACATGTCGGCGATGACCGCCGTCCAGAACCTTGCCGCGACGCAGAAGTCGCTGGCCTCCGTCCAGAACGAGATCTCGACCGGCCTGTCCGTGTCGAGCGCCGAGGACAACGCGGCCTACTTCTCGATCGCGCAGACCATGCGCACCAGCGTCAGCAACCTTTCGGCCGTGTCGAGCTCGCTGAACCTCGGCTCCTCGGTCGTGTCGACGGCGTCCGCGGCGACGAACCAGGTCACCTCGATCCTGCAGAGCATCTCGGCCGACCTCGTGACCGCGAAGAGCAACGTCGGCAATACCACCACGCAGTCCTACCTGAATACGGCCATCACCGCCCTGAACCAGCAGCTCGCCAGCATCGTCTCGTCGGCGTCGTTCAACGGAACTAACCTGCTCGACGGGTCCTCGGGGTCTTCGGTCAGCTTCGTGTCCGGGATCACGGGTTCGGGCTCGACCACGGTCGTCAGCTCCCTGACCATCAATACTTCGGGCACGAACCTCAGCGGCTCGACCTACGCCGCAGGTTCAAACGCCTTGGTCGACGCTTATGTGAACGCGTCCAAGACGCAGACCGCTGATCAGGCAACCTACAACGCGGACCAGAGCACGTTTGCCAATGCCGTCTCTGCTCTTTCGGCGTCTGACTACACGAATACGACGGCCGCCTTCAAATCCGTGTTTGGTTCCGACGCAAGCTTTGCGTCGGGTGTCGTCACCATCGGTACCGCTGCCAGCGCGGCCAAGACACTGATCGGTTCGACGGGGACCTATACGGTCGCGACCGGCGCCTACGCCGCGGGAACGTCCGGCGATCTGTTCACGCTCGGGGGTACCGGCGCGACGGGATCGAATGCCACCCAGACCGTGACGGCGGGTACAAGCGGCGGCGACATCAACGCGACGGCGGCCGCGCTGACCAGCGCGAAGGCAGATCCGACGGCCAGCAAGATCGTCAATGGCGGATTGTTTCAGGTCGGCCAGATCAGTCTTAACGTCAACACGTCGGCCGCCCAGATCGACGCGTTCATCAAGCAAGTCGGATCGGCGGTGACGGCCGTCAATACGGCGGCCGAGCAGCTCGGTGCGGCCTCGAGCCAGATCGACCTGCAGACGACCTATATCTCGTCGCTGTCGAACTCGTTGACCACCGGTGTCGGCTCGCTCGTCGATGCCGACATGAACCAGGCCTCGACCCGCCTCAGCGCCCTGCAGACGCAGCAGCAGCTCGGCGTGCAGGCCCTGTCGGTCGCCAACCAGAACAGCCAGCTCATCCTCAAGCTGTTCCAGTAAGACAGACGAACCGGCGTCGCGGTTACGCGGCGTCGGTCTCTACCGAAGACGAGCGAGCGGCGGTCCCTCTGCGACCGGCGCATTCGAACCAAGGTCGATCGCGGCGACGCGATCGGCCTTTTTCGTTGCGGAGCGAACGATCTAAACGGCGCGACGCAGCCGCGCGGAAACGTCGGCGACGAGGCGCGCGATCGGAGCGTCCCACGCGAAGGCGGTCTCCTGCCGATAGAGGCGCGCGGTCGGATACCAGGGCGTGTCCTCGCGGGCGAGCAGCCAGCGCCATTCCGGCACCTCGCGCAGCAGCACCGCGGTCGGCCGCGCCAATGCCCCGGCGAGATGGGCGATGGACGTGTCGATCGTCACGACGAGGTCGAGGTTCGCCATGATCGCGGCGGTGTCGACAAAACTGTCGGCGCCGCTGTCGACGCCGTCGAGACGTTCGAGCGGGAACGACGCGTCATCCGACTCCATCTGCAGCGATATCAGGCGGATGTCGGGCAGGGCGGCGAGCGGCGCGAACGCCTCGATGGGGATCGAACGATAGGGGTCGGCCCGCCAATCCTGGCTGCCGCGCCAGCAGAGCCCGATCTTGAAGCCAGCCCCCAGGCGGCCTTGCCACGCCGCCACGAGCTCGGGTTCCGGCACGAGATACGGCGTGCCGCCCGGCATCGTCGCCACCGGCACGCCGCAGACGAACGGCAGGTTGGACAACGGCACCAGGCAGTCGAAACGCTCGCTGCCGTCGAGGTCCGTCACCACGCGCGTGCCCGCCGTGACGGGGGCCAGCAGCCGCTGCAATCGCGGGCGACAGACCAGCGTGACCTGCGCGCCGGCGGCCACCAGCATCGGAAGATAGCGGGCGAAATGAATGATGTCGCCGTTGCCCGCGTCGGTGATCGCCAGGACGCGCAGGCCGGCGAGCGGCTCGCCGGACCACAACGGCACGGGGCTCTTCAAGAGCGGCCAGTTGTGCCATTGGGTCACGAAGCGGGACTGGTAGTCGGCCCATCCCCGCGTCTGGTCGCCCAGCAGGAGACGCAGCTCGCCGCGATTGGTGAGCGCGTAATGGTCCGCGGGCGTGAGCGCGAGGGCGCGATCGAGCGCCGCGGCGGCCTCCGCAAATCGGCCGAGCATCTTCAGCGTCAGCCCGCGGTTGGCATGGGCGGCCGCATAATCGGGCTTCAGAGCCAGCGCCCGGTCGAGCACCGGCAACGCGTCGGCGTGACGGAACACGCGCATCAGGTAGCCGGCATAGTTGAGATGGACGTTCGGCAGCGTCGGGTCCGCGGCGATCGCCGCCTCAAGCGCGGCGCAGGCCTGATCCAGGTGTCCGAGCGCGTGGAGAACGACGCCCTTGTTGGTGAGAAGCCCGGCGTCGCGGGGGCACATTGCGAGGGCGGCATCGAAGGTCGCCACCGCCGCCTCGGAGCGGCCGAGCGCGTGCAGCAGGTTGCCTTGGTCCAGCACGGCGTCGACATAGTCCGGCTTCAGACGGATCGCTTCGGCGAAGAAGGTCAGGGCCGCATCGCTGCTGCCGCTGTCGCGCAAGATCGTGCCGCCGGCACGCAGCGCCTCGGGGAAGGCCGGGCGCAGCCGCAGGGCGATGTCGTAGGCGGCAATGGCGTCGTCGGTCTCGCCGCGCCGGAGATGCGCGTTGCCCGTCTCGTAGGCCGCCACCGCCGGGTCCACCGGGATCGGGTCTCGCCGATGCGAGGCCGGGGCGGAGCGGGCGTGCGCGGGCATTCGTCTCTCTCGCTGGATGGGCGGCGGCCATCACAGCGCGGCAAGCTTGTCCCGGCCTTATCCCCTCACGCGTAGGGCTTGTAGGATTTCTCCTCGATGAGCCGCGATCCGAGCGCGAGATTGATCGCCCGCTTGATCTCCGCACGCTCGTCGTTGGTCTTGTAGACGGCGCGCGCCAACGCGACGAACTTCGTCCCGAAGTCGTCCTGACGCTCGCAATCGCGGATTTCGTCCTCGATCGTCCACAGCGTCTCGTTGATCCGGCGCAGGCCGGCGACGAGGTCGGGAAGCGCGGCTCTGTCTTCGAGGCGCACGAACGCCGCCGCCAGGACGTCGCGCTCGCGGCTGATGTTGTCGCGCTTGTCGGCATCGGCGATGCGATCGAGCTTGATATCGAGGATCGTCAGCTTGTCGACGAGCTCTCCGGGCGAGACCTCGACGGTGACGGCGTGTTGCATCGCTGGGCTCCCTGTTCGACGCGAACGAGTAGAGCAGGCCGACCGTAAAATTCGGTTACCGCATGCCCAGGAGGCGCACGCGGCGAACGGCGCACCCGCCGTATCATCCTCGCGCAAGCTTGGGCCCGCAGGATCGGGGCTCGCATCACGCCGAGCGCCAAGCCAGACGCATGAACGTCCAAGACCAACTCCAGAAGCTGATGACGAGCCTCGCCAAGCTCGGCTGGCGCCGGCTCACCGCGCTGGGGCTCATCGGCCTCACGGTCTTCGCGATCGTCGGCGTGTCGGGCTACTACCTTTCCCGCCCCTCGCAAGAGGTGCTCTACGCCGGTCTCGACCGGCAGGACGTCTCCGGCATCGGCGCGGCGCTGACCGAGGCCGGCATTCCCTTCGACGTCTCCTCCGACGGCACGACCATCATGGTCCGCTATGCGCAGACGGCGCAGGCGCGCATGCTGCTCGCCGAGAAGGGCCTGCCGCACTCGACCAATTCCGGCTACGAGCTCTACGACAAGCTCGGCTCGCTCGGCCTCACCTCGTTCATGCAGGACGTCACCCGCGTCCGCGCGCTGGAGGGCGAGCTCGCCCGCACCATCCAGACGATGAACGGCGTGCGCGCCGCGCGCGTGCATCTCGTGATGCCGGACGAGGGTTCGTTCCGCCGCGCCCGCCAGCCGCCCTCCGCCTCGGTGATGATCCGCACCGACACCGTGTCCGACGCGCGGATGGGGCAGGCGATCCGCCACCTCGTCGCCGCCGCGCTGCCGGGCATGACGGTCGACCAGGTCACGGTGCTCAACACCGACGGCACGCTGCTCTCCTCGGGCGGCGATCTCGACGATGCCGCCGCCGGCAAGATGCTGACGCTGGAGAAGACGGTCTCGAAGGACATCCAGGACAGCGTGCGCAAGGAGCTCGCGCCCTACCTCGGCCTGCACAATTTCCAGATCAGCGTCGCCGCCAAGCTCAACACCGATGCCCGGCAGACCGCCGAGACGACCTACGACCCCGATTCCCGCGTCGAGCGGTCGACCCGCGTGGTCAAGGAGAACAACACGGTCCAGAACAACTCCAGCCAGGCGCCGACCTCGGTGACGTCCGCGCTGCCGCAGGAGAGCAAGAGCTCGGGCGACAGCAAGGTCTCGAACACCGACAATTCGAAGCGCGAGGAGCTGACCAATTACGAGCTGTCCTCGAAGACGGTGACGACGACCAGCGGCGGCTACTCGATCGACCACATGTCGATCGCCATCCTCGTCAACAAGGCCGCGCTCGCGGCGACGACGCCGACGGCGCTCGCCGCCAAGCTCGCCGACATCGAGAGCCTCGTCACGTCGGCCGCGGGCCTGCGCAAGGAGCGCGGCGACACGATCAAGGTGCTGGCCGAGGAGTTCGCCGACGCCGGCCACGATCTCGAGCCGGTGCCGTCGGCGTCCATCGTCGACACGCTGATGCATCAGTCGGGGACCGCGATCAACGCGCTCGCGGCGATCGTCGTGGCGGTGCTGCTCATCATGTTCGGGCTGCGGCCGCTGACGCGCGCGCTGATCCCGCCGGAGCCGGAGATGGCGGCGCTGGGTGGCGCGCCCGTCGTGCCGGCGCTCGAAGCGCCGGACGGCATGGCGACGGCCGACGTCGGCCCGGTCATCGACATGCGGCAGGAGCCGAACCTGATCGAGGACGTCACCAACAGGCCGCGCCGCTCGCCGCAGCGCCGGCTCGAGCAGATGGTCGAGTTCGACGAGACGCAGGCGGCGACGATCCTCAAGCAATGGGTCCGACGCGAGAGCCTCGCGTGATGAACGCACCGCTCTCGCGCTACCTTACGCGGTTCGCGGCCGAGGCCGCCGTCGTCGTCGCGCCGTCGCCGACCGTCGCCGAGCCGCTGGTGACGATGACGGTCGCCGACCTCGACGCCAGGCTGGACGATGCGCGCGCGACGGCCCGCGCCGAGGCCGAGGCGGTCCATGCGGCGCACAGTGCTGAGCTCGAGGAGAAGCACGCCTCCGACGTCACCAAGGCGGTCGCCGCCGCGCGCGCGGACTGGTGCGACGGCACGGCGGCCGAGCTTGCCGGCACGATAGAGCGCGCCTTCGCGACCCTCCAGGCCGATCTCGCCGAGGCGACGGGCAAGGCGCTGCGGCCGCTCATGGCCGACGCGGCGCGCGACCGTACTCTGGCAGCGCTGGAAACCCTGGTGGCACGCCTGCTGTCCGATCCGCTGCGCGCCGCCATCACGCTGCGCGCGCCGGCCGACCTCGTCGCCGCGCTCCGCACGCGCGGCATGCCGAGCGGCATCTCGCTCGTCGCCGCCGACGTGCCCGAGGCGGTCGTCACGTGCGGCGGCACACGCATCGAGACGCGGCTTGCGGCCGCGCTCGCCGACATCGCAGGGACGTGAAAGCATGAGCGACGGCGCGCATCCCGAGATCCTGATCATCCGCCGCGGCGGCCATGGCGATCACGACGATCATCACGGCGGCGTCTGGAAGATCGCCTTCGCCGACTTCATGACGGCGATGATGGCCTTCTTCCTCGTCATGTGGCTGATCTCGGCGAACGACAAGACGCGCGCCTCCGTCGCCCGCTATTTCAATCCGGTGAAGCTCGTGGACGCGACGACGCAGCCGCGCGGGCTGAGCGATCCGAAGAAGGACGACTCGGGCGTCACCGCCAATGCCCCGGCGAGAAAGGACAACGCGGAGAAGACGGAGAAGACGAAGAAAGACGGCGTCGACAAGTCGACCGGCGGCGCGTCGAAGGACGACCCGAAGGGCGAGACCGCGGTCGGGCGCGAGAAGCGGCTCGACAAGGCGCTCGCCGACAATCCCTATGCCGCACTCGCCGAGATCGCCGAGACGAAAGGGCCGGGCGACGCGCCGCGCGACGCCAAGGCGAGCCGGGCGCAGGTGCTCGGGCTCCGCGGCGGCGATCAGTT
>CAZZZM010000009.1:28761-30542 GCA_964658465.1 uncultured Nakamurella sp.
GGGCCGAACCTCGACGTCAAGCGCACGCCGGAAGGGCTGCTCGTGAGCCTGACCGACACCAACGATTTCGCGATGTTCACCAACGGCTCCGCCGTGCCCTCGCGGCGCGTGGTGCTGATGATGGAGCGTGTCGCGGCGGTGCTCAAATCGAAGCCCGGCACCATCGTCGTGCGCGGCTATACCGACAACA
The DNA here is from genome assembly GCA_964658465.1 of uncultured Nakamurella sp. Classification (GTDB taxonomy): domain Bacteria; phylum Pseudomonadota; class Alphaproteobacteria; order Rhizobiales; family Beijerinckiaceae; genus RH-AL1. The sequence continues at coordinate 28,952 of CAZZZM010000009.1, forward strand.
AGCCGTTCCATGCCGCGCGCTACGACAATTGGCATCTCTCGTTGGATCGCGCGCAGGTCACGCATTACATGCTCGTGCGCGGCGGTCTTCCTGATGCCCGCATCAGCCACGTCGAGGGCTACGCCGACCATCAGGCGCGCGCGGGCGTCGATCCGGCGAGCCCGCTCAATCGTCGCATCGAGATCCTGCTCAAGGGCCCGGCGTCGTCGGCCGCCGCGTCGGGAGACGCGACGCCATGAAGCGTCTCGCGCCTGCGCTCCTGACGCTGTGGATCGCCCTGGGCGCCGGCGCCGCGCGCGCCGACGATCCGCAGCCCTACGAGACCGTTCGGGCGCTCGAGACCTTGCAGGATCGGATCGCCGCCGGCGACGCGGCCTCGCAGGCTGCGCATGCGCGGGCGGTCCAGCGCGCAGCCCACGCGTTCGTCAAGGCCAAGGCCGAGGCGTGGACGGACAAGCGCAACGCGCGTGCGCTCGTCCTCTATCTCTTCAGCGGCGGCGACGCGAAAACCGTCGCCGATGCGATCCCGATCGGCGTGATCGCGCCCTCGGTCGCCGACCTCTACGCGGGTGCGCTCGCCTATGGCGTCGGCGACGACGCGACCGCGCGCGAGAAGCTGATGGAGCTCGACGCCAGGCTGCAGCCCGGCGGACTCGGCGGTCACCTCGCCCTGATCCAGGCGACGCTCGCGGCCACCGCGGACAAGGCCAAGGCGGTGGAGCTGCTCGATCTCGCGCGGCTGCTCGCGCCGGGGACGCTGGTCGAGGAGGCGGCGCTGCGGAAGGAGATGTCGTTGATCGGCCCGACCGGCGACCTCGACAAGTTCTCCCTGCTGACGCGCCGCTATCTAAGCGCGTTCCCCCGCTCCTCCTACGCGCAGAACTTTCGCGAGCTCGTGGCGCGCGCGGCGACCGAGATCGGCTCCGACGAGACGCCCGGCGCCGACAAGCGCCTCGCGCGGCTGATGACGGGGCTTGAGGCGACGGAGCGCCGTCGCCTCTATCTCGCAATCGCCCACGCGGCCGCGCTGGCGGGGCGCACGAGCATGGCGACCTACGCCGGCGGCGAGGCGCGCAAGCTCTGCCGGCCGGGCGACGAGGATTCGCTCCGCGCGGCGATCTACTACAGCGCGGCGGCGATCGTCGGCGACGGCTACGACGACGCCCGCCGGCAATTGACCGGCGCTCCGGTCGACCGGCTCGGCGCGGGGGACCAGGCGCTGCGCGCGTCCGCGCTCGCGGTCGCCGAGATCATCCGCCAGCCGATGCAGGCGGACCGCGCCGCGACGGCCCAGGCGGGGGCGGTCGAGATCGTGACGGATGCCGAGCGCGCGCTCGCCGCGTCCGACGGCGCACTGAAGGCCGTGAAATGAGACCTGGCGCGCTGACGATCGCGACGCCCGATGCGCGCACGCTGCCCGGTCGCACGGGCTCCGACGCGACGCCGCCGAACGACGGCTTCGATGCCGCCTTGGCGGGCCTCGCGTCGCAAGTCTTGGAGACTGGGTCGACGACCACCGGATCGACCGCCGTTTTGGCGACGGCCGGATCGATTGCCGGTTCATCGACGGTTGGAACAACTGCCGTTTCGA
>CAZZZM010000010.1:0-14287 GCA_964658465.1 uncultured Nakamurella sp.
GTGGCCCCGCGCAGCGGGTCGGATGAGCGGCCGAGCCGCCTCTCTCCGATCCCCAGCCCGGCCGAACCATCCCTCATCCAACCCGACGTCGTCGGGCCACCTTCTCCCGCAGGCGGGAGGAGGGAGACGCCCAGAGAGACTTCCATGACCTACGATCTCATCGTCATCGGCACCGGCCCCGGCGGCTACGTGTGCGCGATCCGCGCCGCGCAGCTCGGGCTCAAGACGGCGGTGGTCGAGAAGCGGCCGACCTTCGGCGGCACCTGCCTCAACATCGGCTGCATCCCTTCCAAGGCGCTGCTTTATGCGTCCGAAAAGATGGAAGAGGTCGCGCACGACTTCGCCGCGCTCGGCATCAATGTCGGCAAGCCGAAGCTCGATCTGAAAGCGATGATGAAACACAAGGACGACACGGTGGCGTCGAACGTCAACGGCGTGTCGTTCCTGTTCAAGAAGAACAAGGTCGACACGTTCGTCGGGCTCGGGACGATCGTCGCGCCCGGCAAGGTCGAGGTGACCGGCGCGGACGGCGCCAAGCAGACGGTGGAGACCAAGGCGATCTGCATCGCGACCGGCTCCGAGGTCGCGCAATTGCCGGGCGTCGCGATCGACGAGAAGGTGATCGTCACCTCGGAGGGCGCGCTCGCGCTCGCGTCGGTGCCGAAGAAGCTCGTCGTCGTCGGCGGCGGCATCATCGGGCTCGAGCTGGGCTCGGTGTGGAAGCGGCTCGGCGCCGAAGTCGAGGTCGTCGAGTTCCTCGACCGCATCATCCCCGGCATGGACCTCGAGGTGGCGAAGCAGTTCCAGAGGATCCTCGAGAAGCAGGGCATCGTCTTCAATCTGTCGACCAAGGTCGCAGGGGTCGAGGCGACGAAGGGCGGCGCCAGGGTCAAGGTCGAGGGCCGGGACGGCGGCGACGCCCGCACCATCGATGCCGACGTCGTGCTCGTCGCGATCGGCCGCAAGCCGACAACGGACGGCCTCGGGCTCGAGGCGGTCGGCGTCGCCATGGATCGCGGCCGCGTCACCATCGACGATCGTTTCGCGACCAACGTTCCCGGCATCTACGCGATCGGCGACGTGGTGCGCGGGCCGATGCTGGCGCACAAGGCCGAGGACGAGGGCATGGCGCTCGCCGAGATCCTGGCCGGCCAGCACGGCCACGTGAACTACGGGGTGATCCCCGGCGTCGTCTACACCTCGCCCGAGGTCGCCGCCGTCGGCCGCACCGAGGAGGAGCTGAAGGCCGCCGACATCGCCTACAAGGTCGGCAAGTTCCCGTTCACCGCCAACGGCCGCGCCCGCGCGATGCGCCACACCGACGGCTTCGTGAAGGTGCTCGCCGACGCCGAGACCGACCGCGTGCTCGGCGTCCACATCATCGGGATCGGCGCCGGCGACCTCATCGCCGAAGCGGCGGTGCTGATGGAATTCGGCGGCTCGTCCGAGGACCTCGCGCGCACCTGCCACGCGCATCCGACGCTGACGGAGGCGGTGAAGGAAGCCGCGCTCGCGGTCGAGAAGCGCGCGATCCATATGTGATCGCGCGCCTCGTTCGCCGAGCCGCGGCAGCGCGCGACGCGGCGCGCTGAAGAGCCTTGGTTTACGCGGCGGCCTTGTGCGCCGCCGGGTGCGAGATGATCTTCGACGTCCAGCGCTCGTTCGGTGCGCCACCGTCCCAGGTGTACAGGCCGACCGTCGTGCCCGGCCCCCAGGAATCGCCGAAGGCATTCATGTTGAGATCGGTATTCGCGGGGATCCGGACCGCGGAGCCGTCGAAGACCTGCCAGGTGTTGCCGCCGCTGTAATTGGCGCCGTGCGCATTGAACATCGCGAGCGGAGCGCCCTTGTCCAGGCTCGATGGCGCGGCGAAGCCGTTCAGATGCGGATTGTAGAGAATCGAGGCTTGCGTGCCCGGGTAGAAGATCCACGTCCACTGCTGCAGCGCACTGGACGCGTCGGCGTCTTCGAGAACGAGATGACCGCCGATATTCGCATTCTTCGGGTCGACCGACAGCGCCAGGCCCGTACCCATCATGATATTGTAAAGTATTGAAGAGGACATTGAACTAATCCTACTATAAACGTGGACCGAATATGTTCCACGCGAGATGGTTAGCACGACGAGAAAACATGACTGTGCGGCGCCTCACAGTTTTAGACTAAAGTCGACGCAGCCCCAGCCTGTCGCCGCGTAATATCGGCTGAAGCTCAGCCTTTCGCCTTCTCCACGTCCGCCAGGCACGCCGCGGCGTTGCCGTCGGAAGGCGCGCGCTAGTCGCCGCGCGGCGAGAGCGAGCCGCCGGCGGCCACCTCCGGGCCGTTCGGCATCGCCGAGCGCCTGAACTGGTTGAAGGCGAAGAACCGCCGCACGAATGTAGGCGGGTTGACCAGGCTCGATTGCCGGCTGTTAGACTGGGCCGGCTGAAGAGCGAGCCTTGCCCGATGGCCTCCGCACCCGCACGACTTTCCCCGGTGACGCTCGAAGCGTTCGAGCGACTGGTTGCAGATGCGCCACGGGACGAGCGCTGGGAACTGGTCCGCGGGCGGATCGCCAGGATGATGGTCGGCGCCCGCTGGGAGCACAACCGCATCGTCAACAACATCGGGTACGAGTTGCGCCGACGCTTCGACGAGCGGGGTTCACCGTGCCGGGTCTTCCTCGAAACGTTCCGCTTGCGCAGCGCACCGAGCCAATCGTCGCTGTTGCCGGACGTGATCGTCCATTGCGAGCCGCTGGCGCCGGGCGCGACCTCGCTCGAGAGGCCGGTGGCGCTCGTGGAGGTCGCGTCGGATAGCACCTCGCCGCGGGATCGACGGGAGAAGCTCGAGGTCTACAGGACCTTGCCGTCTCTGCGGCACTACATGCTGGTCCGGCCCGACACCGCGCATGTCGAGGTGTACGACGACGGCGACGGCTTTCGCGTGCCACGCGTCGTGCAAGGGCTGGATAGCGACGTAGTGCTGCCGGCCCTCGAGACGACGTTGCCGCTGCGCGGCATCTATCGCGACGTCCTCGGCTGACGCTCAGCTCTTCGCCTTCTCCAAGTCGGCCAGCCACGCCGCGGCGTTGCCGTCGGAGGGGGCGCGCCAGTCGCCGCGCGGCGAGAGCGAGCCGCCGGCCGCCACCTTCGGGCCGTTCGGCATCGCCGAGCGCTTGAACTGGCTGAAGGCGAAGAACCGCCGCACGAACATTTCGAGCCACTTCAGGATGGTGGCGTCGTCGTAGGCGCGGCGGCGCTCGTGCGGGAAGCCGGGCGGCCAGGCGCCGGCCTCGACGTCGCCCCAGGCATGGTGCGCGAGGAAGGCGATCTTCGACGGGCGGAAGCCGTAGCGCAGCGTGTAATAGAGGTTGAAGTCCTGCAGCTCGTAGGGGCCGACCTTGGCCTCGGTGCTCTGCGGCGTCTCGCCTGCCGCCACGGGCACCAGCTCCGGCGAGATCTCGGTCGCCAGGATGCGCGTGAGCGTCGTGCCGACGTCGGCGGCGAACAGGCCCTCCTCCACCACCCAGCGCAGCACGTGCTGGATCAGCGTCTTGGGCACGCCGCCGTTGACGTTGTAATGGCTCATCTGGTCGCCGACGCCGTAGGTGCACCAGCCGAGCGCCAGCTCTGAGAGATCGCCGGTGCCGATGACGATCGCGTCCTGCTGGTTGGCGAGCCGGAACAGATAGTCGGTTCGCAAACCCGCCTGAACGTTTTCGAAAGTGACGTCGTAACGCGGCTCGCCCGTCGCGAAGGGATGGCCGAGGTCGCCCAGCATCTGCGTCGCGGCGGGGCGGATGTCGATTTCCTGCGCGCTGACGCCGAGCGAGCGCATCAGCGCAAGCGCGTTGGCCTTGGTCTCGTCGCCTGTCGCGAAGCCCGGCAGCGTGTAGGCGAGGATGTCGGAGCGTGGATAGCCGAGACGATCGAAGGCGCGGGCGGCGACGATCAGCGCATGAGTCGAATCGAGGCCGCCGGACACGCCGATGACGACGCGCGTGACGCCGATCGCGCCGAGCCGCTGCACCAGCCCGGAGACCTGGATGTTGTAGGCCTCGAAACAATCCTGCGCGAGCCGCGCCGGATCGGACGGCACGAAGGGGAAGCGTTCGATGCGCCGGCGAAGCCCGAGATCGTCGTGCGGCGGATCGAGCGCGAAGGGCACGCGCCGGAACGCGACGCCGACGAGGCGCCCCGCATTGTCGTCGAAGGTGCCCTGGCGCAGCCGCTCCTGGCGGATGAGATCGAGATCGATATCGGCGATCGCGTGCTGCGCCCCGGCGGGGAAGCGGTCCGAGGCGGCGAGGGTGGTGCCGTTCTCGTCGATCGTGACCTGCCCGTCCCAGGCGAGGTCGGTCGTCGATTCGCCGACGCCGGCCGCGGCATAGACGTAGGCGGCAAGACAGCGGGCGGATTGCGCGCGTGTCAGCAGGTGGCGGGTGTCGGCCTTGCCGATGGTGATGTTCGAGGCCGAGAGATTGGCCAGCACCGTCGCGCCGGACAGCGCCGCGACGGAGGAGGGCGGCAGCGGCACCCAGAGGTCCTCGCAGATCTCGGCGTGCACCACGAAGCCCGGCAGGTCGGACGCCTCGAAGAGCAGGTCGAAGCCGAACGGCGCCTCGTGCGACCCGAGGCGGACCTGCTGGCCGGCGATCGTCGCGCCGGAGGCGAAGTGGCGACGCTCGTAGAACTCGCGGTAGTTCGGCAGGTGGACCTTGGGCACGACGCCGAGCAGGCGCCCGCCCTGGATCGCCAGCGCGCAATTGTACAGCCTATGGAGCCAGCGCACCGGCGCGCCGACGAGGAGCAGCGGCCGCAGCCGCGCCGACTCCTCGACGAGCCGGTCCACGGCGGCCCCGACGGCGGCGAGCAAGGCGTCCTGCATCAGCAGGTCGTCGATCGCGTAGGACGACAGGGCCAGCTCGGGGAAGACGCAGAGCGCCGCCCCGTCCGCGTGGCAAGCCTGCGCCTCGGCGAGGACGGCGGCGGCGTTGGCGGCGGGGTCGCCGACGCGGCCGGCGATCGTGCAGGCCGCGACGCGGGCGAAGCCGTGCGCATAAAGGGACCGATCGGACATGACGCTTATGTAGCACGCGGGGCGCCCGAGCGGGACGCGGGCGCGGGCAGGCTTAACGCCGGCAGGAACCGCCTCCATATCAAATGGTGGGCAGACGAGGCGTCGTCTCGCTCGCCGGTCGGCCAGCGATCCGACCTTGCCAACTCGGAGTGCTATAGGTAAATTTACCCATCAGGCTGGGATGACGCCTGACGCAACCTGACGCGTCATTGCGGCCTCTTCATCGCTCGTCAACGGCGGTGGACGCATAGCTGCCCGCCCGCCGTGCCCGGGTGCGCATTCATGCTGCAATGCACAAATAGGACATCAGAGAGTCGCTCCGATCGAGAGCGGGAGGCCTGCAATGGACGACCTGATCCATCATACGCACGTGGTTCGCCGGCTGTACCGGCCGGACCTGCCGGCCTTTCGCGCGCATCTGATCCGGCTCGATCCGGAGACGCGTTACGACCGTTTCGGCCTGCAGGTTTCGGACGACTATCTCGCGCACTACGCCGAGCTGTGCTTCGCGCCGTCGGGCATCGTCTACGGCTGGTTCGAGGACGGCATCATCCGCGGCGCCGCCGAGCTGCGCATCTTCCCGGCCCAGGATGCGGTGGCGACCCGCGATGGCGAGGCGGCGTTCAGTGTCGAGCGCCCGTGGCGCCGCCGCGGCATCGGCACCGAGCTGATGAGCCATGTCGTGCTCGCGGCACGCAACCGCCGCGTGCGCACGATCACGATCTTCTGCCTGCGCCACAACAAGGCGATGCAGGCGCTGGCGCGCAAGTACGAAGCGGATCTGGCGTTCGACCTCACCGACGTCACCGGGCACCTGCGGTCGCGGGCGCCGGACGCGTTCTCGCTGTGGCGCGAGGCGGTCGACAACGCCTTCGATCTCGGGTCGGCGATGGTCGATTATCAGGGCCGGCTCATCAAGGCGGCGACGACCCCAGCGGCGCCGTAGCGCCTCAGCGCTGGGCTGTCAGCTGGGTCTGCGGCGCTTTCTGCAGAAGGTCGTCGATGCGGGCGCGCTCCTTCATGAAGACCGAGAGCATGTGGCCGTCGAATTCCTTGGTGCGGGCGAGCTTCACCTTCATCGGATCGACGAAATGGCCGTTGACCAGCACCTCGTAGTGCAGGTGAGGTCCGGTCGCGAGGCCGGACTGGCCGAGATAGCCGATCGTCTGGCCCTGGCGCACCCGCGCCCCCTCCGTGACGCCGCGCGCGAAACCGGACAGGTGATTGTAGGTCGTCATGTAGCCGTTGGCGTGCTGGATCTCGATGCGCCGCCCGTAGCCTGAGCTCCAGCCGGCCTGGACGATCGTCCCGTTGCCCGCCGCGAAGATCGGCGAGCCGATCGGCGCCGCGAAATCCGTGCCCGTGTGCGGGCGCGTGTAGCCGAGGATGGGGTGGAAGCGGATGCCGAAGCCCGAGGTGATCTTGAAGTTCAGCATCGGCGCGCGGACGAGGAATTTCCGCGAGGACCGGCCGTTCGGGTCGTAATAGTCGACGCTGCCGTCGTCGGGCGACTGGAACCGGTAGTAGCGGTAGGTCTCGCCATGCGTGGTGATCATGGCGAACAGCAGCTGGTTCACGTCGTCGCCGTCGCCCTTGTCGTAGAAGGCCTCGAACGAATCGCCGCCGGCGACGCCGCGCTGCAGGTCGACGTCGTTGGCGAAGATGCGCACCATGTCGTCGATGATCGGCTTCGGGATCTCCTGCTTCAGCGCCGTCTCGTAGAGCGCGTTGTAGAGCCGCATGGCGCCGGAATCGTCGTCGTCGTCGCTCGGCCGGGCCGCCGCGGTATGCGCCTCCTCGCCGGCGATGCGCACGTAGCCGCCGTCGTCGCGCAGCGCGACCGTCGTCTCCGGCGTCTCGCCGTTGTAGATCGACAGACGCGCCAGCACCTTGGCCGGCTGCGTGCCCTCCGTGTCCGCGAACAGCAGCTTCAACCGCCGCCCGTCCGGCACCGGGCCGCCGATCGCCGCGACGATGTCGCGGATGCTGTCGCGCGCGACGCCGGACGTCAGCAGGAGGTTCTCGAGCGACGAGCCCTGGTTCATCACCACGAGCTTCTCGTCGGACGCCGCACCGCCCGGGGGCGTCGGGGCGCGCGGCACGACCGTCACGTTCTCGGGCACCATGCGCACCTCGATCGAGGCGAAGGGCGAGCGTGCGAAACCGGCGGTGGCGGCGGCGTAGGCGAGCGCCCCGAGCGGGTTGGCGCGGCTGGTGCGCATCAGCAGGAGCTGCGAGGGCAGGCTGAAGGGGTGGTTGCCGGCGGCGAGCGAGTTCTTCACGTGCTCGGCCACCTGCGCCTCGACCTCGTCGTTGGACAGCGACACGGCAGAGGTGAGCGCGGCCGGAGCGAGATCGCGCGTCGCCCAGGAGAAGTCGGCATCGTCCTGCGGGATGTCGGCCGGCGCCTCGACCGGCGCGCGCGCGTCGGCGAGCACCTGGAGCGGGTTGAACGGCGGCACCTCGTCTGCGAAGCCGGCCGGCGCCGTGACGAGCGTGGTCTCGACGCGCGCGAAGAGATGGTTCCGCATCACCTCGCGGTCGCCGACCTTCGTCGGCTGGGCGACGTGGAACATCTGCTTGGCGGCGACGATGTCGACCGGCTTGACCAGGCGGTCACCCTTCGGGAGGCTCGCCTCGTCGTCGGTGATGTCCTTCTGCTGCGGCAGCGCCAGGGTCGGCGCAACGGCGAAGTTGGATTCGTGGTCGAGCGCGGCGTAGATCGTCGAGCCGATGAGCGCGGCGCCGATCAGGCCGGTCAGCACCGTGCCGACGAGCCAGCGCACCGAGACGCGGCGATGATCGAAGAACGTGTGGCGCTCGCCGTCGATCTCGATCGCCGGCTCGACGCCGAGATCGATCATCAACGCATGGCGGCTCGTGTGGGGGCTTAAACTAAGCGTCTGAGTCCACACGAGGCTGTCCGGGTTGCATCAGGAGGGTCTCGCACGCCGGCCTCGCGCGAGCCTTGCCGCGCGACGCAGGCGCGCCACGCCGCAACAAGCCCCTCGAACTGGGCTCAATTGGGGCGTCGGCTCACACCGATCGATCGGCGCGGCCGTCGGGCCGCATGCAGGCGTGCAGGTCGCGCCATTCGGTTTCGTGCGAGCCGGCGTGATTGGCCATCCCGGGCGCCGTCAGCAGGCCGCGCGGCGCGGCGTAGCTGTCGATGCGCCGCTTCGGCCGCTCGTGCCAGCCGATGTTGACGGCGAACAGCTTGGGAAAGATCTGCAGCTTCGAATAGGGCAGGTGGTCGTGGATCCACCAGGCGAGCTTGCGCCAGTCGCCCTCGCCGTGAAAGCGGTCGTAGACGCGCGGCACCACGATGCAGGCCATTGCGCCCATGCAGCCGCCGGCGTCGCGGCGATCCCAGAGATGGCGGCCCGCGGCGGTGGCGTTGCGCGCGCAGTTCTCGCCAAGCCGGTTGCAGAGCGCGTTGACCTCGGCGGTGCGGTAGGCGCCGCGGATCGCGACGCGTCCGAACACGGACTGCAACGGCTCGAGCAGATCGGTGCAAAGCCGCGTTCCGGCGGCGATCGCCAGGTTAGGATCGTCTGGGACGTTCTGCAGCCCGTGGATCGTCGCCACGTCGGAGTACAGGAAGTCGCGCAGGAAGAAGCTCGGCGACAGCCGGACGCGTCCGAGCGCCTCGAGGCCCTTCACGCTCGTCGGCCGTCTGCGCATGCTGGTCTCCCCGGGCGCCGGACCGCTATGATCGGCCGCAACCGCGGGATTCAAAAGAGGCCGTCATGGAGGCAGGCATGGACGAGATGTTCGACGGGCCGGCCGCGGCGATCGCCGACGTGGCGCTGGTGCGCGATCACCTCGTCGCGGCGGCGCGGCGCGGCGAGCCGGTCAGCTACGCGGAACTGCTGATCGCGCTCGGCCATCGCTTCACGCGGCCGAAGATGCGGGCGCTCTGCAGAACGCTCGACGCCATCGACGAGGCCGGGCGGTCGGCCGGCGAGCCGGGATTGGCCGTGCTCGTCGTGCGCGAGTCCGACGGCCTGCCCGGCCAGGGCTGGTGGACCAATGGGCCGCCGCTGCAGGAAGGCTACACCGGCCAGTGGACCGGACCGGACGCGATGGGATTCGTACGCGAGCTGCAGGGACGCTGCTTCGACCGCTGGGCCGACCCCGGCCCACGCGCTAAGCCGGCCGCGGCGCGCCTTTCGGCCGCTCCATCTCGAACTTTGCGTCCTCGGTGATCTCGAAATAATCGCCCGGTCCGCCGCCGCGCAGGATCGGCCGCGCCAGCGCGGTCTGGTAGACGCCGTCGACGATCAGCGCCTCGTCGATATGCACGGCGACGACCTCGCCCAGCACGAGCCAGCCGTCGGCCGGCTCGCCGGCCGCACTCTTGAGCTGGATGATGTCGACGACCTTGCATTCCATCGCCGCGTGCGCCTCGCCGACGCGCGGCACGCCGACGATGCGGCTCGCCACCGGCGTCAGGCCGGCGATCGCGAACTCGCTGTCGCCCCGATCCAGCGGCGCCGAGGTCCGGTTCATCTGCTCGTCGAGGTCGCGGGTCACGAGGTTCCAGACGAATTCGCGCGTCTCCTGCGCGTTGCGGACGCTGTCCTTCCAGCCGACCGACGAGAAGCCGACGATCGGTGGCGTGTAGAAGAACGCGTTGAAGAAGCTGTAGGGCGCCAGGTTCAGCCGCCCCTCCGCATCCTGCGAGGAGACCCAGCCGATCGGGCGCGGCGCGACGATCGCGTTGAACGGGTCGTGCGCCAGGCCGTGGCCGTTCGAGGGTTCGTAGCTGTGCATCCGCGAAATGGTCGCCATCAGGGTCTTTCGTTCATGTCGTGCGCAAACGCCGCGCGGGCTTCGTCGAGGCAGGCGAGGAAACCGTCGAGCCGCGTGAAGCGCTCCCCGGCCGGGATCGCGAGGCGATGCACGCCGCGCCCCTGGCCCGCCAACGTGCCATCGAGCATCAGGTTGTCGGCGAGGCCGAAATCCTCCGCGCTCATCCCGTCCGGGTCGCGCCACAGCCCGGCGTGCTCGTCGTGCGCGAGGCCGGGATCGGCGCGCAGGCGGTCGATCAGATCCTCGGCCGCGTGCGTGTAGGCGAAGACCGGCTTGCCGAGGGCGGCCATGACGCCGAGCTCGAGCACCGTGCCGACATCGGCGCTCGGGCCGCGAAACGGCGTCAGGTTGAAGATGCCGGCGTCGGCCTCGTGCATCAGCGCCACGCAGCGCCGGTAGATCGCCATCGCATCCGCGGGCATCGCGCCGGGCTCGCCGCCGTCGAGCGGAAAGAGACCCGCGAAGCCGAAGCGGGCGCAGGCCTGCACCTTGGCCGCGCCGATGGCCGTGGCGCTCGGGTGGAAGACCTCGGGGCCGGCAAGATAAAGGCGGATCATCGCCGGACCTTTACTTCCTCGGAGCGCGCCGTCTAGCTTTCGTCCTGACCCAGAGGAACGTCCGTGACCCGCCCAAGCCAGCAGACCTTCGAGCCCGACGCCCTGCCGCCGACCTGCGAGCCGGCGATCCGCACCATCGCGATGACGTCGGACACCAACCCGGCCGGCGATATCTTCGGCGGCTGGCTGCTCTGGCAGATGGACCTTGCCGCCGGCAACGCCGCCGCCCGCCACGCGCGGGGCCGCTGCGCCACGGTCGCGGTCGACAAGATCGCCTTCCTGCAGCCGGTCAAGGTCGGCGACGAAGTGACGGTCTATGCCGAACTCGTCTCGACGGGGCGGACCTCGATGCGCTTCTCGGTCACCGCCTGGCGGCGCCGGCGCGACGGCGAGGACGTGCACAAGGTCACCGGCGCGATCTTCACGTTCGTCGCGCTCGATCTCGATGGGCGAGCGCGGGATATTACGCCCCTCGTGCGGTAGGAAACTTGCTTTGTCCTACGACGATGGCAATAAATCGACTCTGCAGCTTTTCGTTGCGTTGTCTTTTGTTATAAACGCATCGGGAGTGCCGCATGTGCGTTGGTGACGGGGTCGTTTGCCCGTCGCCGCTTTTTCGAGGTCTGAGTTACATGCCGCGCTATTATTTCGATCTTCTCGACGGAGGGCTGCACAAGGACGAGACCGGTCAGGAGCTGAGGGGCATCCCGCAGGTCTGGACCGAGGTCAGGCAGACACTGGCCGGGCTGGTCGAGCACGGCTCCGGATCGCTCAGTGCCGTCGTCCATGTTCGCGACGCCGAGAACCAGACCGTGGTCACGGCGTCGCTGTCGCTGGCGTTCCAGCAGCCCGAGACGCAGCACTAGAGCCGATCAGGCGACCTTCTGGCGCGGCGCGCGCGACAGGTCGAGCGACCAGAACCGCCGCGCGATGTCCTCGACCACGTGCTCGGCATCCTGCGCGATGCCGGAGAAGCGGCCCGAGCCCCAGGTCCACAGCCAGCCGAGTCCGAGGAAGTAGAGGCCCGGCACGGTGGTGATGCCGCGGTGGTGGCCGGGATAGCCGGAGCCGTCGAAGACGGGGATTTGCACCATCGAGAAATCCGCGCGGAACCCGGTCGACCAGATCACCGCCTTGATGTTCGACTCGCTCAGGCTGAGATGCGTCGGTTCCTGCTCGACCTGCCACGGCGGCGTGTAAGGCTCGGCCGCCGGCGCGTCGAGGCCGGCCTTCTCGATGTAATCGTCGATCATCTTGCGAATGCGCAGATAGACCTTGTCGGCCGCTTCGAGGTTTTTCGCGAGATCGGGCTTGAAGGTGACGATGTCGCCGTCGACCTTGTCGAGCATGCCGTAGAGCTTCACGCCCTCCGCCGCGAATTGCCGGAGATCGATCTCGTGGCCGCCGCCGCGGCCGGTGAAGTAATGGTTGGCTTTCTTACGGACCTCGACGCCGAGCGGATGGGTCTCCACCGTCATGTCGTAATAGCCCATCTCGTGCAGCCACCGGATCGTGTCCTTGCCGCGATATTCGCGCGGCGAGCGCGGCGCGCTGCCCACGGCGACATGGACCTTGCGTCCCGCCAGATGCAGGTCCTCGGCGAGCTGGCAGCCGGACTGCCCGGTGCCGACGATCAGCACTTCGCCATCCGGCAGCTGCTGCGGGTTGCGATAGGCCTGCGAATGAATCTGATAGAGGTCGAGCGGGAAGCGCTCGCCGACGCGCGGGATCGCCGGCACGTGGTAGCCGGAGATCGCCATCACGACGTGGTCGGTCGTCCAGTCGCCCGCCGTCGATTCGACGCGAAAGGTGCCGTCGGGCGCGCGCACGATCTTCGTGACGGTGACGCCCTCGTGGATCGGCGCATCGACCTTGCGCGCGAAGCCTTCGAGATAGGCGACGATCTCGTCCTTGACCATGAAGCCGTCGGGATCGTCGCCCTGGTAGGGATAGTCCGGCAGATTGCATTGCCAGTTCGGCGTCACCAGGCAGAACGTATCCCAGCGCTCGTTGCGCCAGGAATGCCCGACGCTGTTCTTCTCGAGCACGACGTGGCCGATGCCGCGCTGCTTGAGGAACCAGCTCGTGCAGAGCCCGGCCTGGCCGCCGCCGACGATGACGACGGGGACGTGCCCGCGCCCTGGCGCCTCGGCGATGATGCTCTCTGCGCTGTCGAGATTGGCCGTCTCGGAGGTGATCTCGTCGACCATAAGCGTGCTCCTCAGCTGACGAAGGCTTCGATACGCACCGGCGCGGTCTTGTCCGCTTCGCGTCCGGCCTTGGCTTCGATTGCGGCGAGCTGCGCCATCGCGCGCGAACAGCCGGCGCCGCCGTAGACGGACGCGACGCGGGCGCTCGCCGCGTGCAGCCCCCTGCGGCACTGATCGAGGAAGTCGGCGAGCGCATAGGTGCGCCCGACCTCGAAGAAGTCCTGGATCACCGTCGACGGCGAATAATGCGTCTCGACCGTCCCGTCCGGCCAGCGCACCTTGAACAGCATGACCGGCATCAGGTGACGACCTCCGGGCTCTCGGCGCTCCCGTGGGCGGCGCAGCCGATGAAGGGCCGGGCGAAGTCCCAGACCTCCGTCTCCTCGCCATCGCGCCACAAGCGCACCGTGCGCGACGAATCCACCGTGCCGATCGCGGCGCAGGCGATGTCGCGCGCGGCGAAACGGGCGAGCACCGGGCCGACGTTCTGCGGCGCGACCGACAGCACGAAGCCGAAGCTCGGAAAAGCGAGCAGTATCCTGGCGAGGTCGACGCCGGTGGGGCAGGGGACGGCGTCGATCTCGATGCGGCCGCCGCGACCCGACGATTCGAGAAGCATCATCGCCGTCCCGACGAGGCCGGCCATCGAGATGTCCTTGCCCGCGGCGACGAGGCCGGCCTCGGCGAGGTCCGGCAGGATCTCGAAGTCGCCGCGCAGTCGCGCCGGCGGCGCGCCGGTCGCAGCGTCCCAATTGAGGCCGGCGCCGCGGAAGCCGCCGCGCAGGTCGATCGCCGCGACGAGGACGTCGCCGTCCTTGGCGTCGAAACTGGTGATGAGCCGCTTGGCGCGGCCGAGAACGGCGACGGCGAGCTGGCCGCGCTCGCTGCGCATGTTGGTATGGCCCCCGACGATCGGGACGCCGTAGATCGCCGACGCCTCGCGAAGCCCGGCGAGCACCGGGTCGGCGGCGGCGCCGCTCGTCGCCCAGATCGCGTCGACGACGGCGAGCGGACGCCCGCCCATCGCGGCGATGTCGGAGAGATTGACCATCACGCCGCAATAGCCGGCAAAGCGCGGATCGGCCTCGACGAAGTCGTTGAGGAATCCTTCGATCGCGAACAGGAGCCAGCCGTCGCCGTCGGGGATCGCGGCGCAATCGTCGCCCACCGGGACCGCGCCTGCGGCGAGGCCGAGATCGGCGACCGCCGCGGCGATGTCGGTCTTGTGCGTCATGCCGCGCGCGGCGCGCACGCTGTCGGCGATGGTTTCGAGGCCGGTCATGCCGCGGCCTTCATCGCCAGCGCGTGGAAGCCGTCCGGCGCGTTGGCGAGCGGCGGATAGGCGGCGAGGTCGGCCTGCATCAGCACGTGCGGCTGGCCATGCAACTCGATCGCCGACACGCGCTCCCAGGCGAGGCGCCGGAACATCAGCTCGTTCGGCGCCTGGATGTTGCCGTAAAAGCGCGTACAGCCGATCGCGTTCGCCGAGCTCACCGCGAGCCTGATCAGCGCAGCGCCGAGCGCGCCGACGCGGCGATAGCGTCGATCGACCGCGAGCCGCGAGCCGTACCAGATGCCAGGCTCGGTCTCGTGGATGCGCACCGTGCCGACGACCTCGTCGGCAAGCACCGCCATCGTCGACAG
>CAZZZM010000010.1:14387-20260 GCA_964658465.1 uncultured Nakamurella sp.
GGAGCGGTCTCGGGGCGCGCGACATGCGGCTCGCCGACCTTCTCGTAGCTCGCCAGCGCCGAGCAGGCGCCGCACTTGGCGCAGCCGGCTTTCACCGTGTCGGAGCGCATCCCCGCGTCGCGCAGCAGAACGGCGAGCGGCGCCAGGATCTCGTGCATGAAGGCGGGCGACGGCGACGGATGGTCTTCCAGCGGCGTGCCGGAGATCGGGATGAACGGCACGACGAAGGGATAGACGCCGCGCGCGATCAGCGCCTGCGCCATGTCGAGGATGGCCTCCGGCGTGTCGCCAAGGCCGGCGAGGATGTAGGTCGACACCTGGCCGCGGCCGAACACCGGGACGGCGGCCTCGAAGGCCTTCATGTAGCGCTCGAGCGGCACGCTGGCCTTGCCGGGCATGATCCGCTCGCGGATCGCCGGCGTCACCGCCTCGATGTGCATACCGAGCGAGTCGATGCCGGACGCGCGCATGCGCTCGAACCAGCGATCGGAATCCGGCGGCTCGCATTGCGCCTGGATCGGCAGGTCGACCGACGCCTTCACCGCGAAGGCGCTCTCGCAGAGCACCGCGGCGCCGCGGTCGGTGGCGTTCGGCGTGCCGGTCGTCATCACCATGTGCTTGACGCCGTCGAGCAGCACCGCCGCGCGCGCCACCTCGGCGAGCTGCTCCGGCGACTTGTGCGCGACGGTGCGGCCGGCGGCGAGCGACTGGCCGATCGCGCAGAACTGGCAGGTCTTGGCGCGGCTCTGGTAGCGGATGCAGGTCTGCAGGACGGTCGTCGCCAGCACGTCCTTCGAATGCAGCACGGCGATCTTCGAATAGGGGACGCCGTCGAACGTCTGCAGGCCGTAGAAGCGCGGCTGGCTGGGAAACGACATGCGCCCGACCTCGACGCCGTCGCGCTCGATCACGCTGATGCCGTCGGCGTCGGGCCGCTGCGCGGCGTAGGGCGAGTCCGCGGACGCGGCGGTGTGGATCGGTACCATCACGGTCCGACCCGCTATCGTCACCGCTTTGTGGTCCGACGGACCGGCGCCGCCGCGCCGGCTCTGCGCGCCGATCCGCCGGTCGGCGAGCCGGATGCCGAAGGACTGCAGCTCGTTGATCAGTTGCTCGGTCGACAGGGAACTCATGCGGCCTCATCCGTGGCGGGCAGGCGTGGGAGGATCGGCTGCGGCGATGCCGTCATCGGCGTGCTGGACCGATCGCCGAAGTGCTGCACCATCGCCGTCGCCGGGCGCGCGTCGACATGCAGCTGCAGCAGCTCCGGCCGCGCATAATGGCCGACCGAATCCATCATCCGCTTGCGCTTGGTGATCAACGCCATGTCGCAATCGGCGATCAGCAGGCCCTCGCCGTCGCCCATCGGCGGCACGACATGCTTGCCCTCTGGCGAGACGATCGCCGTGCAATTGCCGCCGCGCAGACCCTTCTGCAGCGCTTCGTTCGGCTGGATCGCGGCGATCTGCGCGTCGGTGAGCCAGCCGGTGGCATTGACGACGAAACAGCCGGATTCGAGCGCGTGATGGCGGATCGTCACCTCCATCTGGTCGGCGAAGACCTGGCCGACCAGCGAGCCGGGGAATTGCGCGGCGTGGATCTCCTCGCCCTGCGCCATCAGCGCATAGCGGGCAAGCGGATTGTAATGTTCCCAGCAGGCAAGCGCGCCGACGCGGCCGACGGCGGTGTCGACGACCCTGAGACCGGCGCCGTCGCCCATGCCCCAGATCATCCGCTCGTGATAGGTCGGCGTGATCTTGCGTCGTTTGAGCGCCAACGACCCATCGGCGTCGAAGACAAGCTGGGCATTATACAACGTGCCGCCGTCGCGCTCGTTGACGCCCATCACGAGCACCATCGCGTGTTTCTTCGCCGCGGCGGCGAGCGCCTGCGTGACGGGGCCGGGCACGGTGACGGCCTCTTCGTAGAGCTTCAGATGCGCCGGCCCGATCGTCGCCGGCGGCTCGACGAACGAGAAATACGGGTAGTAGGGCAGGAAGGTCTCGGGGAAGACCATGAAGCCGACGCCCCTGCCGGCGGCCTCGTCGATCGCGTTGAGGACGCGCTCCAGCGTGCCGCCCGGACGGTCGAGCACGGGCGTGATCTGCGCGGCGGCGACGCGGACGATTCGCTTCGTCATCTCACCTCTCCTCGGGTCGACCGCGCCTGACGGCGGGATCGGGCCCAATCCAATTTTTGGTCTCAGGTGGGCGGGGCGATTAATGGGACCGGTGTGCGTCAGATCGTTCGACGCACACCGGTCGCGGGTTCGGCTTCGCCTTCGGAATGGCGGCGCTACAGCGTCCAGGTGTTGAGCACGAAGGCGTTGTCGCGCCGATGCAGGAGGATGAGGTCGAGCACGTCGAGCGGGCTGATCGGGATCACGCCGGGGATCAGCGACGGCTCGCCGTGGCCGTAGAGGGCCTGCAGGGCGAAGCGGCAGGCGTAGACCTTGCCGCCCTCGGACATGAACTTCTCGATCTGCTTGTTCATCGCGAGATGGCCGGGAAACGCCTCGTCGCCGAGCGTCGGGAAGCCGCGCTGCAGCCCGAGGGTCACGCCGGGGCCGTAGAGAAGCACGCTGGTCTCGAAGCCCTTGCGGAGAATACGCGTGGCCTGGAGCAGGTTGACGAGCCCGATGGAGCCTTCGAAGGCGACGGTGTGGAACGTGATGAGGGCTTTTTCGCCCGGGAGCGCCTTTACGTCCTCGAACTTCTTGTCCTCGTAATCGACGAGATGATCACCTTTCTTATGCGCAGGCATTGTTACGGCGGGCATCGCTGACTCCTCGTAGAATTTTCTGCACCCGGCACACGCGGGGATGCAGACGTCATCGCAATCGATGTGCCAGACGCGCCAAACCGCGATCCGGGTGTAGCGCCGTCGGCAATGCCGTCAATCTTCCATTCATTCAGGACGGCCCCATAAAGCGCCACTCGGCCACTCTTCTGTGCAAGAAGGCTGAAAGCTGAACATGTTGTTCGCAAGCCGGCCGGCGTGATACGCCGGTCCGCGAACAGCGCTGCTTAAATTGACGGGCCGTCTATCCAGTCAATGATGTGGAGCGTTTCTTGCTCCTCTAGGCACGCCGACATCATGACCGACTGGCTTCCCGACTTCACGCGCAGCGACAAGCCGCGCTACATCGCCATCGCCGACCTCATCGCCGAGGACGTGCGCGCCGGCCGCCTGTCTGCGGGCGATCGCCTGCCGCCGCAGCGCAAGCTGGCGTCGCGCCTCGCCATCGATTTCACGACGGTGGCGCGCGGCTATGTCGAGGCGCAACGGCGTGGCCTCATCGAGTCGCGCGTCGGCCAGGGCACGTTCGTCCGCGGCGCCGTGCGGTCCGGCGAGATCGACGGGCAGGCCCGCGAGAACATCGTCGACCTTTCGATGAACCTGCCGCCGGAGCCGACCGACGCCGACCTCATCGCCCGCATGCGCGACGGCTGCGCCGAGGTCACGCGGGATCTCGTCTTCCTGCTCCGCTATCAGGGCTTCGGCGGCACAGCCGCCGACAAGCACGCCGCCTCGGCGTGGCTCGGCCGTCGCGCCCTGGTGCCGAAGCAGGAGCGCATCTTCGTCGTCCCCGGCGCGCATCCGGCGATCACCGGGATCCTGTCGTTGCTCGCCAAGCCCGGCGAGACGGTGCTCTGCGAGGCGATCACCTATCCGGGCGTCCGCTCGATCGCCGCGCAGCTCGGCCTCGAGCTCGTCGGCCTGCCGATGGACCGCGACGGCATCGATCCCGACGCCCTGGCGCATGCCTGCGAGACGCGCGCGCCGAAGGCCATCTACCTCAATCCCACGCTGCAGAACCCGACCACGCTGACGATACCCGAGGCGCGCCGGGCGGCGATCGTCGCGGTCGCGCGGCGCTACGGACTGCCGATCATCGAGGATGACGCCTATGGCTTCATTCCGAGCCAGGGCGTGCATCCGCTCGCGGCAATGGCGCCCGATCTCACCTGGCATATCGCCGGCCTCGCCAAATGCATCGGCGCGGGCCTGCGGGCGGCCTATGTCGTCGTGCCCGACGCCAAGTCCGGCTGGCCGTTCGCGGCGGCGCTGCGCGCGGCCAACGTGATGGCGTCGCCGCTCACGGTGGCGCTCGCGACGAGATGGATCGAGGACGGCACCGCCGACATGATCCTGCGCTTCATCCGCGCCGAGACGGCGGCCCGCCAGCAGATGGTGGCGGGCATCCTGCCGCCCGGCAGCTACCGGTCGGATCCGCTCAGCTTCAATCTCTGGGTGCCGTTGCCGGAGCCGTGGACGCGCTCGGCCTTCGTCGGCCATATGCGGGAGACGCGCATCGGCGTCGTGGCCAGCGATGCCTTTGTCGTCGCGGGCGAGCCGGGCGAGCACGTGCGCGTCTGCCTCGGCGGACCGCTATCGCGCGATCGCGTCCGCCACGCCATCGAATTCATGGCGCACGCGCTGACCAAGGAGCCGGCGCTTGCGCTGAGCTATCTTTGAGATCAGCCGACGAACCGCGAGGCGAAGTAGCCGATCGTGGCCGACGTGCCGGTGAGGACCGTACCCCAGATGACGTCGGCGGCGGTGATGGTCGCCGTCCAGTTGCGGAGCGTCGCCATGTTGGTGAAGTCGTAGACGCCGTAGGAAAAGAACCCGAAGAGCGCACCGTAGAGCAGGGCGGTGGTCCACTCGCCGCTCTTGATCGCCGGCGAGACGGCGAAGATCACGACGCCGACGACGAAGATCAGGTAGAACGCCACCGCCGGCCCGGGGAGAAACTTCGGAAGCAGGATGTCGCCGAGCGTCGGCTTGTAGAGCCGGCTCGCCATGAGGCTGAGCCACACGGCATCGATGGCGAGGAAGGCGACGAGGGTGGCGGCGTAGGAAACGATATAGCGGGTCATCGACGGTTCCCGAGAGGAGTCGACCGCGAACACGCCCGACGTCGCGAGGTTGCGGCGGCAAATTGGCCGGCGTCGATATAGACGGTGCCGCCGAAATGGAAGCGGGACGCCGGCAGGTACAATGCGTCGCCGTTACAAGGCGCCCGAGCCAAGCTCATGTCTCGTCACGCCGTCCGACGAAAAGGCGACGAAGGCACCAAGCAAAATTTTTTAGCCGGCACCGTGCGTCGTTTCGCTCGCCTCGCGCATTACATGGCCTCTGACGATTTTGTCTTGGGAGACATGACAATGCGGTACCAATCAGCGTTCGCAGTGCCTTCCGGATTTGCGGTCGCGACGCGCACGGCCACCAAGGGTAAGACGACGGCCGTGCCGGATGACGTGACGACGCCGGCGAGCGCGGCGAGAACCTCGACCGCTCGGTCCCGCCAGATGACGGCGGGCGTTTTGCCGGTCCGCGCCGCGTGATCGTCAGGCAGATGTCGATCCGCAAAGTCTTCGTTATTGCTCGTCTCGGTGTCCTGGCGGTCGGGATCGCCTTTGCAGGCACGGCGTCCGCCGCGCCGAGCAAGGCCGAACTCGGTGCCATGCTGAAGAAATGCTCGGACGAGGCCGATGCCAAGGGCCTCACCGTTCAAAAGGGCAAGGGCACCGAACGGACGGCCTACCGACGCCAGTGCATGCTGAAGAACGGCGTCGCGCCGCGCAAACATTGAGGGTTCATGCCTGATCCGATCGTGACGCCTGAACCTGAGCGTCAACCGGCGCCGGACCCGATGCCGGGGGAGCAGCCGGCGGCGCCACCTTTGTCGGTACCGGTCCCGCCGGAGCCGACGCACAATCCGGGCACGGCACCCGAGACGCCGCCGGCGGAACCTCTGTCGGTCCCGGTGCCGCCCGAGACGCCGAGCGCTCCGCCGTCGCCGAGCCCCGCACCCCCAAGCACCCCGCCACTGTCAGTCCCGGTTCCACCGACGGCCTAGTCGGCGG
>CAZZZM010000010.1:20360-28514 GCA_964658465.1 uncultured Nakamurella sp.
CCCCCAAGCACCCCGCCACTGTCAGTCCCGGTTCCACCGACGGCCTAGTCGGCGGTCGGGGTTTCCACGTCCTTGTCTTGCTTCCGTCTCGCGTTCTGCTTCGCCGAGCGTCGGCGATCGATGTCGCTCATTTCCTGCACCGCCATCGCTAGAAGATAGGACAGGAACTTTTCCCCAAGATTGTCGGCCAGTCTCTTCGTTTCGGTCGCCAAATCGATCATTTCGGCAATGCGTTGCGTATCGTCGCGAGGCTCCGTCGCCCGCTGCGCCTTCGCGCGGCGCGGTGCGTCGGCGCGTGACTTGACCATGCAATACACCCCCGTCTTCCTGGCGTAATAAGCCGTTGCCGCGATCGAATACGCACACCCCTGGGATTGCATAATATGCGTGACCCACGCAATGAGGGTAGGGCCGGCGTTTTAAAGTGCTGCCGAAACTTTTTGGCGGACGGCGCGCGTGCCGCCGCTTATGCGCGTCTCGTCGGAGACATCTTCGCCACGGCGCCGGCGCGACCGGCGGTGCCCGATCCGCCGTGGGACGTGCTCGCGTATTTCGAGGCCGACGGCACCTGCGTCGCCGGTATCGAGATCGGCGCGTTGGCGCTCCTGCTCGACGGAGCGGGCGCGACCGTGTCGGCGATCCGGCTCGCGGGTGTCGCGCCCTCCCATCGCGGTCGCGGCCTGTTTCGAGATCTCATGAAGCAGGCGCTCGCGATCTGCGACGCGCGTGGCGATGCCACGCTGCTCTACACCGAGGACGACGGCCTCTATTCGCGCTTCGGCTTCGTCGAATTGGCGCAGCACGCCTTCGTCGGCCCACCGCCGACGGCACCTGCACGCCGGGCCGCGGCGCCTCTCGACAGGGCCCATGCGGGAGCCCTGATCGACCGCCTCGGTCCGGTCCGCGCGCCGGTCTCGAGCCGATGCGCCGTACGCCGCGGCGTCGACCTTCTGCAGGCGAACCTCGACGACGAGGATTTGCGCTTTGCACTGCTCGATGCCGACACGCTGCTGATCTACGAGCTGGACGCGGACGAGCTGGTGGTCGTCGACATCGTGGCGCGCACCATTCCGCCCCTGGCGGACATCGTCGGCGCGCTCGGGGTTGGCGTGCGCCGCGTCCGCACGCTGTTTGCCCCAGACCGCCTTGGCTGGGACGGCACGCCGGTCCGCGACGACACCGGCCTGATGGTCCGCGGTCGCCTGCCGCCGGCGATGCGCCGGCCCTTCATGCTGCCGCCGACGACGAGCTTCTGAAATGACCGCTCAGCCGAACAGCGAGAGCTGTCGCGGGGCTGCGACCTGCGCCGCAAGACCGGCGGTGTCGGTGAGGCCGCCGGGATGCCAGTCGAGGCAGGTGATGAACGGCATCATCTTCTTCACGGACTGGCAAAGGCGGGACAGGTCGTCCAGCCGCAGGGTGCGATAGCGGCGCGCCGCCAACAGCTTGGCGATCGCCTTCACGCCGAGGCCCGGAATGCGCAACAGCGCCTCGCGGTCGGCGCGGTTGACGTCGACGGGAAAGAAGTCGCGATGGAGCAGGGCCCAGGCCGTCTTCGGATCGACGGCGAGATCGAGCATGCCCCGGTCCGCGGCGCCGACGATCTCCTCGACGCCAAACCCGTAGAAGCGCAGCAGCCAGTCGGCCTGGTAAAGCCGATGCTCGCGCATCAGCGGCGGTGGCGCGAGCGGCAGCATCCGGCTGGCATCGGGGATCGGCGAGAACGCCGAGTAATAGACCCGGCGCAGCCCGTAGCTCGCGTAGAGCGACGAGCTCTGGCGCAGGATCGCCGCGTCGTCGGACGGGTCGGCGCCGATGATCATCTGGGTCGATTGCCCGGCCGGCGCAAACCGCGGGGCCTTCCGCGAGACCTTGCGTTCGACCTTCGCCTCGTCGATGCGCAGCCGCATCCCGCCCATCGCCTTGCGGATGCGCCCGCCGTCCTTCTCCGGCGCCAGACGCGTCAGGCTCGTCTGCGTGGGCAGCTCGACGTTGATCGACAGACGATCGGCCCAGCGGCCCGCCTCGGCCAGCAGGTCGGGGTCGGCGTCCGGGATCGTCTTCAGATGGATGTACCCGGAGAAGCGATGCTCGGTGCGCAGCTTCCGCGCGACCGCGACGACCTGCTCCATCGTGTAATCCGGCGACTGGATGATGCCGGAGGAGAGGAACAAACCCTCGATGTAATTGCGCTTGTAGAAGCCGATCGTGAGATCGACGACCTCGTCGACGGTGAACCGGGCCCGCGGCACGTTCGAGGAGACGCGGTTGACGCAATAATGGCAGTCGAAGCGGCAATAATTGGTGAGAAGGATCTTCAGCAGCGAGATGCAGCGGCCGTCCGGCGCGTAGGCGTGGCAGATGCCCATGCCCTCGGTCGACCCGATGCCCTTCGACTTCAGCGACGACTTCTTGTCGGTGCCGGACGACGCGCAGGACGCATCGTATTTCGCCGCATCGGCAAGAATCGCCAGCTTTTCGAGGGTCGTCGCCATGTTCCCACTTTGTCCAGGAGAGCCCCGGACGCAAGTGGCAGCTTGTCGCGTATCCTCAGGCCGCTTTCATCGAGCGGGTGAAACCGTCGATCATCGTGGTCATGCCGCGGGCGAGGTCGTCGAGCTCGTGCGCCAGCTGCGCCACCGAGGCGGCGCTGGCGGACGTGTCGCCCACCGAGCGGACGACGTTTTCGATGTGCGTGGACATCGACTGCGTGCCGGCGGCGGCCGAGCGCACGTTGCGGGCGATCTCCTGCGTCGCCGCGCCCTGCTCGTGCACGGCGGCGGCGATGATCGTCGAGATGTGCTCGACCTCGGAGATCTTCCTCTGGATCTTGTCGATCGCCTCGACGGACAGGTCCGTCGCCTCCTGCATCTCGGTGATCTGGCCGGTGATGTCCTGCGTCGCCTTGGCGGTCTGGGTCGCCAGCGTCTTCACCTCCTGCGCGACGACCGCGAAGCCGCGGCCGGCCTCGCCGGCGCGCGCGGCCTCGATCGTCGCGTTGAGGGCCAGCAGGTTGGTCTGCGCGGCGATGCGGGAGATCAGGCTGACCACGTCGCCGACCTTCTGCGCCGCGGTGGAGAGCCGGCCCATCCCGGCGTTGGTGTCGACGGCGCGCTCGACGGCGGCCTTCACGACATTCGTCGATTGCACGACCTGGCGCGAGATTTCCTCGATCGAATCGAGGAGTTGCTCCGAGGCGGTGGCGACGGAGGTGACGTCGCCGGCGGCGCTGGTCGACGCGTTGGTCGCGCGGTCGGACCCGTCGTTGGCATGGCGGGCGGCGGCGATCATCAGCTCCGCGGCGTCGCTGAGCCGCTTCGTCATCTTGGCGAGGCGCTGCACGTCGCCGGCGAGCTGAACAGCGAAGGCCTCGGTCTTCGTCACGATCTCGCGATCGTGACCGGTCGGGGCGGCGGGCGCCGCGACCGCCGGCCGGCTCGCCCGCGTCCTTGCCTGGTCCTCCAGGTCCCGCAGGCCGCGCAGGATCGTGCCGATCTCGCCCTTGCGCTGGCTCGGTACGATGTCGAGGGAGGCGTCGCCGGCGACAAGCCGCTCGACCGCGTCGACGACCGTCTTGAGCGGGCGCGCGACGGCGAGGGCGATCACCGGGGCGGACACGATCGCCATCATGAGGACGGCGATGCCGGTGGCGAGCAGGATGCGAAACGAGGCCGTCTGCGTCGCTTCGACGATCGCCGAGATGCCGGCGTCGCGAAGCGTCGTGGCGCGCGCAACGTCGGCGACGTCCTGCACGGCAAGGTAGCATATGGCGCCGAGAGCGATCGTCAGGCCGCTCATAAGCAGTTGCCTGATCAACAGGCTTCGCCCAATTGATACGATGCCCATCACGGTCCACCTCGTCGAGGCCGTTAACGTAAAGGCATTGCGTTCACGGGCGGTTAATGCTTGGGCCCCTCGGCCCCGGCATTCCGGCGCAGGAAAGGATTTGTGATGGCCCTCAAGGTCGCCGTGCAGATGGATCCGATCGAGCGCATCTCGATCGCCGGCGATACGACGTTCGCCCTCATGCTGGAGGCCTCGGCCCGCGGCCACGACCTCTCCTACTACCGCCCCGAGGACCTGAGCCTGCGCGACGGGCGGGCGGTCGCCCATGTCGCCCCGGTCCAGGTGCGCGACATCGTCGGCAATCACGTCTCCCTCGGGCCGGCGCGGACAATCGACCTATCCGAGATGGACGTCGTCCTGCTCCGCCAGGACCCGCCCTTCGACCTCGCCTACATCACCTCGACCCACATCCTGCAGCGGCTCCAGCCCGGCACGCTTGTCGTCAACGATCCGGTCAGCGTGCGCAACGCGCCGGAGAAGCTGTTCGTGATGGACTATCCGCAGCTGATGCCGCCGACGCTGATCACCCGCGACAAGGCCGAGATCGAGGCGTTCCGCCGCCAGCACGGCGAGGTCGTGATGAAGCCGTTGCACGGGCACGGCGGGACGTCGGTGTTCAAGATCGCCGAGAAGGACCCGAACTTCGGCTCGCTGTACGACCTGTTCGCGCAGACGATCCGCGAGCAATGGGTCGTGCAGGCCTTCCTGAAGAACATCGTGCTCGGCGACAAGCGGATCATCCTCGTCGAGGGCGAGCCGCTCGGCGCGATCAACCGCGTGCCGGCGGAGAACGATATCCGCTCCAACATGGTGCGCGGCGGGGCGGCGGCGGCGACCTCGTTTACCGACCGCGAACTCGAGATTTGCGCGACCATCGGGCCCGAACTAAAACGTCGCGGCCTGCTGCTCGTCGGCATCGACGTGATCGACGGTCATCTGACGGAGATCAACGTCACGTCGCCGACCGGCATCCGCGCCATCAAGCGGGTCGGCGGTCCCGATCTCGCGGTGCGGGTCTGGGACGCGATCGAGGCCAAGCGCGCGGAGACCGCCCCGACGGCGGCGCAGTAAGGGACCACGTGACCCATTCGATCGAACGAGTCGCGCCGCCGCGCCGCCGCCGCCCGACGCGACGGCAGCTCGCGATCAAGGATCTGTTCGCCAGCGCCGCGGTCGCTGCCGAACTCGACAGGCTCCATGCCGACGGCGGCCACGAGGGCGTCCGCCATCTCGACGTCGTGGCGGTCTTCCGCGAAGCGTTGCAGGTGGGCCGAAATCGCGTCCAGGCCGATCTCGAGGACGGCGGCGACGGTCTGCGCTGCGCCCGCCACCTCTCAGACATCCAGGACGAGATGATCCGGGCGCTGTTCGCCTACGTCGTCCGTCACGTTCAGCCCGCGCCGCCCGCCGAGGGCGGCACGCTCGTCGTGGCGGCGGTCGGCGGCTATGGCCGCGGCACGCTGGCGCCGGGCTCCGACATCGATCTCCTGTTCCTGATGCCCTCGAAGGACGACCCGTGGTCGATCAAGGTCGTCGAGGCGATGCTCTACATCCTGTGGGATCTTCGCCTGAAGGTCGGTCACTCGACGCGCTCGATCGAGGAATGCCTGCAATATTCGCGAGAGGACATCACGATCCGCACCGCTCTGCTGGAGGCGCGGCCGATCCTCGGCAACCTCGTCGCCTTCGAGGATCTGCGCTCGCGTTTCGACCAGGAGGTGGTGAGCGTCACGCCGGCCGAGTTCGTCGCGGCGAAACTCTCCGAGCGCGACGTGCGCCTCGCCAAGGTCGGCCGCTCGCGGTTCCTGGTCGAGCCCAACGTCAAGGAGGGCAAGGGCGGCCTGCGCGACCTCAACACGTTGTTCTGGATCGCCAAATACGTCTACCGCGTGCGCGATGCCGCCGAGCTCGTCGCCGCCGGCCTCTTCTCGCGCAAGGAATACCGGCTGTTCCGGCGCTGCGAGGAGTTCCTGTGGCGCGTGCGCTGCCACCTGCATTTCGTCACGGGTCGCGCCGAGGAGCGGCTGTCGTTCGACTTGCAGCGGATCGTCGCCGAGCGTCTCGGCTACGTGGATCGCGCCGGTCTCTACGGCGTCGAGCGCTTCATGAAGCACTATTTCCTCGTCGCCAAGGAAGTCGGCGACCTCACGGCGATCGTCTGCGCCGGCCTCGAGGAGCGCCAGGCGAAGCCGTCGCCGATGCTCGACCGCTTCTTCGGCCGGATCTGGCGGCGCCGCACCAGCCTCGGCAACAAGGATTTCGTCCTCGACAATGCGCGCATCAGCTTCGCGCATCCGGCGACCTTCGCGCGCGACCCGACCAACATGATCCGGCTGTTCTCGCTCGCCGACGAGACCGGGCTCGCGATCCATCCCGACGCGATGCGGCTCGTGAACCTCAGCCTCATCAGGATCGACAAGGAGATGCGCGAGGACCCGGAGGCGAACCGCCTCTTCCTGGCGATCCTGACCTCGCGCAACGCGCCGGCCGTGGTGCTGCGGCTGATGAACCAGGCCGGCGTGCTCGGGCGCTTCATCCCGGAGTTCGGCCGCATCGTCGCGTTGATGCAGTTCAACATGTACCATTCGTACACGGTGGACGAGCACCTGATCCGGTCGATCGCGATCCTCGCGGAGATCGAGAGCGGGCGCAGCGCGATCGAGCATCCCGTCGCCATCGACGTGCTGCCGCTGATCAAGGACCGCGTCGTCCTCTACGTGGCGCTGTTCCTGCACGACATCGCCAAGGGGCGTACCGAGGACCATTCGATCGCCGGCATGAAGGTCGCCCGCAAGCTCTGTCCCCGGCTCGGCATGACCGACGAGCAGACCGAGACGGTGGCCTGGCTGATCGAGCAGCACCTCGTGATGTCGGACACCGCGCAGCGGCGCGACCTGTCGGATCGGCGCACCATCGAGACCTTCGCCGCCCTGGTCGGCACGGTCGAGCGGCTGAATCTCCTGATGATCCTGACGATCTGCGACATCCGCGCGGTCGGACCGGGCGTGTGGAACGGTTGGAAGGCGGAGCTTCTCCGCACGCTCTATCTGGCGGCGGAAAACCTGCTCAGCGGCGAGGATTCCAAGCTCGCCCGCGAGCGGCGCCTCGCCGCCGCGCGCGACGAGCTGCGGCAGGCGCTCCCGAGCTGGAGCGAGCCGGACTTCGCCGCCTATGCCGCACGCCACCAGCCCGACTACTGGCAGAAGGTCGATCTGCCCCACAAGATCCGCCACGCCAACATCCTCAACGCGTCGGAGATCGACCTGCCGGAGCCGGTGATCGACACCCTGACGGAAGCGGCGCGCGGCATCACCGAGATCACCGTCATCGCGCCGGATCATCCGCGCCTGCTGTCGATCATCGCCGGGGCCTGCGCCGCCGCCGGCGCCGATATCGTCGACGCGCAGGTCTTCACGACGACCGACGGGCTGGCGCTCGACATGATCTACGTGACCCGCGCGCTCGACCGCGACGAGGACGAACTGCGGCGCGCCAGCCGCATCGGCATGGCGATCGAGCGCTCGCTGACGGGCGAGATCCGCCTGGCCGACGCGGTGGCGCAACGCCGGGCCGCCGAGACGTCGATCGCCGATATCTTCGACGTCGAGTCGGAGGTGCGCCTCGACAACGCGCTCTCCGGCCGCTTCACGGTCATCGAGGTCTCCGGCCTCGACCGTCGCGGTCTGCTGTTCACGCTGACGGCCATCCTCTCCAAGCTCGATCTCAACATCGGCTCGGCGCATATCGCGACCTTCGGCGAGCGGGCCGCCGACGTGTTCTACGTCACCGACCTGGCCGGCAAGAAGATCGTCGATAGCGCCCGCATGACGGCGATCAAGGAAGCGCTCCTGGAAGCTTTCGCCGACAATCCCGCACGGCATATGGAGGCCATCGGTCTGTAGCCTGTCGCGGCGGCCGTTCCGCAGCCGTCCCGTTCACCGATCGTAAGGCAAGTTCCTCAACAGATAATTCATCTTATATATTGCGTAACTATAGCGATCGGTAAAGCGTTACACTTAAAAATTATCCTTTATAGTGCGGAGCGTTGTATATTGCGGGGGTCGTTATGCGTAGAATTGCCTCTATCGCGCTGGTGTGCCTGACGCCAGGCGTCGCCTGCGCCCAAGGTCTGGGCGGGCTCGGGCTGCCGGGCCTCGGCGGGACCGTCTATGATCAGCGGCCGAGCTACCGCGAGACCTACGACGATTACCCGCCGCCGCAGCACAACATCCTCGGCCAGCCCGAGCCGGCACCGTCGCCCTACGCCAGGCCGACCTATCGCGAGAGCTACAACGACTTTCCGCCGGC
>CAZZZM010000010.1:28614-30108 GCA_964658465.1 uncultured Nakamurella sp.
ACCGCGCCGGGCATCGACCCGATCTACCAGCGCCAGCAGGTCGCCTACGCGGGCCGGGAGCGGGCCGGCACGATCGTCATCGATACCCCGAACAAATTCCTCTACCTCGTCGAGCCGCGCGGCGTCGCGCTGCGCTACGGCATCGGCGTCGGTCGCCCCGGGTTCGCCTGGGCCGGCATCAAGGCGATCAGCCGCAAGGCCGAATGGCCGGACTGGACGCCGCCGTCCGAGATGATGGCGCGGCGCCCCGACCTGCCGCGCCACATGGCGGGCGGGCCGGCCAACCCGCTCGGCGCCCGCGCGCTCTACCTCGGCTCGTCGCTGTACCGGATCCACGGCACCAACGAGCCGTACACGATCGGCACCAACGTCTCGTCCGGCTGCATCCGGATGATGAACCAGGACGTGATCGATCTCTACGGCCGCGTCGGCGTCGGCACCCGCGTCGTGGTGATGTGAAGCTGCCCCGCGAGGGTGCGGACCTCGCTCGGATCGGCTAAGCGGGCTTCCCACGGAGGTCCGCCATGCTGCTCTACGAGCATCCGCTCTCGTCCTATGCGCAGAAGGTCAAGATCGCGCTCCGCGAGAAGGGCGTCGCCTTCGATCTCGAGCTGCCGGAGAGCTTCGGCACCGGGCGCGAGGACGGCCCGTTCGCCGCAGCGAACCCGCGCGCCGAGGTGCCGGTGCTGATCGACGGCGACCTGCGTCTCTTCGAATCGACGGTCATCCTCGAATATATCGAGGAGCGCTGGCCCGAGCCCGCGCTGCTGCCGCGCGATCCCGCGGCGCGGGCGCAGGCCCGGCTCACCGAAGAGGTCTGCGACACGCAGTACGAGGCGGTGAACTGGGGTTTCGGCGAGATCCTATGGTTCCGCCGGGCGACGGGCGAGCTCGCGGAGCGCATGCGCGCGACCGCGGCACGGCAGACCGCGATCCTGCAGGATTGGCTGGCGGCGCGGCTCGGCACGGCGGACTGGTTCGGCGGCGATCGCTTCGGCTGGGCCGACGTCGCGGTGGCGCCGATCCTCAACCGCTCGGTGCACTACGGCCTCGGGCCGGACGCCGACAGCCCGCTCGCACTCTGGCATGCCCGTGTCCGCGAGCGGCCGTCGGTCGCCCGCACCTTTGCCGAGTTCGACGCGGCGGCGGTGAAGATGGCGGCTGCCGCCGACACCTACACGACCGGCGGACGCCGCCGCGAATATCGCGACCATCGTCTCGAATGGATGATCAAGTCCGGCGGCGTCGAGATCGTGCTGGCCGGCCTGCGCGACGGCAACATCCGGTTCCCGTGGCCAAACCCGCGCTGAGCGGACTCGGCCAATAAACCTAGAGATCGCGATGCACCGGCTCGTAGCCGGGGTGGCCGTAGAAATGGTGGTGGGTCGGACGGTTCGGGCGGTGGAAGCCGCTGTGGTGCGGACGCATCTGCGGCGCGTTGAAGCTCATATGGCCCGAATGATGCGGCCGCGTCTGAGCCGACGCCGGCACGGC
>CAZZZM010000011.1:0-27172 GCA_964658465.1 uncultured Nakamurella sp.
GCGGGAATGATCAGCAGGATCGGCGCCGCCCATTCGATCGTCACGTTGCGGATCGGCGGCGCGTTGTGGCTCTCGAGATCGAACGTGCCGCCGGTCGCGCCGCGGCGGATCGTCTTCAGATATCGCTTGCCGTCGCTGGTGCGGACCGCCGCCTCGTGGCCGGTGATCGCCTGCGCGTCGTGCTCGCGCTCCTCGCAGACGACGACGTCGCCGGCATTGTAGCGCGGCCACATGCTGTCGCCCTCGACCGCGAAGGCGACGGAGGCCTCCGGCAGCGGCAGCGGCAGGTCGATCTCGTAGAGGCCGTCGGGCGGGATCTGCTCGAATTCCGGCAGGATCTCGGCCCCGGCGCCGACGCGCCCGACGACGCGCAGCGAGGTCGGCGAGGGCGTGCCGCCGACGCCCTCCAGCAGCCACGACGCCGTCGTCTTCAGCACCGGTGCCAGCGAGTTCAACGTCTCCGTCGTGACGCCGCGACGGTCGCCGTTCGAGACGGCGCGGCGCAGGTTGCGGATCGCGTCGGGCTTGCGCGCCGCCAGCGAGGCCGCATGAGCGGAGAGCCCGACCACGGCAAGTCGGCTCTCGATCCGCGCGAGAACATCCTTCAATTCCATAGCGGTAGAATGACCGACCTACTGAAACTTTTCATTAGGTAAATTGACCGTTGACAGATCGGTATAGATACCGATACTGGCGGCATGACCGATGACATCGCTCCCCGCACCCTCCGCCGCTGGCCGCAGAATCGCGTCGCCCGGCTCGGCTTCCTGATCGGCCAGGGCATCGACGCGGCCCGCGTCGCCCGCGACCCGCTGATCGCGTCGACGACCGGCAACGTGCACCGCCAGGCGCGCCGGTTCGGTCTCGCCTTCCGCGATGCGACGCCGCCGGTCCGGCTGCCGCCGCATGTCGCGCGCCGCTGCGATGCGGCCGCCACCAAGCGCAACATGACCCGCGAGGAACTGTGCCGGCTCCTCCTCGTCGCCGCCGGCTCGGACGACGGCCTCATCGACAACATCCTCGACGACGGAGCCTGAGCATGCTGGCCGACCCGCTCGATCTCGCCGCGCCCGCCGCGCCGCCGCCCGAAGGCTGGACCGCGGACCGCGTCGGCGAATGCCTCGTCGAGGCCTTTCGCACGCTCGACCGCCTGCCGCGCGTGAAGGGGCCGCGCCAACCTGGCAACCATTGGGTCCGCCCGCGGCTCGAATGGGCCGACCAGCTCGCCCAGGCCGAATTGCCGGAGGACGAGCGCCGCGCGCGCGAGGCGGCGCATCTCACCGCGCTGGCCCTGCGCCCGAGCGGCCGCGACATCGATCGCATGGAGGTCGCCCTCGACTGGCTGCGCGACCTCCGCGCCGTCGATCCCGGCCTCGCGCTGGTCACGAGCCTGTGGGCGCTGCGCGTCGCCCGCCGCCGCTCGCTCCGGGCGCTGTGCCGCGAGAAGGGCTGGGCACCGGCGACCTTCTACAAGCTGCGGGCCCGCGCGCTGGCGCATCTGGCGACGACGCTGCAGGCGGCCGGCGCGCCGGTGTTTTGACGCGGCATGTGTCGCCGCGGCGTGCTATCCTGCCCGCATGCCCGGTGCATTGCCTCGCCTTGCTCTCATCGCCGCGATCGCGCTCGCCACGGCCGGCTGCGACCCGCGCGATTGCGCCCTCGGCATCGCCAGCGGCGACTGCCACCCCGAAGGCTCGCCGCTCGCCGCCTTCCCGCAGGACGATGCGATCTGCCGCAGCTATCGCCTGGCGCCCGGCACGCGCGACTATCGGCTCTGCCGCGAGGCCAAGGCGCACGAGCGCGCGTTGACCGAGCGCGAGACCGACTACGGCTTCCTCAACAATCCGCTGACGCCGAACGTCCGCTGACCGCCCGCGCTTTGCGGGACGCCGCGCCGTGCGATAGACCGCGCGCATGACAGCCTACACCTCCCTCACCCGCTTGTTCGGCCGCCTTGGCGCCCTCAACGACGCCGCCGGCGTGCTCGGCTGGGACGCGCAGACGCTGATGCCCGACGGCGCCGCCGACGGCCGCGCCGAGCAGCTCGCGACCCTGCACGGGCTCGCCCACGAGCTACTCGTCGCCGCGTCCACCGCCGACCTCCTCGACACCGCCGAGGCCGACAAGGGCGCGCTCGACCCGTGGGAACGCGCCAACCTCGCCGAGATGCGCCGTGCCCACGCGCATGCCACCGCCGTCCCCGGCGACCTCGTCGAGGCGAGCTCGAAGGCGTCCTCCCGCGCGGAGATGGTGTGGCGCGAGGCCCGCGCGACGAGCGACTTCGCGCTGCTGCTGCCGCATCTGCGCGAGGTGCTGAACCTGCAGCGCGAGATCGGCGCCGCCAAGGGCCAATCGCTCGGCCTCGCGCCCTACGACGCGCTGCTCGACCAGTACGATCCCGGGCTGCGCCGCGCCTTCATCGATCCGCTGTTCGACCGGCTGCGGCACGAGATCCCGGCGTTGATCGAGGACGCGCGCACCGCGCAGGCGCGCCGGCCCGCGCCGATCGCCGTCGCCGGCCCCTTCCCGACCGCCGCGCAGAAGGGGCTAGGCGAGGAGCTCATGCGCCGCGTCGGCTTCGATTTCTCGCGCGGCCGCCTCGACACGAGCCTGCATCCGTTCTGCGGCGGGGCCACGTCCGACGTGCGCATCACGACCCGCTACAACGACGAGGATTTCTCGCGCGCGCTGATGGGCGTGCTGCACGAGACGGGGCATGCGCTCTACGAGCAGGGCCGGCCCGCGGACTGGCTGCATCAGCCGGTCGGCGCGGCCCGCGGCATGGCGATGCACGAGAGCCAGTCGCTGCTCGTCGAGATGCAGGCCTGCCGCACCCGCGAGTTCATCACCTTCCTGGCGCCGCGCGTGCGCCAAGCCTTCGGCCGCGAGGACGCCGCGCTCGAGGCCGACAATCTCCATTCGCTCTACACGCGCGTCGCGCCCGGCTTCATCCGCGTCGACGCCGACGAGGTAACCTATCCCGCGCATATCCTTCTGCGCTACGACCTCGAGCGCGCGCTGATCGACGGCTCTCTCGCCATCGCCGACCTGCCGGGCGCCTTCGACGCCGGCATGCACGAGCTGCTCGGGCTCAAGGTGCCGGACGACGCGCACGGCTGCCTGCAGGACATCCACTGGCCGTCCGGCGCCTGGGGCTATTTCCCGACCTATACGCTTGGCGCCGCCACCGCCGCGCAGCTGTTCCAGGCGGCCTGCGACGCGACGCCGGACATCCCGGCGCGCCTGGCGGAGGGCGACTTCGCGCCGCTCGTCGGCTGGCTGCGCCGCGAGGTGCACGCCAAGGCGAGCTCGCTGTCGACCGGAGAGATCATCGCCGCCGCGACGGGGCGGCCGTTGGAGATCGAACCGTATCTCGCGCATCTGCGGCGGCGGTACGTCGGCGAGGCTGTGCACTAGGCGCGCCGCAGCGCGCCCTACTCCGGCGTCACCGATTCGAAGCCCGCCGCGGCGGCCGACTGCATGCAGCCGCGGTAGCCGAGCGGGCGCGGCGCCTCGCGCATCTGCTCGCGTTCCACCTCGAACGCCTCCATCGGCAGCAACGTCGGCGAGGACGGTGGCGAGGCAAACCACTTGCCGCTGCTGCCGACCTCGCGCCCGACGTCGTAGAGCTCGCGCGCATAGCCGCGATCGAACAGGCTGTGCGGCTTCGGGTTGAACGACGGCGGGATCGCGTTGAAGAAGAACCTGCCCTCGTTGTTGCGGGTGATCAGCGCCAGCGCGAGCAGGTTGTCGATGACCTGGTACTTCACCATCGTCTGCACCGCGCGCAGCGCCAGCGGCAGGATCTTCAGGTCGATCGCCGCATATTCCGGGCCGAGCTTGCCGTTCTCGATGACCCACAGCGTGCGTTCGCGCCGCTTCGGGAAGATCAGGTCCTCGACGTGCAGGATCTGCGATTCCGGCGGGATGAACACGAGCTCGGCGGTGACGCCGCCGTCGACGTGCAGTTCGTCGTAGGTCTTCCCGTCGCCGGCGACGACGTTGATCTTCACCGGCGGAAACACGCCCGGAAGCGCCGACGAGGCGCGCAGGATCGTCACGAAGAGATCGCGCCGGTCCGCGCGGCCGCTCGCCGCGATCGCCGACAGCGCCCAGATGACCTGGCGCTGCGCGTCGAGGTTCGTCGTCAGCACCAGCAGCCGGCGGCCCTTGCCGTGCTCCTCGGCGATGCGATCGAGGAAATCCTCGGTGACGTAGCTGCGGATCAGCGCATCGAGCCGCGACGTGTCGTTGAGCGCGTCGGAGAAGAAGCCGCGCACGCCGCGGCTGCGATAGAGGTGGGCGGCGCCGTATTCGGTGTAGATCTCGCGCAGGCTGGCGTCGTGCGCCGGGCCGAGAAAGGCGAACGGCGCGGCGAGCGCGCCGGCGCTGACGCCCGTGACGACCTCGAAGTTCGGACGGTCGCCGCGTTCGCTCCAGCCGGCGAGCACGCCGGCCGCGAAGGCGCCCTTGTCGCCGCCGCCGGAGAGCGCGAGGAAGTCCGCCTTGTACAGGCTCGACGGGTTGATGCCGGCCTCCGCCGCATCGCGCAGCGCCTTGTTCTTCTTGATCAGCGAGTCCTCGAAGGACTGCGTGTAGACGTCGCCCCAGACTCGGACGCTCTCGAAGCCCGGGACGAACGCCGTCTCGAGCAGCGCCTCCGGCAGGGCATTGGGCCGCTCGCCAGATATCGTCTCCGGCGGCTTCTTGTAGCGCCCGATCCCCGGCAGCAGCCGCTCCAGCAGACGGCGCCGGCCCCGGCCGGTGTCGGCGTGGTCGCGGCGGCGTGGCGTGGCGACGTTCTCATCCATGGCCCGGCATCCGGCTGTCGCCAGCGAGCATAGCGGTCAATCCGGGCGGTGAATATCGATCACTCGGCGGCAGCGACCGCCGCCCGCTCCCGCGGCGCCGGACGCGGCGGCCCGAGCGTCGCGAAGGCCGCGAGCCCGGCCGCGACCGCCATCACCGCGCCGATCCACACCGCGGAATGGAAGCTGGCGACCAGCGCCGGGCCGGTGTGGACGAGCACGGCCCCCGACAGCGCCGTGGCGATCAGGCCGCCGGAGCGCGAGACCATGCTGTTGAAGCCGGAGGCGGTGCCGGTGTGGTGCCGGTCGACCGCGGCGAGCACGGCCGCCGTCAGGGGCGCCACGGCACCCGCCATGCCGGCCGCGAGCACCGCCGCGCCGGGCACGACGGTCAGCCAGTAGCTGCCGCCCGGCTCCATCCGCGAGAGCAGCGCGTACCCCGCCGCGGCGACGAACGAGCCGCCGACGAGCGGCCAGCGCGGACCGTGGCGGCTGGCGACGCGGCCCATCAGCCGCGAGGCCACCCCGACGATCGCCGGGAACGGCAGCAGCGCGAGCCCGGCCTGCAGCGGCGAGTAGCCGCCGTCGATGAGCACGTAGGGCAGCAGCAGGAACAGGCCGCTGAGCGCCGTGTAGATGAGGAAGGTCACCACGGAGAGGCCGACGAAGGCGCGCGAGGCGAACATGCCGAGCGGCATCATCGCGCGGTCGCCGCGCCGCAGCTGGACCCAGAAGAACAGCACCGTCGCGGCCATGCTGGCGGCGAACATGGGGATCGCCTCGGGCGGCAGGGCCCGCCGGCTCGACCACAGGGTGAGCGGCCAGGCGAACAGGCCGAGCGCCAGCGTCGCGAGCGCGGCGCCGCCCCAGTCGAGCGAGCCGCCGGGATCGGCGAACTCGCGCACCCGCGTCCTGGCGATGGCGATCGCGGCGAGCGCGACGGGAACGTTGACGAAGAAGACCGCTCGCCAGCCGAAGACGCCGATCAGCCAGCCGCCGAGCGGCGGACCCGCCGCGCTGGAGATGACGCCGAACGCCGCCCAGGTGCCGATCGCCTGGCCGCGCTTCTCCGCCGGATAGGCGGCGCCGAGCAGGGCGAGGCTGTTCGGCATCAGCAGCGCCGCGCCGATCCCCTGCAGCGCGCGCATCGGCACCAGAACGGAGAAGCCCGGCGCCAGCGCGCAGCCGATCGACGCCAGCGCGAAGATGGCGATGCCGATGACCAGGAAGCGCCGCCGCCCGTACCGGTCGCCCGCGGCGCCGCCGAACAGGATCAGCGCCGAGAGCGGCAACGCGTAGCTGTTGATCGTCCATTGCAGGTCGGTCGTGCTGCCGCCCAGATCCGTCTTCAGGGCCGGCAGGGCGACGTTCATGACCGAGCTGTCGAGGAAGGCGAGGCTCGACGCGAGGATCGACGCGGCGAGCGTCCAGCCCGGCGCGGCGCAGCCGTCCGACACGCGGCGGCAATGGGGCTGATCGCAGGTCGCTTGGAAGGCGGCGGTCATCCGGGCCTCGCTGACGTCGACGGTGGACGGCTCGCTCAAAATGGGCGGCGCTGGCTGCAATGTCAAAGCGGCATATACCTTTATTTGAGGACCCACGCCCCGGCGGCCAGCGCGAGGGCGATGATGGCCAGCACCAGGGCGGCGATGCCCGCGAAGGCGCGGTCGCCGCGTCGCAGGAACACCGCGAGCACCGCGAGCAGCCGCAACACCGGCAGGGCGAGGAAGACGACGAGACCGGCCGTGACGATCGCCAGGCCGAGGGACCCGGCGCCGGAGGCCGCCTGCACCGCCAGCCCGAGGCCGACGACGAGGCAGGCGAACCAGGTTCCGCGCTCGAGAAGAACCGCCAGCGCTTCCCCCAGCCGACGGTCGCTCTCTCGTTCGTCCGTCGGGCTCATCCGCCGGTCCTGCCGACGTCGAAGCCGAACGCGGCCAGCGCCATCTGCACCGAGAGGAGGATCAGCACGATGACGAAGAACAGGCGCAGCTTGTCGCCAGAGGCGACCATCAGCACGCGCGCGCCGGCCACCGCGCCGACGACCGAGCCGAGCGCGACCGGCCCGGCGATCGGCGCCGAGATCTGGCCCCGCACCATGTAGGCGCCGGCGCTCGCCACGGCGGTGACCCCGATCATGAAGTTCGAGGTCGCCGACGACACCTTGATCGGCAGCTTCAGCGCGCTGTCCATGGCCGGGATCTTGAGCACGCCCGAGCCGATGCCGAGCAGCGCCGAGACGAGCCCGGCGCCGAACATCAGCCCCAGGCCCAGGCCCAGCCGATCGATCGTGTAGGCGACGTCCCGGCCGGTGGCGCGATCCGGATGGGTGCCGTCGAGCCGCCGCGTCGCGAGCAGGCCGCCGGGCCGCGTCGTCGGAGCGGCGAGCGCCACGACTTCGCGGCGCGCCCGCATCTGCCAGGCCGAGACGAGGAGGATCGCCGCGAACAAGGCGTAGAGGAAGGCGATCGGCACGAGGCCGGAAAGCAGCACGCCGATCAGCGCGCCGAAGGTCGTGGCGACCTCGAGCACCAGCGCCAGCCGCAAATTGACGAGCCGCGCGCGCAGGAACGGCGCGGCGCTGGCGCAGGAGCAGGCGATGACCGAGACGATGCTGGCGCCGATCGCATCGTGGATCGGCACGCCGCAGAAGGCGGTGAGGATCGGCACCAGGAACACGCCGCTCGCCATGCCGAGCATGCCGCCGAGGCCGCTCGCCCCGAGCGCCACGGCGAGCAGGAGCAGCTCGTGCCCTATGGTCACGCCGAGCCCCGCGCGCGCACGGCTGGCCGGGGCGCCGGCATCCCTATATGTCTCCGCCCCACCCTGATCCTGTGGCCCGAGGAGGCGCCCTGATGACATCGCCCGTGATCGACATGCGCAGCCGGCCGAGCTTCCTGCATCCGTTCTTCGGCGCCGCGCCGGGCACGCCGGACTTCGAGGTGGTGCGCTGGCTCAACAAGCGCGTCGGCGGCAAGGACATCGACCATTTCACCCGCACGCCCGACGCTAAGAGCTTCGTCGCCGAGATGGACGCGGCCGGCATCACCACGGCGGTGATGGTCGCGCGCTCGGTGCCGGGCGTGCGCGTCGAGAACGACGCCCTCGCCGAGGTCGCCAAGACGGCGCCGCAGCGGCTGATCGGCATCGCCTCGGTCGATCCGATCGAGCTGGGGCCGGACCGCGCGCTGGCCGAGGCGCGCCGCGCCATCGGCGAGCTCGGCCTCGCCGGCCTCAACCTCGATGCCGGCTTCTACGCCGAGGGGATGACGGCCGACGACGCGCGCCTCACCCCGTTCTACGAGCTGTGCCTGGAGCTCGGCGTGCCGGCCTTCGTGATGTCCGGCCCGACGACGCCGGACCTGCGGCTCAACGACCCCTTCGCCGTCGACCGCGTCGCCAAGCGCTTCCCGACGCTGCCGCTGATCTGCTGCCACGGCTTCTACCCCCACGTCCATGAGATGGTCACCGTGGCCTTTCGCAACGAGAACGTCTTCGTGTCGCCCGACATGTACACGTTCGCGCCGGGCGCGCATGTCTATGTCGAGGCGGCGAATGGCTTCATGCGCGACCAGTTCCTGTTCGGCAGCTCGTTCCCGTTCCGGCCGATGAAGCAGGGGCTCGAGGATTTCGCCGCGCTCGGCCTGGACGACGAGGCCTTCGCGGCGGCGACCTACAGGACGGCGACGCGGCTGCTGAAGCTGTAGATCGCGGGGCTCCCTAGAGGAGCCGCGACCGCCTTACAGCTGCACCTCCTCGAGCTCGCGCCCCGCCGTCTCGGGGCCGATCGCGTAGCCGATGATGGTGAGCACCCAGAGCCCCGCCGTCGCCAGGAACGGCGCGACGGGGCCGAATTCCGTGATGCCCCAGCCGACCAGGCCGGGCGCCAGGATCGACACGAGGCGGCCGCCGCCGACCATGATGCCGAAGCCGGTGCCGCGCAGCGAGGTGCGGAAGAACTCGGACAGGTAGGTGTCGCCGATCCCCCACAACCATCCGAGCATGCCGACCATCAGGCCGCCGAAGACGAGGAAGACCGGCAGGCTCGCCGCCGTCGTCGCGAGCACGGTGAAGACGATCATCAGCACGGCGCCGAGGATGCCGCCGGGGCGCCGGCCGATGCGATCGGACAGGGCCGTTCCGACGAAGGAGAGCACGAACTGCGCGACGTAGAACCACATCGCGTAGTAGATCGAATCCGCCAGCGTCACGTGGAATCGTTTGATCATGAACGTCGTCAGGAAGAACGTGATCCCCCAATAGCCGCAGGTGTTGGCGACGTAGAGCAGCCAGCCGATGGCGATGCGCTTGCGCGCGCCGGGGATCGCCCAGATGTTGGTGCGCGGGCGCTGCCCGCCGCGCAGCGCGACGAGGCGTTCCATCTCCACCTGCGCCTCCTTGAAGCGCGGCGAATCCTGCACGGAATTGCGCAGCCAGAAGACGAGCCCCGCCGGCACCGCGGCGAACACGAAGGCCGGCCGCCAGCCGAAGCGCGGCACGATGAACAGCGCGGCGATCGCCGCGAGGATGTAGCCGAGCGCGTAGAGCGCGAACATCGTCCCGCCGGTGCCGAGCGCCCGATGGCGCGGCGGCCACATCTCCGCCGTGTAGGGCGCCCCGACCGCCAGCTCGCCGGCGCCGCCGACGCCCGTGAGGAAGCGCAGGCTGGTGATCGTCCAGACGCTGTTGGCGAGGCCGCCGAGAACCGTCGTCAGCCCGTAGAGCAGGATCGAGAACTTGAGCGCGTTGCGACGGCCCAGGCGGTCGGCGAGATAGCCGAACGCCACCGTGCCGATCGTGTAGCCGACGAGGAAGATCGAGCCGATCCAGCCGATCGTCTTGACGTCGAGCTTGAGGTCGCTGGCGATCAACGGGCTCAGCATGCCGAAGATGTTCACGGCGTAGGAATCGAACCCGTAGCCGAGCCCCGCCGCCAGCGCGACGAGCACCGCCTGCTTCATCGGGATCCGATGCCCGGCCGCCGTCACCGTCACGTCGAGCGCGTCTGGGCCCTTGGTCATTCTGCGATACCGCTCATCGCCCTCTCCTCGCACGCCGCGCGGCGCAGCGCATCCCCACGCCGCCGGGCCGGGCAGGCGAGGATAAAAGTCCCCGATCCGCCGCCGGATTGGAACAAGTCAGGTATATAAGAGCTAAGAATTGCGATATATACCTCGTTGACGCCGATTTCGCACTGCAAGATAAGTAAGGCTGTGTATAGATGGCGTCGGGCATATGCGAATTCAAGCGAAGACAAGAATAATCTTCTCCGCGCCTGTCCGGGCACGATGAATATCGCCGTCCAGCCCCCGCTTGCCGCCAAGCCTCCCACGACGCCCCCCGCCGCGACATCGAGGCGGGTCGCTGCGACCGACGGGGCCGGGCTGGCGCTGCGCGGCGTCAGCAAGCGCTTCGGCGGCGTGAAAGCGATCACCGACGTCGACATGCACGTCGGCCTCGGCGAGATCCACGCCATCATCGGGCCGAACGGCGCCGGCAAGAGCACGCTGCTCAACCTCCTCAGCGGCCTCTCTCCCGCCGATGCCGGCACGATCGCAATCGGCGGCGCGACGCGGCCCCGCGCCCGCGACCTCGCGCGGCTCGGCATCGCCCGCACCTTCCAGAACCTCGCGCTGTTCGAGGGCCTCAGCGTCGCGCAGAACGTCGCGATGGGGTGCCGCGCCCAGGCGCGCGCCGGCATCGTCGAGCAGATCCTCGACCTGCCGCGGGCGCGCCGCGACCGCGACGAGACGCGTCGCCGCGTCGACGACATGCTGACCTTCCTCGAGCTCGACGCCCTGCGCGATCGCCGGCTCGACGGCCTGCCCTACGGCGTGCGCAAGCGCATCGAGCTCGCCCGCGCGATCGTCGCCGAGCCGCGCCTGCTGCTGCTCGACGAGCCGCTCGCCGGCATGAGCGGCGCCGACAAGCCGGAGATGGCGCGCTTCATCCGCGCGACGCGCGACCGCTTCGGCACGACGATCGTGCTCATCGAGCACGACGTCGACATCGTCCTGGGCCTCGCCGACCGGATCACCGTGCTCGACTACGGCCGCAAGATCGCCGACGGCACGCCCGACGAGATCCGCCGGAACCCCGCCGTCATCGCCGCCTACCTCGGGCAGGACACGGAAGAGCTGGTGCCGTGAGCGGGTTCGACTGGTCCTTCTTCCTCGAGGTGCTGGTCGGCGGGCTGCTGTCCGGCGTCATGTATTCGCTCGTCGCGGTCGGCTTCGTGCTGATCTACAAGGCCTCGGGCGTGCTCAATTTCGCGCAGGGGTCGATGCTGCTGTTTGCGGCGCTGACCTTCGTCAGCCTCGTCGAGCGCGGCGTGCCGGTGGCGGCCGCGCTCGGCGTGACCTTCGCGCTGATGGTGCTGCTCGGTATCGCGATCGAGCGCACCGTGCTGCGCCCGCTCGTCAACAAGCCGCCGATCACGCTCTTCGTCGCCACGCTCGCCGTCTCCTACATCATCGAGGGCGTCGCCCAGCTGGTGTGGGGCACGCAGGTCCATGCGCTCGACCTCGGCATCGACGACACGCCGTTCGAGGTCTGGGGCGTGTTGATCAGCCGCTTCGACCTGTTCGCCGCCGCCGTCGCGGGCACGATGGTGGCAGTGCTGACGCTGTTCTTCCGCTTCACCCGCACCGGCCTCGTCTTCCGCGCCGTCGCCGACGATCAGCTCGCCGCGCTCGCGGTGGGCCTTCGCCTCGGCCGCGCCTGGGGCGCGGTGTGGGCGGCCTCCGGCCTCGTCGCGCTGGTCGGCGGGCTCATCTGGGGCGCGCGGCTCGGCGTGCAGTACTCGCTGTCGCTCGTCGTCTTGAAGGCGCTGCCCGTGCTCGTGCTCGGCGGCTTCGACTCGATCGCCGGCGCCATCGTCGGCGGCCTGCTGATCGGCGCCTCGGAAAAGCTGGCCGAGGTCTATCTCGGGCCGTTCGTCGGCGGCGGCATCGAGGGCTGGTTCGCCTATGTCGTCGCGATGGGCGTGCTCATGGTGCGCCCCGGCGGCCTGTTCGGCCGCAAGCTGGTGAAGCGCGTGTGATGACGCACGCCGCTCTCGCCCCCACGCGCGCCGCGCCGAGTCCGACGCGGTCGCAATTGGCGCTCGCCGCCCTGCTGCTCGTCGCCTTCGTGGCCGTGCCGGTGCTCGGCTCGAGCTACCTGCTCGACGCGATCCTCACGCCGTTCCTCATCCTCTCGCTGGCGGCGCTGGGGCTCAATCTTTTGACCGGCTACACCGGCCTCGTCTCGCTCGGCAGCGCCGCCTTCATGGCGGTCGGGGCCTTCGCGGCCTTCGATCTCGATCTGCACGTGCCCGGCCTGCCGCCGATCGCCAGCGTGCTCGGCGCCGGTGTCGTCACGGCCGCGGTCGGCCTCGCCTTCGGCCTGCCGAGCCTGCGCCTGCGCGGCTTCTACCTCGCGGTCTCGACGCTCGCCGCGCAGTTCTTCGTGCAGTGGGTGTTCACCAAGTTCGGGTGGTTCTCGAACTATTCGCCCTCCGGCGTGATCGACGCCCCGGCGCTCCGCATCGGCAGCCTCGATCTCTCCTCGTCGTCCGGGCGCTACCTGTTCACGCTGGGCTTCGTCGCCCTCCTCACGCTGCTGATGCATCGCCTCGTGTCGAGCGAGGCCGGCGAGGCGCTCGTCGCGGTGCGCGACAACGAGATCGCGGCGCGCGTCCTCGGCATCCGCGTCCTGCGCACCAAGCTGCTGGCGTTCCTCGTCTCGTCCTTCGTCATCGGCGTCGCCGGCGCGCTGTGGGCCTTCGCCTACCTCCGCACCGTCGAGCCCGCCGGCTTCGATCTCG
Source organism: uncultured Nakamurella sp. (assembly GCA_964658465.1). GTDB lineage: Bacteria > Pseudomonadota > Alphaproteobacteria > Rhizobiales > Beijerinckiaceae > RH-AL1. The sequence goes on from CAZZZM010000011.1 coordinate 12,616, forward strand.
AGCGCTCGTTCCAGCTCCTCTTCATCATCATCATCGGCGGCCTCGCCTCGATCCGCGGCGCCTTCCTCGGCGCGGCGCTCATCGTGACGACGCCGATCCTGCTGTCGCGGCTCGGCACCGCGCTTCTCGGCGGCCGCTTCGATTCCGGCACGCTCGACCTCAGCCAGCACGTGCTGCTCGGCGTGCTCATCCTCGTCTTTCTCATCGCAGAGCCGAAGGGCCTCGTCGCCCTCGTCGACCGCGCCACGGCCCGCGTGTCGCGCGCCCTCTCTTCCTTCGCCGACTGATCTCCCGGAGACCCCACGCATGCCCATCGCTCGACACAGACTGCGGACAGCCCTTCTCGCCGGCGCGCTGTCGATCGCCGCCGCCCTCGGCACGTCCGCCGCGAACGCCGACGAGCAATATTTCCCGCTGCAGAGCTATCGCGTCGGGCCTTATGCGGCCGGCGGCACCGGCTTCTTCGGCGGCTTCATCGATTATCTCAATCTCATCAACATCCGCGACGGCGGCGTCAACGGCGTCAAGCTGACCTGGAGCGAGTGCGAGACGCAGTACGAGGTCGAGCGCGGCGTCGAGTGCTACGAGCGCCTGAAGGACCACAAGGACATCGCCGCCTGGACGCCGCTGTCGGTCGGCATCGCCTACGCGATGATCGACCGCATCACGCAGGACCGTGTGCCGCTGACGACGATCAATCACGGCCGCACCGATTCCACCGACGGTCGTGTGTTCCCCTACGTCTTCCCGCTGCTGCTCAATCCCTACAGCGAGACGTCGGGCATCGTGAACTACATCGCCACGAAGCTCGGCGGCCAGGACAAGCTGAAGGGCAAGAAGATCGTCGTGCTCTACCACGGCTCGCCCTACGGCAAGGAGACGATCCCGATCTACGAGCTGCTGGCGCAGAAGTACGGCTTCGAGGTGCAGCAGATCGAGGTGCCGCATCCGGGCAACGAGCAGCAGGCGCAATGGCTGACGATCCGGCGCGCGAAGCCCGACTACGTGGTGCTGCGCGGCTGGGGCGTGATGAACCCCGTGGCGCTGAAGACCGCGCAGAAGGTCGGCTTCCCGGCCGACCACATCATCGGCAACGTCTGGTCGAACTCCGAGGAAGACGTGCTGCCGGCCGGCGCCGCGGCGAAAGGCTACACCGCCATCACGACGCAGGCGTCGGGCCAGAGCTACCCGGTGGTCAAGGAGATCATCGACAAGGTCTACGGCGCCGGCAAAGGCAACCTCGACGACAAGCGCCGCATCGGCAGCGTCTACCACAACCTCGGCATCGTGAACGGCATCCTGAACGTCGAGGCGATCCGCATCGCGCAGCAGAAGTTCGGCAAGCGCACCCTGTCGGGAGACGAGGTGCGCTGGGGGTTCGAGCACCTGAAGCTCGATCCGGCGCGCGTCGAGGCGCTCGGCGCCAAGGACCTGTTCCACTCGATCGACGTCACCTGGAAGAACCACGAGGGCGACGGCCTCGTCACCTTCCAGCAGTGGGACGGCAAGCAGTGGAAGGTCGTCTCCGGCTGGATCGCGCCGGACTGGGCGCTGCTGCGGCCGATCATCGAGAGATCGTCGGAAGCCTATGCCAAGTCGCACGACATCAAGCTGCGGACCGAAGCCGACGCCGACAAGGTCGTTCACGAAGCCGGTCAATGAGCGCAGGCCTCACGATGGATGACGCCGCAGCCGTCGACGACATCCTCGTCGTCGACGGCCTGGCGGCCCATTACGCCGGCGGCATCGCCGGCTTGCAGGATGTCTCGCTGCGGCTCGGCCGCGGCGAGATCCTCGCCATCGTCGGCCCCAACGGGGCCGGCAAGACCACCCTGATGCGGGCGATCGCCAATCTGCTGCCGGCCGAGCGCGGTCGCGTCACGGGCGGCCACATCCTCTTCGAAGGCCTCGACGCGACCTCGCGGCGCTGCGACGCGCTGGTGCGCGCCGGCGTCGCCTCGGTGCTCGAAGGCCGCCGTTGCTTCCCGAGCCTGACGCTCGAGGAGAACCTTCTGACCGGCGCGGCCGCACGAGGCACCGGCCGCAGCGCCGCGCGCGGCGACCTCGATCGCGTCTACGATCTCTTCCCGGGCCTGGCGACGCGCCGGCGGCTCCTCGCCTCGCAGGTCTCCGGCGGCGAGCAGCAGATGACGGCGATCGGCCGCGCGCTGATGTCGCGCCCGACGCTGCTGCTGCTGGACGAGCCTTCGATGGGCCTGGCGCCGCTCGCCGTGCGCGCGATCTTCGAAGCACTCGCTCGCCTCAACCGCGAGGACAGGCTCAGCGTCCTGCTCGCCGAGCAGAATCACGCGCTCGCGCGGCGCTACGCGCATCGCGCGATGGGGCTCGCTGCCGGGCGCTCGACGTCGGCCGATCTCGCCACGCGCGCCCAGATCGACAGCCTGTATTTCGGGACCTCGCCAGGGGAGCCACCGTCGGCGCGTCCCCTGCCGAGCGCCCTGACGACCTAGCCTTGCCGCGCCGGGCGATCGGCGCATGGCATACATTTGGACGAACGCGTCGCGGGGGCGATGCGTGGTGAGACGAGGGGGTTCATCCATGTCTGGCATCAAACGACGGTCGCGCATCGCGCCGCGGAGGGATCGTCACCGCAATCGACGGCTTTGCCGCACGGGCGGCCTCGTCGCGCTGGCCGCGCTCGCCACGATGGGGTCGGCGCGGGCGCAGGAGGCGCCGGCGCGCTCCGACTCGGCGCCGGCCGCGCCGCTGGGGCTGCCGGGCCAGACCAACCCGCGCGTGGTGCCCGGCCTCGTCCGCTCCGTCGGCCCCTCCGGCCGCAACGGGCCGCTGGCGCCGCTCGCCGACGAGCTCGATCAGTACGGCATCAAGCTGCACGCGATCTCGATCGACTTCCTGACCAACAATCCGTCGGTCGGCCTGGTCCCGGGCAATTCGGAGAACTCGCTCTACAACATCCTCGGCGTCGACTGGGACCTGTCCAAGGTCAGCGGCCTCACCGGCACCTCGCTGCACTACGAGACGACGATCTTCGCCGCCAACACCGACATCGGCCGCACCGGCGCCACCGGCTTCCTCGGGCAGACCGGCGATTCGCTGCTCGGCTACCAGGGCACCTTCAACCAGAAGACCGCCGTGCTGTCGGTGGCGACGATCCAGCAGAAGCTCTTCGACGACCGGCTGGCGTTCGAGATCGGACGCACCCACCCCAACCGCTATTACGCGCTGCCGCTCTGCCAGGTGCTCGACAGCTGCTTCCAGGACCTTCTGTACTACAACGCCGGCTTCACCTCGCCGCAATACTCGGTCTACGGCGCCAATCTCTCCTACAAGCTGACGCCGACGACCTACGTCGAGGGCGGCGCCTTCTCGACCAACGACGGCGCCCGCATCGGCTACGACCTCGGCGCGGAGAAGCAGACCGGCGTGCTCGCCCTGGGCGAGATCGGCTACAGGACCGATTTCACGGCGGAGGCCTTCCCGACCACGGTGTCGGTCACCGGCTTCTACAATTCCGCCGAGCACCAGGTGCTGAACGCCCAGAGCGCGTTCGGGCTCACCGGCGGCAGCCTCGAGGAGCACGGCACGTCGGGGATCGTCCTGCAGGCCAGCAAAATCGTCTGGCGCGCCGATGGCGGCCACACCGATGGCCTGCCCACCGCCAAGGTGCCGACGTCGATCCTCCTCTACGGCAGCTTCGGCAATTCGTTCGACACGACGACGCCGATCCTCTCCTCGAGCTATGTCGGCGCGACGCTGCAGGCGCCGTTCGCCGGCCGCCCGGCCGACCGGTTCGGCGTCAAGTTCAACTACGAGAAGCTCAACGACACCTACGCGCAATACCTGGCCGCGGCGAACTTCGTGTCGGGCGGCTCGGGCGCGGCCTTCCCCGGCAACGAGTTCGTCTTCGAGGCCAACGCCCACATCCAGCTTCCGGCCGGCCTCGCCTTCGAGCCGACCGTGCAATATGCGATCAACCCGAATAGCTATTATAATCCGCTGACGGCCCGGCGACCGCAGAACGGCGTGTTCGCCATCGGCACCTTGATCATCCCGGTCGGCATCCTGCTCGGCGTCTCGCCGGGATGAAGCGCGACGGGCCTTACGTAAGGGACGCGATGACCGCGAGCGAGACGGGACGAAACAATCGCGCAGACACGCCCGACTTCGGCCGGCGTCGTCTCATCGCCGGTGCGGCGGCCGCGATCGCCGCGCCCGTGACGGCGCGGGCCGAGGATGCGCCGCAGGACCCGACCAAGGTGCCGGGCCTCCCCGTCGGCGCCAACGACGGCTACGGGCACCCCTCGCCGTTCGAGCACGCGCGGCGCCTGGCGATGGACAACCCGAGCCCGCTGACCTCCTGGAGCTTCACGCCGCTCGGCGACCTGCTCGGCGACGTGACGCCGTCCGGCCTGCATTACGAGCGTCATCACGCCGGCGTGCCGACCATCGACCCGGCGCGCCACGAGCTGTTCGTCCACGGCATGGTGACGACCCCCATGCGCTTCACCATGGCGGATCTCAAACGGTTCCCGCGCGTCACGCGGAAGCTGTTCATCGAATGCTCGGGCAACACCGGCAGCGAGTTCAAGAAGCCGACGGCCAAGACCGTCCAGACCTCGCACGGCCTCCTCTCGACGTCGGAATGGACGGGCGTCCTGTTCTCGACGCTGGCGCGCGAGACGGGGATCGCCGACGGCGCCAAATGGGTGCTCGCCGAGGGCGCCGACGCCGCGGTGATGACCCGCTCGATCCCCATCGAGAAGATGCTCGACGACGCGATCCTCGCCTACGGCCAGAACGGCGAGGCGATCCGCCCGGAGCAGGGCTATCCGCTGCGGCTGCTCCTGCCGGGCTACGAGGGCAACACGCACATCAAGTGGCTGCGCCGCATCGAGGTCTCGGAGCGGCCGTTCATGACGCGCGAGGAGACCTCGAAATACACCGACCTCGGTGCGAATGGCATCGCCGACCAGTTCCATTTCATCATGGCGGCGAAGTCGGTGATCACCTCGCCGTCGGGCGGCATGAAGATCGCCGACAGAGGCCCCTGCGACGTCACCGGCCTCGCCTGGTCGGGGCGCGGACGCATCGACACGGTGGAGGTGTCGGTCGACGGCGGAGCGACCTGGCATCCGGCGGAGATCGAAGGCGAGCGCCTGCCGGTCTGCACGGTGCGCTTCCACTTCCCCTGGCGCTTCGAGGGCAAGGCGGCGCAGCTGATGAGCCGCTGCACCGACGAGACCGGCTACCGGCAACCGACCCACGCCGAGCTCGTGGCGTTGCACGGCACGAACTACTACTACCATTACAACGGCATCCATGGCTGGCAGGTGGCCGAGAACGGGGAGGTCGGCGTTGCGACTGCCGTCTAGTTTGCTCTCCATCGTCCTGGGCCTGATCCTCGCGGCACCGGCGCTCGCCGCGTCGGTGCCCGCCGGCCCGTCGCTCGGGCTCGGCACGAAGGCGACGCCGCAGGAGCTGTCGCGCTTCTTCGCGATCGCGCCGGACGGCGCCGGCCTGCCCGACGGCAGCGGCTCGGTCGCGCAGGGCAGGCAGGTCTATGCGGCGAAATGCGTGATGTGCCACGGCGACAAGCTGCAGGGCGTCAAGTCGACCGGCGGCCTGGCGCTGATCGGCGGCCGCGGCACGCTCGCCAGCGCCAAGCCGCTGAAGACGACCGAGAGCTACTGGCCCTACGCGACGACGATGTTCGACTACATCAAGCGCGCGATGCCGTTCAACGCGCCGGGCTCGCTGACGAACGACGAGGTCTACGCTTTGGTCGCCTACATCCTCGCCGAGGGGCATGTCGTCGGCGAGGACGCGACGATGGACAAGGTCTCGCTGCCCAAGGTGGCGATGCCGAACCGCGACGGCTTCCGGCCCTATTCGGGCTTCGATCAACCGCCCTATCGCTGACGCCGCTGCCGGCGATCCGACGCCGGGCTGGCGATTAGAGCTCGCGGCTCATGCAATAGGAGACCGCGTCCCGCATCGCCACGCCCTTGAGGTGGCGGTGGCGGGCACTCTGCCGGCATTGCTCCCAGTAGGCGAAGGCCGGGCTTTCTTCCGAAACGCACTGCTTGACCGACGCGTCGAGCGCCCGGCCCGACAGGTTCTGCTCCTGCGCGGTGATCCGGCAGGTGGTCTCGACCTGCTCGGCGCTCGCCTCGTCGGCGGCCGAAAACGGCGCGGCCGCGGCCGCCGTGGCAAAAGCAAGCGAGCACCCAAAAGCCAGCACGCACCAAAAAACCAGGCCGCCCCGCATCGCGATAAAAATCACTCGGCGGCGCTTTTCGCCGCGCCGGCCCCGAAGCGCTGCTCGATATATTGCTCGACCAGCGCCTTGAACTCCTCGGCGATCTTGTCGCCGCGCAACGTCGGGCCCTTCTTGCCGTCGATGAAGATCGGCGCGGCCGGCGTCTCGCCGGTGCCCGGCAGCGAGATGCCGATGTCGGCATGCTTCGACTCGCCGGGGCCGTTGACGATGCAGCCCATCACCGCGACGTTCAGCATCTCGACGCCGGGATACCGCGTCTTCCACTCCGGCATCGAGCGGACGATGTCGTCCTGGATGTCGCGCGCCAGCTCCTGGAACACGGTCGACGTGGTGCGCCCGCAGCCGGGGCAGGCGGCGACCTGCGGCACGAAGGTGCGGAAGCCCATGGTCTGCAGGATCTCCTGCGCGACCTTGACCTCGACCGTGCGATCGCCGCCGGGCTCGGGCGTCAGCGAGACGCGGATCGTGTCGCCGATGCCCTGCTGCAGCAGGATGCCCAGCGCCGCCGAGGACGCGACGATGCCCTTCGAGCCCATGCCGGCCTCGGTGAGGCCGAGGTGCAGCGCGTAGTCCGAGCGCGCCGCCAGCATCTTGTAGACCGCGATGAGCTGCTGCACCGCCGAGACCTTGGCGGAGAGGATGATGCGGTCCTTGGCGAGCCCGATCTCCTCGGCGCGCTTGGCGGAGAGCAGCGCCGACTGCAGCATCGCCTCGCGCGTCACCGCGCCCATGTCCTTCGGCGTCTCGAGCTGGGCGTTCTCGTCCATCAGGTGCGTCAGCAGCTCCTGGTCGAGCGAGCCCCAGTTGGCGCCGATGCGCACCGTCTTGCCGTACTGGATCGCCTTCTCGACGATGGTGGCGAACTGCGTGTCGCGCTTGGCCTTGAAGCCGACGTTGCCGGGGTTGATGCGGTACTTGTCGAGCGCCTCGGCGCAGGCCGGGTGGTCGGTCAGCAGCTTGTGGCCGATGTAGTGGAAGTCGCCGATCAGCGGGACGTGGCAGCCGATGCGGGCGAGCCGCTCCTTGATCTTCGGCACCGCCGCCGCCGCCTCGTCGCGGTCGACGGTGATGCGCACCATCTCCGAGCCGGCGCGGGCGAGATTGGCGACCTGGCGCACCGTCGCGTCGATGTCGGCCGTGTCCGTATTCGTCATCGACTGGACGACGATCGGCGCGCCGCCGCCGACCTGGACCGCGCCCTCGCCCTGGCCGACGATGACGCCGACGGACTGGTGGCGGGCCGCCGGGCCGGCGATCTCCTGGGCGGTGGGGTCGTTCGGGGCGGGCAGGTCGAGAGCGGAAGTGGTCATAGGGTCCGTCTTCTGGGGCACCGCCGGGGCGGGTGCGCTCGAATCCATATGGTCATGGTGCCGCAGCAGCGGCTGTCGGGCCTCCAGATACTCCAAAGCGCGCGGCGACGGAAGCCGACGCGCGGCGCGCTCGTCAGACGCCGGCCGACCCAACGGCGAGCTGGTGGCGGGTCGGCAACTCGACGCGTCGATGTCCGGGGCCCGCGTTGCGTCCATTGAAGGATATCGCGTGCCGGCTGGAGGCATCGCCGAAGCCTGGGGCTAGTATCGAAACTGTCATGACTATCGTGTCAAAACGCAGCTCAGTATTGCCGTCGAGACATTTGACAGGTCGCGTGACGGTAGGGCTAGTTCCGCTGGTGCGCGGCGGTCGCGGCACGCCGGAGATGTCGATGCAAGCCTTGACTGCCCGCGCCTCCCGTGCCCGCGGCCTCTAGCCGGCGCGCGTAATGTCGGCGACAGCGGACAGCATCGAGGCGCCGGCGCCCGCCAGCCTGGCCGGTATTCCGCTCAAGGACTGGGCGTTCTTCTGCCGCGTGTGGATCGCCATGATGCTGGCGCTCTCCGTGGCGTTCTGGCTGCAGCTCGACAGCGCCTCGTCCGCCGCCGTCACGGTCGCGATCCTGGCGCAGCCACGCCGCGGCCAGGCCTTTCGCAAGGCGGTGTTCCGCTTCGGCGCGACGGTGGTCGGCTGCATCGCCGCCATCGTCATCACCGGCCTCTTCAACCAGTCGCGCGACCTCTTCATCGTCGCCTACGCGGCGTGGATGGCGCTCGCCGTCTACATCGCCTCCTGCTACGACGGCACCCGCGCGTATGGCGCGGTGCTCTCCGGCTACACCGTCGCGATCATCGCGGTGATCAACGTCGACAGCCCGCAGAACGTCTTCGATTCCGCGATGGCGCGCCTTGCCGTGGTGTCGCTCGGCATCGCCTCGATCGCGCTGATCAACGACGTCTTCGCGGCGCCCGACGTCTATCCCACCGTGCGCCAGCGCCTGCGGGCGGCGCTCGCCGAAACCCGCGAGATCGTCGCGCACCACCTGTCCGGCGACGGTCCCGGCCCCGAGAGCACCGTGAAGCTCGTCGCCAAGATCGTCGGCCTGCGCCTCGACATCGAGACCTTGTCCAGCGAGGCGGCGACGGGCGCGCCACGCCGCGCCGCCGCCAACAGCGCCTCCATCGCGATGATCGGCGCGCTCAGTCTCGCGCGCGCCTTCGCCGCGATCGTGAAGACCAGCCCCGATCTCTGCACCGACGAGATCCGCGCCGCCGTGGCGGAGAACGACCACGCAAGGCTCGATGCGATGCTGCACGCGGAGGTCGCGGGTCCCGAGCCCTCGCCGCGCCGGATCATGGTCCTGCGCTGCGCCGAACAATTGGCCAAGGAGCGGCATCTCGCGGCGAGCGAGCTCGACGCCATGGAGGCCGCGCGCTGGCCGGCCCGGCGCATCAGGTCGCTGCCGATCCATCGCGACCGGGAGGCGGCCCTGCGCAGGGCGTTTCACGTCTTCATCGGCGTGATCGTCGGCGGCGCCGCGCTCGTCTTCTCGAGCTGGCCGCTGACCGCGACGTCGTTCGCGCAGATCGGCATTTTCGCCGGCCTCGGCGCGACGATGCCCGACATCCGATCGTTCATCCGGGGTGCGATGATCGCGGTGCCCTGCGCGGCGGTGGCCGCCGGGATCACCGAGTTCCTGATCCTCGACGGCGCCGACGCCTTCCCGCTGCTGGCGATCGGCATGGCGCCGGTGATCTTTCTGGCGACCCAGCTCAGCCTCCGCCCGAAGACGGCGGGCCTCGGCTTCCTGGTGCTCGTCTACACGCCGGTCATCTTCCCGCCGTCGAACCCGCAGAGCTACGATCCGCAGAGCTACCTCTACACGGCGGTGCTCTCCTGCGCCGGGGTGCTGTTGTTCGGGCTGATCCTCTTCGCGCTGCCGGCGACCACCGACAAGGAGCGGCGCCGCTGGCTCGTCAACAAGGCGCGCCGGGACGTTCTCGCCGCCGCCGCCGGCCGCATCCGTCGGACGCCCGAGGAAATGCGCTATCTCGGCGCCGATCGCATGGTGGCCCTCTCCGGGATGAAGATCGGCACGCCGGCCGGACAGGCCTGGCGCCTCGGCTACCTGCTCTCGCTCTCCGTGGCGACGCTGGTCGCGGTCCGGGCCAACGAGGCGCTCGACGAACTGCCGCGGGCGATGCCCGGCGCCGCCGGGGCGCGCGCCGCCCTCGCCGGGCTCGACCCCGAGGCCCTCGACGCGGCCGCCCTCGATCTCGCCCGGGCGTCGTGCGGCGAACGCCACTTCGACGCGCGGGCCACCGCCGTCGCCGACATCGCGTTCCTCGCCGGCCTCAGCCGCGTGCGCGGCCCGCGCTTCCGTCATCTGCGCAGCGCGCTGCCCGAATGACCTACGGCTTCCACGAATTCGCGGTCGGCGGCGTGCTGTTCGCCCCCTTCGTCCCGCAGGCGACGATCGCCCTCGCGATCGTGCTGCTTCTGCGGCCCGTGCTGCGGCGCCTGCCGCTCGATCGGATATTCGCCAACGCCTCGCTGGTGTCGGTTTGTCTTTATGTCGTGGTTCTTGCGACGGTCATGCTGCTTTATTGAGAAGGAAGGTGATGAATGGCGGCCAGGGGCGTGCGTTGGTGGGTGAGACTACGCCGGTGGACGGCCACGGCGATCGTCGCCGCCGTGGCGATCGTCGCCATCGCGCTGATCTACCAATATTACGTCACCGCGCCGTGGACGCGCGACGGCCGCGTGCGCGTCCTGGTGGCCAACGTCGCGCCGCAGGTCTCGGGCCAGATCGTCGAGCTGCGGGTCGTCGACAACCAGATCGTCCATAAGGGCGAGGTCTTGTACGTCATCGACCCCTTCGACTTCCGGGTGTCGGTCGACTCGGCCAGGGCGCAGGTGCAGTCGCGCGCGGCGGACCTTCAGGTCAAGCAGACGCAGGCGCAGCGCCGCCAGTCGCTGACCTCGCTCGCCGCCTCGGTCGAGGAGAAGCAGCAGTACGCCGGCACCGCGGCGATGGCCCAGGGCGAGTTCGCCGCCGCTCAGGTGCAGCTCGCCCAGGCGGAGGTCAACCTGAAGCGCACGGAAGTGCGCAGCCCCGTCAACGGCTACGTCACCAACCTGACGCTGCGCGTGGGCGACTACGCCTCGACGAGCTCGCCCAACATCTCGGTGATCGACTCGGATTCGTTCTGGATCGACGGCTATTTCGAGGAGACCAAGCTCGGCCGCATCTGCGTCGGCGACCCGGTGGTGGCCGAGCTCATGGGCTATTCGAGCCCGGTGCTCGGTCATGTGCAGAGCTTCGGGCGCGGCATCAGCGTCTCCGACGCCACCTCCTCGACCCAGGGCCTGCCGGACGTCAATCCTGTCTACACCTGGGTTCGGCTCGCCCAGCGCGTGCCGATCCGCGTCCACATCGACAGCGTGCCGCCGGGGTTGCTGCTGGCCAGCGGCCTTACCGTGACGGTCCGCATCCGCACGCCGGGCGACGACAATACCGGCCTGGGGCCGCGCCTCGACGCCGCCAAGGCGGACGTGCTGGCGATGTTCCATCTCGGGCCCTCGCTCGACCGGCCGTGCGCGCTCCCGGACAACAGCCCCGGCGGCGCGATCAGCAAGCTGCCGATCGACGAGGCGCAGCACCCGCTGTCGCCGGAGCAGATCAATCCCGGGCTGGCGCCGGCGATGAACAAGGCGCCGGTGTTCCAGCCGGCGGACGCGCCCGACCGGGTGCCGCGCGACCTGCGCATCGCGAAATGAGGCCGGCGGCGTGAGCTCGCCGCCCGCTGCACCCCGACCAAGTGCGAGGTGCCGGACGCGCGCAATCGTGCTTTAACAGCGTGCAGGCGCGCCGACCCGTTCACGATCGGTTAACGCGCGGTGTTCGATCCCGAAGGCCAGGCGGCGGCTTACGACTGGCTATGAGGGACGAGACCGGAGGACGCGAACGTGACCATGCTGCTCGAACCGGAAAAACCGGATACCGATACGATCCATATCATCATCGCCGACGATCATCCGATGATGCGCGGGGCGCTGCGCCAGGCGGTGATGTCCGCAGTCGGGGGCGCTGACGTTAGAGAAGTCGGCGATCTGCCGGCGCTCGGCGACGACCTGGCGCGCGGCGCCCCGGTCGACCTGATCCTGCTCGATCTCACCATGCCCGGCGTCAGCGGCTTCTCCGGCCTGCTCTATCTGCGCTCGCAGCACCCCGAGATCCCCGTCGTGGTGATCTCGGCCTGCGAGGATCGCACGATCATGCGCCGCTGCATCGAGGTCGGCGCCGCGGGCTACATCCCGAAGAGCACCGAGATCGAGGAGATGCGCAAGGCGATCCGCGTGATCCTCTCCGGCGAAATCTGGACCCCGGCCGATCTCGACCTGGTGATGCCGGCCGACGCCGCGGTGGCCGACATGATGCGCCGCCTGTCCAACCTCACGCCCCAGCAGCTGCGGGTGCTGATGATGCTGTCGCAGGGCTTGCTCAACAAGCAGATCGCCTACGAGCTGAAGGTCTCCGAGGCCACGGTGAAGGCGCACGTGTCGGCGATCCTGCAGAAGCTCGGCGTCGACAGCCGCACGCAGGCGGTCATCGCCGTCTCGAAGATCGACCAGGGCCGCTTCTCGCGCGAGGCCGGCGAAGCCGGCTGACGCCGGCGTGCATCCTCGCCCCGGCCTTGCGCGTTGAGCATAGAGCCCGAGCGAATTCACCGAGACGAGCGTTGACCGAGCAGCCGCAGCCGACCGACACGCAGCATTACTGGGCGCAGAGCGCGGCGCGCTGGCGCCAGCAGCAGGCCGACACGCCGCTGCACCGCTTCCTCGGCGGGTCGCCGCTGGCGGTTGTGTTTCGGCTGGCGCTGGTGTCGATCCTGGTCGGCGTCCTGCTCATGTGGCTCGACATCCGCCCCGCGGAGGTCTTCCAGCAGCTCGGCGACCTCGCCGATCGGCTCTGGGCCTTCGGCTTCCGCTCGCTGCGCGACCTCGGCGATTACATCGTGGCAGGCGCGATCATCGTCGTGCCGGTCTGGCTGATCCTGCGGCTGATGAGCTACCGCGGCCGCTGAGGACCGCTACCACCAGCCCTTCAGCTTGAACCAGGCGGCCGGGATCAGCGCGCTCAGCGCGATCACGGTCAGCCCATAGGCATAGCCGTGCGGCCAGTCGAGCTCCGGCATCGACTTGAAGTTCATCCCGTACATCGACGCGACGAAGGTCGGCGGGATCCCGATGACCGACACCACAGTCAGGACGCGAAAGACGTTGTTCTGCTCGATGTTGGCGAGGCCGAGCAGCGAGTCGAGCAGGAACTGCGTCTTGCCGGCGAGATGCTCCTGGAACTCGTGCAGCGATTTGACGTCGCCGCCGACCATGTCGAGTCGCGACCTGAACTCCGGCGTCACCTGGTCGGCGCCCTTGGCGGTAAGGAACCCCGGGATGCGCGCAAGACCGAGCAGGGTCTCGCTGACCTTCGAGACCAGATCGGCATGGCGGCCGATCGTCTTCAGCAGCACGTGGAGCACGGCGCCGGACCGGTGCGGCTTGTGAGTCTGGCCGTTCAGGTGCGCGTTCGAAAAGATCGAGCGCGACACTTTGTCGAGGTCGCCGCCGACGCGCTCGAGCATGTCGGCGACGTGATCGACGATGATCTCGAGGATGGTGATCGTCGCGCCCATTCCCCCCGCGGAGACTTCGCCCTTCGCGCAGATCTCGGCCGCGAGATTCTCGAATGACGGCAGCCGCGCGAAGCGCAGCGTCGCCACCCGGGCGGGCGTCACGACGAAGCCGACCGGCGTCGTGCTGGGATAGCCGTCGGCGTCGCGCACGGTCGCGGGCAGGCTCATCAGCATGACGCCGTCGTTCACCGAGAGGCGCGACGACGATTCGATCTCGACGAGATCGTCCTTGGTCGGGATGCGCGTGCCGAGCGCCTCAGACAGGGTCCGCACCTCGTCGGGCGTCGGATCGAAAGCATCGATCCAATGAACGGCATCCGGCAGTTGCGTGGTGCCGGGCGCGATGGCGAGCGGCCCTCTGGTATTGGCGCCGTAGAAGGTGAGCATGGGTGACGCGATCTCGACTGTCGGTGAGTGGGGCCTAGGCCATTCACGCGGTGTCGGCCGCGGGAACAGAAGATAGATGGTCGCGTTAGATCGGCAGGGCGGAACGAACGCCTTTGGTTTAAGGCACTTACATGACATCTGACGACGCAAAAGACGCAGCAAAAGACATAGGGGCACGCGCCAAGGACGGCGTTGATCGCGCCCGCGGCACGCTCGGCGACGCAGCGGCGACGGCGAGTGACCGCGCCAGCGATGCGGCAGGTACCGTATCGGATGCGGCGTCCGACGCCTACGATCGCGTTCGCGGGCGCGTCTCCGACCTCGGCAACAAGATCCCCGGCAGTGCCAGCGATGCGGTCGAGGCTGGAAAGCGCGCCTACGCGAAAAGCAACGACCAGCTCGCGCAACAGATCGGTCGCCAACCGATCGAGGCATTGCTTCTTGCCGGTGCCATCGGCTACCTCGTCGGTTGGGCTGCAAACCGAGGCTGACACTCGTCGCGCCTTAGGGTTGCGGCTTCGCACATCGAGACGACCAGGAGATAGCGTATGACCCGTGAGGTCCGTTCCAGCACCGAGCTTCAGCACATTTGCCTTACCTCCTTGAAGAAGTGCCCCGGCTTCGAGCATGTGAACGAGATCCTCATCCAGCCGCGCGAGCAGATCCACGGCGGCACGAACTGGACCCTGGCCGCCGTCCGGCCCCGCGTACACAACAACGTGCTCCGCGCCGCGCGCAGCACGATCGAGACCTTGCAGACCAGTTACGAACTCGTCGCTAGCGAGATGATGCCGCGCCCGCGCCGGGCCGCCGGCGCGCGGTGATCTTTGGGAATATAACGTGATGGCGAGGCCGGTGGCGCCCGCCGACGAACTGGCTTAACTCCGCAACGCCCGCGCCC
>CAZZZM010000012.1:0-2604 GCA_964658465.1 uncultured Nakamurella sp.
GGCAAGGTCGACCGCCTCGTCGTCACGCCCAACGAAGTCCTCGTTGCCGACTTCAAGAGCGGCCCGGTCCCCGCCGCGGTGCCCGCCGACTACCGGCGGCAGATGGCGCTCTATCGCGACGCTCTCGCCCCGCTCTGGCCGGACCGCCCGCTGCGCCTGCTGCTCGTCTGGACCAGCGTCCCGAAGGTCGTCGAGCTCGACCTGCCGCCATCGCCCATAAGTTGACGCCGGGCGTCGTTTCGGAGGATAGCTAGCCGGGTGCGTCGTCCTGCGGCGCCCCTCACCACGGCCTGCACCCGTAGCTCAGCTGGATAGAGCGCTGCCCTCCGAAGGCAGAGGCCAGAGGTTCGAATCCTCTCGGGTGCGCCAACAAGTTCGCAAACGTTAGATCCGTGCGTATGCCGTCGTCGCCCTATGTCGCGAGGGCCTTCATCTGCGCGATCTTTTCCAACAGCGCGGCCTTCTGGCGTTCGAGCAGGGTCGCTGTCTCCTGATGAATGTCGCTTTGGCGCAGAGCATCGTCGTATTCCTTGACGATGTTGTCTTCGCCGCTCGCGAACGCGGAGAGCGAGCCCTTGTCGATCCCGACGATAGCCGACCTCGCGCCGATCACCGCGCGGTGAACCGTGGTCATGAACGAGCCGTCCTCGTCCGGCTGCTCACCCATCTCCGTCAGCACCCGGTGCAGCTGCTCGTGGTCCTTCTGTCGGAGCGAGACCATCCCGTCGAAGAACGCCTTGAGTTCGGGAAGCTCGGTCTCGGCCGCGGCTTTCTCGTAGGCCCTGCGCGTGTCGATCATCGAGGTGTGAAGCGTCTTGATCGCGTCTACCGTCGCCATTTGATCCTCCGTCGTCGTGGGATCGAACGCCGCCGAGGGTGGAAGGTCGCCGGCGTCGAAGGACAGAGCTCGATCGCCGCTTCCCCTCCGCAAGCGCGGGCGAGTCTGGTACAACGCCGGTGCGCCGGCTAAAGCAGCGTGCGCAAACCCTCGCTTGGGCACTTCGATGACGACCGGCACTCCTTCTCCCCTCTCCGCCTATCTCGAGAAGCTCGAGCGGCGTCGGGACCTCTTTCCGGACGAGCGAGCCGACCTTCTCGCCCTCCCGGCCGTGGTGCGACGCGTCGAGGCCCAGAGCCGGATCGTCAGGGAAGACCAGGATGCCGAGCACAGCATTTTCCTGATCGAGGGTCTGGTCAGCCGCCAAAAGCGCGTCGGCGGGGCAGACCAGATCATATCGCTGAGCTTTCCCGGCGACGGCGTCGATCTGCAGACGCTGTTCTTCGACGAAACGGATCACGCGCTGGTCGCGCACGAGCCCTCCATCGTCGCCTTCGTGCCGCACGGCGCGCTGATCGAGCTCTGCGACAGACATCCCCACCTGGCGAGGATGCTCTGGCACGACACCCTCGTCGACAGTGCGATCTTCCGGGAGTGGGCGATGAACATCGGTCATCGCCGTGCCCCGCAGCGCATGGGCGCCCTGCTTCTCGAATGCGAGGCGCGTCTGGCGGCCATCGGACGGGTCCGCGGCGGCGTCTTCGAACTTAAGCTCGCGCAGAAAGAGTTGGCGAGCGCCCTCGGCCTGTCGTTGGTCCACTGCAACAAGAGCTTGCGGCGGCTGCGGGAGGAAGGGCTGGTCACGATCATCGGCCGGCAGGTCCATCTCACCAACCGCGACGCGCTGGTGAAGATGGCGGGGTTCGACCCGTCCTATCTGCACATCGACCGATCACCGCGGTTCGAGAAGACCAGCAAACCTCAGACGCTGGAGCCCCACCGCCCCTCCAGCGTCAGCGTAGCCGAATAGACCGTACGGCCCGCCTCGTCGGTCGCCGACACGCGCATCGTGCGATGATCGCCGTTCGGCATCGTATCCCGCACCATGTCCGGGAACGAGGACAGGATGGCGCTTCGCACATCGTTGGGACCATCGAGCTCGAGCCCTTCGCAGGTCGTCGCGTGAGAACCGTCGTCGGCGTGGATGTCGTAAAGGGGCATAGCACGCACCAGGAAAGCTGAATTTTGCCGCTAACGAGCGCCCGGCAAACTGGTTGCTGACGACAGCGCCGGCCTTTCAGAGTGGGAGCGCCGGCAGCTTCTCATCCATCGTCGACCAGCTTCAGCCGCGGTCGTTTCCGCGGCAGGAAATCGTCCGGGGGCAGCCGCGGCCCGTCGCCCGAGAGATCGGGGAAGAAGGCGCCGCAGCGGTTGATGCCGGGGCGGCCGCGCTCCGCGAGCTTGCAGTCGGCCGAGAGCATCGCAAGGACGCTGTTCATCTGCGCCTCGGCGCCATAGCGATCGGCGAGGCGGGCGAGACGATAAGCGCCGCTGCGCGCGCATTTCGAGCAGCCGATGCGCACGACGACATAGGGATAGCCGGACAGACGCATGTCGAGCCTACCGACGCCGCGTCGCCCGCACCGCTGCCACCTGCTCTCCGCCGCCGATGCTGCCCATGGCCACTCGTATGTTCTTGGAATGTTCTAGTGGCGGGGCGGTGCCCGAGTCGAGTCTGGGAACGAGAAGACCGGGACGGGCTTGCTGGACGTCACGGGGCGCGCAGCATGCCGAAAGACAGTTCCGACATCGCCACTGCGATCGTT
>CAZZZM010000012.1:2704-3996 GCA_964658465.1 uncultured Nakamurella sp.
GCCCGTTGTGGCGGTCCCCATTCCATGTTGCTCAACGGAGGATGTGGCTATGAGAACCTACGATTTTACCCCGCTCTACCGTTCCACGGTCGGCTTCGACCGGCTGTTCGATCTGCTCGACAATGGCGTGGCCCCGTCGGACTACCCGCCCTACGACATCGAGAAGAAGACCGAGAACGACTATCGCATCACGATGGCCGTCGCCGGCTTCAAGGCCGACGAGATCGAGCTGACCCAGCACGGCGTCAATCTGCACGTCAGCGGGCGGAAGGCGGCGCCGCAGGGCGAGCGTCAGGTCCTGCATCGCGGCATCGCCGGCCGCAGCTTCAAGCAGACGTTCAGTCTGGCGGAGCACGTCAAGGTCGCCGGCGCGAGCCTCGAAGACGGCCTGTTGGCGATCGATCTCGTGCGTGAGGTCCCCGAGCAGCTGAAGCCCCGCCGCATCGAGATCGGCGGCGCGACCGAGCGGGCGCCGGTCAGCCAGGACAACCGCGTCCAGGAGCTGCCCAAGGCCGACGCCCAGGCCGCTTGAGACAGAACCTCGAAAGCGCAGCTCAGCCTCCCGGCCTCCGGCCGGGGGGCTTTTGCGGAGAATGGGAGATGTCGAACGAACCTTCCGATATGTCGCTCGCAGACAGGTCTCAGACCGCGCGAGCGTTATGGCATCCAGAGGATGTCGTCAGCGATCCGGATATGTCGGTCGAGGCGAAACGCGCGCTGTTGGCCTCCTGGGCCTCGGACGCTTGCGCGGTGGCCGATTTCCCGACCCTGCGCCGGCTCGAGAACGGCGCCACCGTCAGCCTGAATGCGATCCAGGATGCGATGAAGGCGCTCGATGGCGGCGCCGACAGCAGAGGGACCGGCTCGCCGGCGTTCCGTCCCGCCGAGCTCTACCGGTCGAAGATCCTTCTCGACTGGCGTAAGAGATCGGTCCGCCGGTCCAGGGCGCGCCACGACGATGACGACCCGCCGCCCGGGGCGGCGGCGTTGCGGAGCGCGCGCCCGATGTCGGCTCACGCGTGACCACCATCGCTTAGCGTTGCGTAAGGGCTGAAAAACGCGTGACGCCGCCGCGAGCTAGCCGCGGCGGCGAGCATGCTTAGACGCGCAAGGCGCCAATTCCACGTTTGCGCGGCGAACGAGCGACACGATGATGCGTGGCGCAGGCGTTTACGCCGTTAGTACGGAGCGCCCCTGCAAGCGTCCCGACGCCGACCTCACTTCTGACAGAACACCGTCATCGCGTTTCCGCCGTTGCCGCCGGTTTGGTTGGCTTCAAAACAGGGGCCTTT
>CAZZZM010000012.1:4096-14346 GCA_964658465.1 uncultured Nakamurella sp.
ACGTTGACGACGAATGCTGTCAGACGTTAGTTACAAAGGCAAGCAGCCCGGATGTCGCGGTTGTAGCGGACCCACCCAAATGGCCCTGTTGTCGTTCGAACGAAAATATCGGGTCGGGGGCGGCACGCTGGTCGGCGGCTCGACCTTCGATTTCTGGGTCGGCCCGTTCTACGTCGGCTTCTTCGGCGTCACGACGATCCTGTTCTCCTTCGTCGGCACGGCGCTGATCTTCTACGGCGCGGCGATCGGGCCGACCTGGGCGCCGCTCAAGATCTCGATCGATCCGCCGAACCTGTCGTACGGGCTGCACTTCGCGCCGCTGCGCGAGGGCGGCCTGTGGCAGCTCATCACGATCTGCGCGCTCAGCGCGTTCTGCTCGTGGGCCCTGCGCCAATGCGAGATCGCCCGCAAGCTCGGCATGGGGCTGCATGTGCCGATTGCCTTCTCGGCCGCGATCTTCGCCTACTTTTCGTTGGAGGTCATACGTCCCGTCATGATGGGGGCGTGGGGCTACGGCTTCCCCTACGGGATCATGAGCCATCTCGATTGGGTGTCGAACACCGGCTACCAGTACCTCCACTTCCACTACAATCCGGCGCACATGATCGCCGTCACCTGCTTCTTCTCGACGGGCCTGATCCTGGCCATGCATTCCGGCGAGATCCTCTCCGCGGCCAATCCCGCCGAGGGCGAGCCGATCAAGTACGGCGAGCACGAGAGCATCTACTTCCGCGACACGATCGCCTATTCGATCGGCGAGCTCGGCATCCACCGTCTCGGCTGGCTGCTCGCCATCAACGCCTCGGTCTGGAGCGGCATCTGCATCCTGATCTCGGGGCCGTTTTGGACGCAAGGCTGGCCCTATTGGTACAACTGGTACATGTCGATGCCGATCTGGTCCTCCCAGGGCTTCAACTGACGCCGTCCCGACCACTGAACATCTGTTTTCCTTCCAACGGCCGAGGACGTCCGGATGGCACGCTTCCACACGCTCTATAACGCGATCGAGCTGCGCGGGCCGATCGAGTACGGCTTGCCCGATCCGAAGCAGAGCCGGCCGAGGCTCGTCGGGCATTCGAAGCTGTTCGGCCGCATCGGCGAGCTGCAGGTCGGCCCGATCTATCTCGGCGTCGAAGGCATCGTCTCGCTCGTCTGCGGCTTCATCGCGATCGAGATCATCGGGCTCAACATGTGGGCCTCCGTCGACTGGAACGTGCTGCGCTTCATCAAGCTGCTGCCGTTCCTGTCGCTCGAGCCGCCGCCGGCGAAATACGGCCTGTCTATCCCGCCGCTGCACGAGGGCGGCTGGTGGCTGATGGCCGGCTTCTTTCTCACCATGTCGATCTTCGCCTGGTGGCTGCGCATGTACCGTCGCGCCAGGGCGACCGGACTCGGTACGCATATCCCCTGGTCGTTCGCCTCGGCGATCTGGCTCTACCTCGTGCTCGGCTTCATCCGCCCGCTGCTGATGGGCTCGTGGTCGGAGGCCGTGCCCTTCGGCATCATCCCGCATCTCAATTGGACCGCCACCTTCTCGGTGCGGTACGGCAACCTCTTCTACAATCCCTTCCACATGCTCTCGATCACCTTCCTCTACGGATCGGCGGTGCTGTTCGGGATGCACGGCGGCACCATCCTCGCCGTCACCAAGTTCGGCGGCGACCGCGAGACGCACGAGATCGCCGACCGCGGCACCGGGGCCGAGCGCGCCGCCCTGTTCTGGCGCTGGACGATGGGCTTCAACGCGACCTTCGAGTCGATCCACCGCTGGGGCTGGTGGTTCGCCACGCTGACGACGCTCGCCGGCGGCATCGGCATCCTGATCACCGGCACCGTCGTCGACAATTGGTACCTGTGGGGCGTCAAGCACGGCATCGCCCCGGACTATCCGAGCGTCTACCGTCAGCTGCCGCCGGTGCCGCCCGGCGCGCTCGACGCCATGAAGCCCTACATCGTGGTGCCCCGATGAGACCCGTCACCATCCTCGTCGGCGTGGCCGCTCTGGCCGCCGCGATCGTCATCGTCGAGGTGCCGGACTGGCACGCCCCCGGCACCCACGGCACGCAGATGGGCTTCCGCGCCTCGCAGATGGTGCAGTTCGCCAGCCGCGCCGAGACGGCGCCGGTCAACGCCGACATCCCGGCCGTGCTGCCGCCGGCCGACAGCGGCGGTCCCAAGGCCACCGAGAAGTACAAGAACGTCAAGGTGCTCACCGACGTCAGCGCCGCGGAGTTCGACCGCCTGCAGCAGGCGATCACCAACTGGGTCGCGCCGAAGCAGGGCTGCGCCTTCTGCCACGACACCGGCAACTTCGCCTCGGACGCCAAGCCGACGAAATTGGCGGCCCGCCGCATGATGGAGATGACGCGCTACATCAACTCGGCCTGGTCGACCCACGTCCAGCCCGCCGGCGTCACCTGTTACACGTGCCATCGCGGCCAACCGGTGCCGGCGGAGGTCTGGTGGCCGCGCGAGCAGCCGCCGGTGAAGACCTTCATCGATCACAGCGAGCCCTGGAACGAGGCCGCCGACACGGTGACGCGATTCTTCCCGAACGCCGGCTACGCCGAATATTTCCTGCAGGACAATCCGATCGGGGGACAGTCCTCGACGGCGCTGCGGAGCAACGGCGTGGCCGACGCGATCGTCGTCAAGCGCATCTACGAGATGATGATGCAGATGTCGCTGCAGATCGGCGTCAACTGCGGCTACTGCCACAACTCGCGGGCGCTCGCCGACTGGAGCCAGTCGACCCCGCAACGTTGGGTCGCCTACTATTCGATCCGGATGATCCGCGATCTCAACCGCAACTACCTGCTGCCGCTGGCGCTCGTCATTCCGCAGCAACGCGTCCTCGCGCACCCGACGGCGATGCCGGTGATCCCGGACTATCAGAAGGGCCAGCAGCCCGGCAACGCGCTGCTCACCTGCGAGACCTGCCACTATCGCCTGCCCAAGCCGCTGAACGGCGTCGACATGCTGAAGGACTATCACGGCCTGACCGGCACGGCGCCGCAGGCCAAGGACGCCGACCCCAACATCGCGCTGACGCGCGCCGCCCTGCAGGAGCTTCAGAAGCCGGATCTCGCGGCGCGGGCGGCTGAGACGGGAGCGATGCAATGATCGGCGCCTTCACCCAGCAGATCGACCTCGCGCAGATCCTAATTGTCGCCTTCGTCGGCTTCTTCTTCGGGCTGGTCTACTACATCCGCCGCGAGGACAAGCGCGAAGGCTACCCGCTCGAGGAGGCCATTCCGACTCTCGGCCACGGCATCGTCGGCTTTCCGGAGATGCCCGCCCCGAAGACCTACAAGCTGCTCGAGGGCGGCACCGTCACGCTGCCGCAGGAGTACGAGCGGCGCGAGCTGAAAGCCTATCCGCGCGAGTTCTTCCCCGGCGCCCCGCTCTATCCGCTCGGCGAGCCGCTGCTCGCCGGGATCGGCCCCGGATCCTACGCGCTGCGCCGCGACGAGCCCTTCGTGATGATCGACGGCTCGCCGCAACTCGAGCCGCTGCGCAAGGCGACGGACTACACCTGCGTCGATCCCGACCTCGATCCGCGCGGGCGGCGCATCTTCGGCGCCGACATGAAGGACGCCGGCGTGGCCGTCGACATCTGGATCGACAAGGGCTCGAAGATCCTGCGCTACGTCGAGGTCGCGCTCGACGGCGTGGCCGAGCGCCGGCTCGTGCCGATCTTCTATGCCAACGTCCCGCGCGATGCGTCGTATTTCAAGATCGACTGCGTGACGGCGGCGCAACTCGCGCTGGCGCCGGTGCTGCGCCATCCCGACAGCGTGACCGCGCGCGAGGAAGACCGCATCAACGGCTTCTATGCCGGCGGCCACATGTACTCGACCCCCCTGAAGGAGGCCCTGCTATGACGCTCGACGCGATCGCCAAGGGCACGCGGCTCGCGCCGGACGAGGCCGTGGTATGGCAGGGCCGTCCGTCGTGGCGCCTCATGGCGCGCGACGTCTTTCATCTGCGCCTCCTCGTCGCCTATCTGGCCTTCCTCGTCGGGCTCGATGCCTATCAGGCCTGGGCCAAGGCGATCCCGCTGGGCAAGGCGCTGCACGACAGCGTGCCCCTCGCCGTCATCATCGTCGCCCTGCTCACGAACGTCGTCGGGATCGCGTGGCTCACCGCGCGCAACACCCGCTACACGATCACGACGCGCCGGGTGATCCTCGCCTACGGGATCGCGCTGCCGGCGACGCTGGCGATCCCGCACGCGCGGATCAAGAAGATCGAGCTCGCGCTCGGCGCCCGGCATCACGGCGACATCGCTCTGAGCCTCGATGCCGGCGATCACATGCCCTACCTGAAGCTCTGGCCGCACGCGCGGCCGTGGCGTCTCTCGCATCCGCAGCCGATGTTGCGCTGCGTGCCGCAGGCCGCCGTCGTCGCCGGCCTCGCCACCCGCGCGGTCGCCGCGACGGCGCAGGAACGCGTTGCCGCCGAAGTCCCGCCCGCGCAGGCAAAGGCCGCGTAGGAGCCGCCAGTTTGCAGCTCGCCGGATCCGCCGCGTCCCTCGGCGGGCCGGCCCGCGCCGCCGATCCCCATCGCCGCTCGACCCGAACCGCATCGAAGGACCCCGGATAGCGAAAACTTAACCAATCAGTGGGATTTTTCCGCGGCCCAGCTGCACGGAGTTGCCGGTGCTCGACGCGGTCACCTTGGCCCACTTCCCGCTGACAGCGATCGCCGCCCGCCGGCGGCTTCTGCGGATGCATTTCGAAGCCGGTGTCGGCCATATCGGCGGCAATCTGTCGGCCCTCGACGCGCTGCTCCATCTCTTCACCAGGACGCTGCGGGAGCGGGACGCGTTCGTCCTGTCCAAGGGCCACGCGGCCGGCGCGCTCTACATCGCGCTCTGGGCGGTCGGTCGCCTCGAAGACGACGAGCTCGCGACGTTCCATCGGGACGGGACGCGGCTCGCCGGCCATCCGGCGCCGCGCTGGCATACCGACATCCCGTTCGCGACCGGCAGCCTCGGCCACGGCCTCGGGCTCGCCGCGGGGGTCGCGTTCGGCAAGCGGCTGCGCGACGACCCCGGCCGCGTCTTCTGCCTCCTCTCCGACGGCGAATGCCAGGAGGGCTCGACCATCGAGGCGATCCAGTTCGCCCGCCATCACGCGCTCTCGAACCTCGTCGTCATGGTCGACGCCAACGGGCTGCAGGGCTTCGGCACGACGCGCGAGGTGGCCTCGCTCGACCGGCTCGGAGAGCTGTTTCGCGGTCTCGGGCTGCAGACGCTCGAGGTCGACGGTCACGACGAGACGGCGCTCCGCGCCGCGACGGCAGTCGCGAGCGAAGAGCGTGCGGGCCCCCTCGCGGTGGTGCTGAAGACCGTCAAGGGACGCGGCGTCTCCTTCATGGAAGGAAAGCTCGAATGGCACTACCTGCCGCTCGATGCGCCGCGCTACGAGCAGGCCTCGCTCGAGCTCGCCACCAGGGAGCTGCGCGAGCTTGCAGCGCTCGGACGCGACGTGCCGCGCCGGCAGGCAAGCGCCGCATGAGACAGGCGTTCTGCTCGTCCCTGATGAGCCGCGCCGGCGAGCGCGACATGGTCTTCTTCACCGGCGACCTCGGCTTCATGGCGCTGGAGCCGCTGCAGGCTCGCATGGGGCGACGCTTCGTCAACGCCGGCATCGCCGAGCAGAACATGATCTCGGTCGCCGCCGGCGTCGCCTCTCTCGGCGAGCAGTGCTGGGCCTATTCGATCGCCCCCTTCGCGTTCGGGCGTCCGTTCGAGCAGATCCGCAACGACGTCTGCCTGCATGACTTCGACGTGAAGATCGTCGGCAACGGCGGCGGCTACGGCTATGGCGTGATGGGCGGGTCGCACCACGCGCTCGAGGACTACGGGGTCCTGCAGACGCTGCAGAACATGCGCGTCTACGTGCCGGCGTTCGCGGCGGACTTGGAGCCGATCACGCGGCGGATGGCGGAGACCCCGCACCCCGGATATCTGCGTCTTGGCCGCTGCGAGAAGCCCGAGGATCTCGTCCTGCCGCCCTATGCGCCGTGGCGTCGCCTCCTCGACGGCGAGGCCGGCGTCCTCGTCGTGGTCGGTCCCATCGCGGGCGGTCTCCTCGCGGAGGCGGCGGCGATCGACCGCTCGCATCGCCCCGAGGTGTGGGTCCTCAGCGAGCTGCCGCTGGCCGCGGCGCCGATGCCGGACGCCTGCCGGTCGCGGATCGCTACGCTCGGCGCCCTCTACGTGCTCGAGGAGCATGTCGCGCAGGGCAGCGCCGGCCACGCGATCGCCGCGGCGTTGCTGGAAGGCGGGGTCGCGCCGCGACGCTTCCGCCAGTTCGTCGCCAAGGGCTATCCCTCGGGCCGCTACGGCTCGCAACAATTCCACCGCCACGAATGCGGCCTCGACGCGGCCTCCGTGCTGGCCGCGATCGCGGCGGACGGGAGGCGGATGTGACGCACGACGGTCTGCAGATGGAGCCCGGCATCGGCGCGCCGGAGCTGCGCCAGCATATCGAGCATCTGCGCGGGCCGATCCTCGTCCTGGGCGCCAGCGGCTTCGTCGGCGCGAACCTGATGCGCATGGTGCTCGCGCATCGCCGCGA
Source organism: uncultured Nakamurella sp. (assembly GCA_964658465.1). GTDB lineage: Bacteria > Pseudomonadota > Alphaproteobacteria > Rhizobiales > Beijerinckiaceae > RH-AL1. The sequence continues at coordinate 10,684 of CAZZZM010000012.1, forward strand.
CGTCTTCGGCACCGCCTCGCGCGGCGGCGCCTGGCGGCTCGAAGGCCTCCCGGCCGACAGGATCGTCGTCGGCGACCTGCTGGTCGCGCAGAACCTCGATGCCATGCTCGACGCCGTGCAGCCGCGAACGGTCTTCAACTGCCTAGCGCACGGCGCCTATTCGTTCGAGACGAACGTCGATCTCATCTATCGCACCAACGTCGATCTGACGGCGCGGCTCGTCGAAGCCTTGTCGGCGCGCGGCGTGCACCGATACGTGCACGCCGGCAGCTCGTCCGAATACGGCGACGAGGCCTCCGGGCCGGCGGAGGCCAGCGCGCTTCACGCCAACAGCCATTACTCGGTGTCGAAGGCGGCGGCGTCGAACCTGATCCATTACGTCGGCCGCAAGCGCGGCTTTCCCGGCGTCAATCTGCGCCTCTACTCCGTCTACGGACCCTACGAGGATGCGGCGCGGCTCGTGCCGACGGCGCTGATCAAGGCGCGGCGCGGCGCGCATCCCGCCTATGTCGATCCGCAGATCTCGCGCGACTTCGTCTACGTCGACGACGCCTGCGAGGCCTTCATCCTCGCCGCCGCCAACATGCGCCCCGAACATTACGGCGAGTCCTACAACATCGGCAGCGGCGCCAAGACCACGATCGGCGCCTTCGCGCAGCGCATCGGCGCGCTCTTCGCGCTCGACCAGGAGCCGGCCTTCACGATGAGCGCCCGCGCCTGGGACGTGCAGCAATGGTTCGCCGATCCGAGCAAGGCCGCCGCCGAGCTCGGCTGGACCGCGCGCACCCCGCTCGCGCAGGGTCTCGCCGCGACCGCGCGCTGGCTGGAGAGCCTCGACAGCACCGAGCGCTACGAGCGGTCGTCCAAGTCCTTCGGCGTCGACGAGACGCACAGCATCTCGGCGATCGTCGCCTGCTACAAGGACGCGCAGGCGATCCCGATCATGTATGCGCGGCTCAAGGCTGTCTTCGAGAAGCTGAACATCGGCCACGAGATCATCTTCGTGAACGATTGCTCGCCGGACGACAGCGCCGAGGTGATCCGCGCGCTATCGGCGAAGGACCGGCACGTGATCGGCATCTGCCACTCGCGCAATTTCGGCTCGCAGGCCGCGTTCCGCTCGGGCATGGAGGCCGCGACCAAGAACGGCTGCGTCCTGCTCGACGGCGACCTGCAGGACCCGCCCGAGCTGATCGAGGATTTCGTCGCCCGGTGGCGCGAGGGCTACGACGTCGTCTACGGGCGCCGCATCAAGCGCGACGCGCCGGTGCTGATGAGCGTCGCCTACAAGCTCTTCTACCGGGTGTTCCAGGCCTTCTCCTACGTCCCGGTGCCGCGCGACGCCGGCGATTTCTCGCTGATGGACCAGCGCGTCGTGCGCGCCCTGCTGCGCTTTCCCGAGCGCGATCTCTTCATCCGCGGCGTGCGCGCCTTCGTCGGCTTCCGGCAGGTCGGCGTCGACTACGTCAGGCCGGAGCGCATGTTCGGCCGTTCGACCAACAACTTCCTGAAGAATCTCGGCTGGGCCAAGAAAGGCATCCTGTCCTTCTCCAACACGCCGCTGAACATGCTGAGCGCAGCCGGCGTCGTGATGTTCTCGTCCTCGGTCCTGCTCGCGCTGTTCTATCTCGTCGCGCGCCTCGTCGATCCGCAGGCGTCGCCGCACGGGTTCACCAGCCTGGTGCTCGTCGTCATCTTCTTCGGCTCGATCAACCTTCTCGCCGCCAGTCTCATCGGCGAGTACATCGCCAAGGTCTTCGAGGAGGTGAAGGCGCGGCCACATTTCATCCGCCGCGACATCACCCGCGACGGTGAGATCATGCGGGCCGCCGAGATCGCCGACGGCGCGATGCGGCCGTGACGGAGACCGGTCGCGTTTCGGCGACGACCGTCCCGGCCTCGCCGATCTCGGTGCTGCTCGGATCGCGCTTCGTCCGCTTCCTCCTCGTCGGCGGTCTCAACACGCTGTTCGGGTACGTAATGTTCCTGAGCGTTCTCTGGCTTGGCCTGCCCGCCACGCCGGCGCTCGTGGTCGCCATGGCGCTCGGCATGCTCTTCAACTTCCAGACGTCGCGGCGCATGGTGTTCGGCACCGGCGGGCGGGGCGTGCTGCCGGCCTTCGTCGTGGTCCAGGGCGCGATGCTGGCGCTGAACGCGTCCTGTCTCCACCTGCTCGTCGGCCTCGGTGTCGCGCCGTGGCTCGCCCAGGGCCTCCTGACCCTCCCGATGGCCGCGACGACCTATCTCGCGCAAAGCCGGCTCGTCTTCGCAGACCGCCGCCGGGCAGCGCCGCGGGCCGTGCCGCTCCGCGCGAGCAACCGGGTCGTCTTCGTCGGCGCTAGCCTGCTTTTCCTCCTCCCGAGCCTGCTCTTCGCGCTGCAACTGAATTGGCTGGCGGCGGCGGTCCTGCTCGCGGGCACGTGCGGGGCCGGCGCGCTCGTCGCGATGCGGGGCGCCGGCACCGGCGAAGCGCTCCTCGACCAGCCGCTCGACGGGCGCCGTCTCGCCCTCTGCGCAGCGGCCGCCCTCCTCCTGCTGCTCCTCGGCGGCGAGGGCCACGTCTTCTTCGCCAATTGGGATTGGCTGTGGCGCGACGCCGTTCTGGCCGATCTCGCGCACGGCCCGTTTCCCCCCAGCTACGCGGTCGACGGCGGCGACTTCGTGCTGCGCGCGCCGCTCGGCATGTACATGCTGCCCGCGTTCGTCGCCCGGATCGCCGGCCTCGGCGTCGGCCATGCCGCGCTGCTCGTCCAGAACGCCGCGCTGCTCGCCTGCGTGCTCTATCTCCTCGCTCTGGTCGCGGGACGCCGGGCGTTGCTCGTCGTCGCGATCTTCCTGAGCTTCAGCGGCCTCGACATCATCGGGCAGATCCTGCGCTTCCTGCGGCACGAAGTGCCGGTCGCCGCCTTCTACCCGCCGGCCCACATCGAGAGCTGGACGCGCTTCGAGTACTCGAGCACCGTCACGCAGCTCTTCTGGGTGCCGAACCATGCCCTGCCCTGCTATTGGACGGCGCTGGCGGCCCTGCTCTGCGTCCTCGGCGAGCTGACGATCGCCGACTTCGGGCTGGCGATGGCGGCGGTCCTGTTCTGGTCGCCTTTTGCAGTCATCGGCGCCCTGCCCTTCGCCATCTTCGTGTTTCTGAGCACCGCGCGCGCGTCGCTGCGTGCGCCGCGGTTCTGGCTCGCTGGCGCCGCGGCGCTCTGCTTCCTGCCGGTCGCCGCCTACATGCAGGCCGACGCCGCCAAGGTCCCGCACGGGCTGCAGCCGATGAGCCTGCCGTTCCTCGCGGTCATGCTGCAATTCCTCGTCCTCGAGCTTCCGCACGTCTTCGTCGTGCGGGAGACGTGGCGCGAGCTCGACGGACGGATCAAGGGTCTGATCCTCGTCGCCATCGCCACGCTCGTCTGCCTGCCGACGATGCGGATCGGCCTCAACAACGATCTCGTCATGCGCGCGTCGATCCCGGCGCTGACGATCCTCGCTTTCGCTTTCGCGCAAGGCCTCGATCTGGCGTGGCCGCGGCGGCAATCGCTTTGCGTCTACGCCTTCGCCATCGTCGGGATCGGCTGCGTCACGCCTGCGATGGAAGTCGTTCGCGCGCTGGTCACGCCCCGGCTCGCGATCAGCGACTGCGGTTTCGTCACGACCTGGAAGCAGCTC
>CAZZZM010000012.1:14446-16552 GCA_964658465.1 uncultured Nakamurella sp.
GATCGATCCTGATCTGCAGTCAGGCCGAGCGGCGCGCCGTGATGGTGTAGCCGAGGCAGTCGTCGCCCCAGTCCCCGCGCAGGGACATCGTGCCGATGCCGGCCAGCACGAGCGCCAAGGGCGCAAGAAGAAGCCCGAGCCCGCGGCGGACGAAGCGTAGGCGACCGGGCGGCGCGAAGAGGAGCATCAGCGGCAGCGCCATCGCCTTGTAGCAGGCCACCGTCAGGGGCGTGCCGCGCGCGGTGACGCGGATGTCCTCGAACCCGGCCTCACCTAGCAGCGCGGCGAGCGACGACGGCGTGTATCGCCAGTAGTCATAAGGAATAAAGTGCCAGCGGGCCGCGAACGGCACCGTCATGACGAGCCGGCCGCCGGGGCGTAGCACGCGCGCGGTCTGCGCGAGGAATGGCGCGGGATGTTGCACATGCTCGAGGACCTCGGTGCACAGCACGTTGTCGTAGCTCGCGGCGGGGATGCCCCAGTCGTCGCCCTCGAAGTAGAACGTGTCCGGGATCTCGTAGCCGAACCGGGTCTTGGCGTCTTTGGTGTCGATGCCCGTGTAGACGACCGCCGGCGGCACGAGCGGCCGGAAGACCTGCGCCCCGCAGCCGACGTCCAGCAGGGATCCCTTCGCCGTGCTCAGCTCGACAGCGAGGTCGCGCCAGGCCGATCCGGCTTGGAGGTCGACGAACCGTCGAAGCCGATTGCCGAGCCGCTGGGCGACCGAGTCGTTCGGCGCGAACAGCGGCGGCTTGAAGTTCTCGGCCCGGCGGTCGACGAGGTTGCGACGCGCCCGCGGTCCGGCGCGATCGGTGCGCCGCCCCGCGAGCTCGAGGCTGCCCGGTGCGCGTGGCTCGCACCGCTCGTCGGCCGTCGGCGGCATCCGTTATGCCGCGGCGCGCAGCGCGCGGTGGCGATAGACGGCGGTCTCGAACTCGAGATAGCCGACGAACGAGGTCGCGTCGGCGAACGGCAGAATCTGCGTCGCCCAGAAGCCGCCGATGCCGTTCTGCCGATCGATCCAGTAGAACAGGTTGGCGAGCCCGGCCCACGCGAGCGCGCCGGCGGGGCGGCCGGTCGGCGCCTCCTCCTGGTTGATCATGAAGGTGAGAGCCCAACCCTTCGGCATGCCGGGGAAGAACTCGGCGTCGTTCGACAGCTGCGGGATGACTCCGGGCAGCCCGACGACCTTCTGTCCGTCGAGGTGATTGCGCTCCGCCATGCGGATCGTGTCGGCCTTCAGCACGCGGCCGTGCTCGCCGGCACCGTCGTTGAGCCACATGCGGATGAAGCGCATGTAGTCGCCGATGCTCGCGTAAAGCCCGTGGCCTCCCATGTGCACCTCGGGGTTCGGCGGCAGCTCGAAGTCGACCGGCGTCAGCGAACCGTCGGGGCCGCGCTGATGCATCCCGGCGAGCCGCGGTCGCATCGCGGGCGTGATCTCGAACGAGGTGTCGGTCATGCCGCAGGGCTTGAAGATGCGTTCCGCGAAAACCTCGCCGAGCCGCTTGCCGGTGATGCCTTCGATGACCTGGCCGGCCCAGTCGAGGTTTGACCCGTACTCCCACTTGCTGCCGGGATCGAACAGCAGCGGAGTCATCAGCGACGCTTTGGAGGAGGTGGTGACGCTCGGTTGGCCCTTCTCCGTCGCCAGCCGGCAGTAGTGCGCGTTGAAGAAGTCGTAGCCCAGGCCGGCGGTATGGGTCAGCAGCATCCGGGTCGTGACGTCGCGCTTCGGGGCGCGCAGCTTCGGATTGCCTTGGTCGTCGAACCCTTCGAGCACCTGCAGCTTGCCGATGTCCGGCGCGTAGGTCTTGGCCGGCGCGTCGAGGTCGAGCTTGCCCTCCTCGACGAGCTGAAGCGCCGCCGTGCCGGTGATCGCCTTGGTGGTCGAGAATATCGCGAAGACGTCGTCCGTGGTCATCGCGGCGTCCTGGTCGAGTCGCCGCTTGCCCGCCGCGCCTTCGTAGACGGTGTGCTGGCGATCGGTGACCATCGCCACCACGCCCGGCACGCGCGGGTTGCCGTCGGTGACGCCCTTAAGGACGCCGTCCAAAGCCGTTGCCATGTCGTTGGCCATGCTGATGCATTCCTCCGCGTTCGATG
>CAZZZM010000012.1:16652-21535 GCA_964658465.1 uncultured Nakamurella sp.
AACAGCAAGGCGCGCTTGGAGTGAACATGAAGAAGAGCCTGATTGCCCTCGTATGTCTCGCCTCCGCTGGTCTCTCCAGCACCGCATTTGCTGCCGGCAATGATGCCTATCCGAACGGACAGAAGAACATGCCCGGCTCCAGCACCGCTGCGACCCCGTCGAGCATCAAGCAGTCTCCCGGCACGGTCGGCGCGATGAAGGATGCGGAAAAAGGATCGTTCACCGCCTCCAAATCGGCAGTCAAGCAAGAGCATCTTGGAAACTAACTGTATCGTCTGTGTAATGCAGACACATAAAAGTGTTTAAGTCTATTTCGTTTCCTCGGCCCGACCCTCTGTGAGGGTTGGGCTTTTTTGCAGGCGACGCGTTGAGTTCCGCCCGGAGGCGACCACGATATTCGCATCGGCCGTCGGACGTGGCTTGGCGATCGCCGCCACCTCCCGGGGCACTCAACGGCTCGCACGCCGACCCTGGCGACGGGCATCAGACGGCAGGAGATCGACGATGGCGGCAGCCAACACAGCACGCTTAAGCGGCAAGATCGCAATCATCACCGGCGCGGCGCGCGGGATCGGTCGCGCGTCAGCGATCGCCATGGCACGCGAGGGGGCGTCGATCGTCGGCGTCGACATCGCGGGACCCGTGAGCTCGACGCTCGAGGTGACGCCGAGCACGGCGGCGGACCTCGAGGAGACCGGGCGGCTGGTCGAGGCCGAAGGCGGCAGATGGGTCGCCGAGACGGCGGACCAGCGCGACATCGCCTCGCTTCGCGCGATCGCCGCGCGAGCCGCCGAAACCTTCGGCGGGATCGATATCCTCTTCGCCAACGCCGGGATCCAGGCGTTCAAGCCGGTCCTCGACATGAACGATGCCGATTGGGCCGACACGATCGATGTCAACTTGACCGGGACGATGAACGCCATCCGCGCGATCGCGCCGCATCTCGTGACGCGCGGCGGCGGCCGCATCATCCTCACGTCGTCGACGCAGGGCCAGCACGGCACGAAGTGGGGCTCGGCCTATTCGGCGTCGAAATGGGGCTTGATCGGACTGATGAAGTCGTTGGCTCTCGAACTTGGCGAGCACAAGATCACCGTCAATGCCGTCGTCCCCGGCCTGATCGATACGCCGCTCACGCGTCATCGCTCGCGCTACGCGCAGGCGACCAACGATCTCGACAGCACGCTGCCGACCGACGAGCTGGAAGCGAAGACGATCAAGGCGATGACGGCGAAACTGCCGCTCGGCGTGCCGTGGATCGACCCCGCCGACATCGCGCCGGCCGTGGTCTTCCTGGCGTCGGACGAGGCGCGGATGATGTCGGGTGCCTCGATCGACGTCACGGCCGGCGACAGCGCCAACATCACCGCCTAGCGGCGCCACTTCTCAAGGCCGCTCCGGGGAGCCCTGGTGCGAGCGGCGTGAACGTCGCCTCGCGGGATCTGGACAGGCGCACGGGCAAGTCGGCGACGTTCAAGCGCGCTCTCAGCCAACGCGACGTCGCGTCGACTGCTGCCGACACCAAGCCGGTCGCGATGAGCAGGACGACGGCTCGATCCAGCTTGAAGTCGGACATCGCGGCCTGAACGTAGAAGCCGATCGTGTAGATCGACAGGAGCCCGAGGATCGCGCTTTCGCGCACGATGATCTCGTAGCGGTAGAGCACGAGGGCGACGAACTGACCGAACAGGCGCGGCATGGTCTCGTAGGCGAAGAGGTTCAGCCCGCGCGGCGCATCTCGGCGATAGGGCAAGGCATCGGCATGCTGGCTCATCAGGAAGGCGATAATGCCGCCGTTGTGCAGGCCGAGCGCCAGCACCGCGGGCAGCATCGAGAGCCCGAGCAACTGCAGAAGCATGTAGGCCAGCATGTAGTCCGGCGTGCCGCGCACCACGACGAGGAGGGCTCGGCCGAGGGCGCGCCCGAAAGTGCCGGTGAAGCGGCGGCTGATCGCCGGAAAGAGCACCAGCGCGGCAAGCGCGGCCGCTGTCGCGGCAAGTTGCGACAGCACCAGGGTCGTGACGAGACCGGGGCCGACCTCGTGCACGGCGATGTCCCACAGCCATGCCGCGAGAGAGCCGTGGCCGTGGCGGATCGGGCTCGGCACGATCGACGCGAGGAAGTTTGCGAGTCGGGTCGTCACCGGCAGGCCGGGCAACGGGCTCGTCAGCGTCGCCAGGGCGACGAGGCTGCCGGGGATGAGGAGCGGCAGCAGGCTGGCTCGCGCCCACAGGCCGCGCGTCGCGATGAGCGCGTAGAAGACGAGCAGCAGCGCGGCCGCCTCGTGATAGCTGCCGGGCCGGAACGCGCTCGAGATCTCGTCGCCGATCGTCGGGATGCCGATGAAGCCGAGCACCAGCGACGAGCGCAGCCCGCATTCGAGCCGGTAGAGCGTGTAGGATCGAAACGCCTGCGCGAGGATCGGGGCCCGCACGAACAGGAATCGCGAGAGCGCCCCGGTGGCATCTGGAAGCGCCCGCTCGGCGGACAGATCCGCCTCCTCCATGATCTCGGCGTAGACCTTGGCGAAGATCCCCGCGTAGGGCAGCCCGACGGCGAGCACGCCCGTCCACGGCGAGATGCCGAGGATCTGCAGCAGGAGCAGCGCCCAGAACAGCTCGTGGATCGACCGCAGGCCGGCGGCGCAGACCCGCACCGCGCGATGGTGGAAGGCGAGCGCCATGGCGAGGCCGAAGCTCGCGCCGAAGGTGACGCCTGTGACGGCAAAAGCGATGGTGAGCACGACCTCGCGCACCGGGATCGCCGAGACGTCCGGCCAGACGAAGCCGCGTGCGACCTGGCCGAGATCGGTCCACGGGTCGAGAGCGCTGATGCGCAGGTCGGCGAAGGCGGCTGCCGCGAGCGCGAGGCCGAGAAACGCCCCGGCGAGCGAGCCATAGCCGAGGCGCCTGGTCACCGCGGCGGCTCGTAGAACCTGACGAGATCGGCCTCGCGCAAGTCCGCGGCGGGCGCGTCGAGCGCGATGCGGCCCTGCTCCAGCGCGACGACCCTGGTCACATGCGCGAGCGCAAGCGCGACGTCGTGCAGCGCCAGAACGCTGGTCGCATGATGCGCATTGAGGAAGGCGAGCACGTCGTCGCCCTGGCGGCGATCGAGCGCCGAGACCGGCTCGTCCCCGATCACGATCGGGCGGCCGTTGTAGATCGCGCGGGCGACGGCGACGCGCTGTGCCTGCCCGCCGGACAGCGACCCGGCCCTCTGTCGCAGCGCTGCGGCGAGGCCGAGCGGCGCGAGGATCGCCTCGACGTCCGCCAGCGTCGCCTTCGCCGGCCGGATCAGCTCGCGAAGGTTGCGCAGGCTCGAGTGCCGGTCGAGCCTGCCCATGTAGACGTTGTGGAAGGTCGAGAGTTGCGGCACCAGGGCCGCGGATTGCGGGATCAGCGCGGCATTCTCCGAGACGCGGTCGTAGATCGCGTTGAGAAGCGTCGACTTGCCGATGCCCGAACGGCCGAGCAGAGCGAGGCGCTCGCCGGCATGGATCGTCAGGCAGACGCCGGACAGCACGATCCGCCCGGCGTAGCCGATGGTCTCGTCGGCGAGGGCGACGAGCGCCGTCATGGCGCGCCGCGCCTCAGTCGAGCAGCCCTTCCTTCTTGGCCACGTCGACGACGGGCGCGTATTCGGCGTTGTCGGCCGGCACGAACCTGCTGCGGCCGAACGGCCCCAAAATCTTCGGATCGTGCGCATCGATCAGCGCCTGCTGCAGCTTTCGGGTGAAGCCCTCGCCGTAGGTCTTGTCGAGCTCGCCGCGCACCGTCCACTGGTAGTCTGGAAACGGCGGGCTCTCCCAGATGACCCTGACCTTGCCCGTTTCGACATGACCGGCCTTCACCTCGAGGGCCCAGACCGAATAGTCGACGGCCCCGACCTGGTAGGCGCCGGACTGGACGAGCTGGATCGTCTTCGTGTGGTCGCCGGAGAAGCCGACCTTCGCAAACACCTCGGCGGGCGGCTTTCCGAAAGCCTGCTCGATGAAATATTCGGGCATCACCCGGCCTGAGGTCGAGGAGCGGGAGCCGAAGGTGAAGGTCTTGCCGGCGACGCCCTTGTCGAGCTCGGCCGATTCCTCGAGTCCCGTGGCGGCGTTGGCGATGAAGAACGTCTTGAACTGCTTGTCCTCGATCCCCTGCGCGATCGCTAGCGCGCCGGGTACCTTGGCCCGGGCCTGCACGCCGGTGAAGCCGCCGAACCATGCCATCTGCACCTCGTCGTTGACGAAGCTCGTGACGGCGGCGGGATAGTCCTTCACCGGCACGTAGCGCACCGGCACGCCGAGCTTCTCGTGCAGATAGTCCGCGACCGCCGAGAAACGCTGCATCAGGCGCGTCGGATCCTGATCGGGGATGGCGGTGAAGACGAAAGGCTTTTCCGTCGCGTGGACGGGGGCGGACGTGACCAGCAGCGCGGCACAGGCCGCGAGAAACAGGCGACGCATGGAAAATCCTCCACGATTTAGCTTGCGCGCGAAGCTTTTGTGGGCCGGCTTATCGTGCCGTCAATAGTGGCGGCGTCGTACAAACGGCCGATGGGTGGGCGACGAGAGCCCATGATAGTTCGGACAGGCCGTCGTCAAACGACAAAGGCCTTGGCGTTGCCGGGGCCCCATCCACGGAGGATTGCATGAAGCACGGCGCACGCAACGACATTCCAGCCGAGGTCATCGAGATCAAGACGGGCGGCGTGATGGCGCAGGTGACGGTGAAGCTGCAGGGCACCGACTATCACATGAGCTCGGTGATGACCCTCGACTCGCTCGAGGCGCTCGGCCTCGAGAAGGGTACGACGGTCCATGTCCTGGCGAAGGCCGTCAACGTCCTGCTCGTCAAGCCGTGATCGGGTTTTGCTGGGAGCGGCGCTCCTGC
>CAZZZM010000012.1:21635-24255 GCA_964658465.1 uncultured Nakamurella sp.
ACCTGGAACACGATGGAGGAGCCCAATCGCGTCGACCATGACGGCATCGGCCAGGGTTCGCTCGCCGAGAGCTTCACGTGGCTCGACGACGAGACGCTCGAGATGAAGATGCGCGATGCCGTCTACCAGGACGGCGAAAAGTTTTCCGCGCACATGTTCAAGCTCGGCTTCGACAAGGTCCAGGAGTGGGAGAACCCGCATCCGCCGGGCGCCTTCCTGAACTTCGCCAGGGACGTGACCTGCGAGGCCGTCGACGACAAGACGATCCGCATGCGTTTTCCGGGCGGCGATTCCGCGGCGTTGATGAAGCTGCGCGGCATGCATCTGCCGTCGACGCGCTTCTGGAAGGAATGGGGCTTCATCGACCCCAAGACCAACTCGGCCGAAGGCCATTGGTGAGTGATCGACGCACCCGGTCCGTGGGGGACTGGTCCGTTCGAGCTCGTCAGCGGCACATCGACCATCACCGAGCGTGACGACGAGGTCGTCATGGTGCCCAACGAAAACTACTGGAACCCGGCGCGCAAGCCGACGGTCCGCATCATCTACGACAACGCGATCTCCAAGGCGGATGCCATCCAGTCGGTGGCGGACGGCGCTGGCATCGACGTCGTCTTCGACCTGACGACGGACGAGGCGCACGCCTTCAAGTCCGACAAGGGCAAGATCCAGCGCAAGGCCGCGAAGACGGTGCTCGCCGGCGTCTTCAACGGCAACAAGCCGAACTCGCCCTGGACCGACCTCGAAGTGCGCAAAGCCGCCAACATGGCGGTCGACCGCGCGCGTGTCCTGCAGGACGGCGCGTACGGCTACGGCACGATCATGCCGGCGTTCATCGCCCCCGGCCGCTACGGCCACGACGCGAGCATGAAGCCCTATGCCTTCGAGCCGGACAAGGCGAAAGCCGCGTTCGAGAAGAAGGGCGTGAAGGAGATCGTGATCGTCGCCTCGCCGAGCTTCGACAAGGTGGCGCACGAGATCGCCGCCGACCTCGGCAAGGCGGGCGTCGCCGCCAAGGCCGTGATCACGCGCGACGATCCGCCGGACGATTGGGACATCAAGCTCGAATGGTACTTCGACTGGTCGCCCCAATATCCCGTCGGCGTCGTCCACCGCGAGTTCTTCGGCAAGGGCGGCATCCTGCGCATGAGCCCGGAGGACGAAACGTTCGACGCGCTCTACGACAAGCTGCTGCATACGAACAAGCAGCCGGAGCAGGAGAACGTCGTGAAGGAGACCGAGCGCTACGTGTACGACAACGCGATGTGCCTGTTCCTCTACGCGCCGGACCGGCTGTTCGCGGTGTCGAACCGCACGGACTTCGTCGCCTACGACACCTGCATGTCGGAGCTGGCGGAGACGAAGATCAAGGCCTGATCGTCCAACACGACAGGCTGTGAGGGCCGGCCCGGGCAACCGGGCCGGCCTTTCGACGACAGGGACAGGGAGCGGTCATGATCGTCGCCACCGCGGGGCACATCGACCACGGCAAGACCGCGCTGATCAAGGCGCTCACCGGCGTCGACGCCGATCGCCTGCCGGAGGAGAAGAAGCGCGGCATCACGGTCGACCTCGGCTTCGCCTACCAGCGTGACGAGCACGGCAACTCGCTCGGCTTCATCGACGTGCCCGGCCACGAGAAGCTGGTGCGCACGATGCTGGCCGGCGCCAGCGGCGTCGATTTCGTCATGCTCGTCGTCGCTGCCGACGACGGGATCATGCCGCAGACGCGCGAGCATCTCGCCATCCTCGACCTGCTGGGCATCTCGCGCGGCATCGCCGTGCTCACCAAGGCCGACAGGGCGACGCCCGAGCGCATCGCCGCCGTCACCGCGGAGATCCATGCGCTCCTCGGTCACTCGGCCCTCGCCGGCATCGACGTGCTGCCCGTCTCCGCGCATCGCGGCGACGGGATCGACGAGCTGCGCACGATCCTTGCCGTCGCCGCCGCCGAGACCGGCGATCGCCGCAGCGGCGGCGGCTTCCGCCTGGCGATCGACCGGGCCTTCACGCTGTCGGGAGCCGGGCTCGTCGTCACCGGCACGGTGCACGCAGGCCGCGTCGCCGCCGGCGACCGGCTGCTGCTGTCCCCGCTCGGCCGCGAGGTTCGTGTGCGCAGCCTTCACGCGCAGAACGAGGCGGCCGAGGCCGGAGTCGCCGGTCAGCGTTGCGCGCTCAACATCACCGGTGCCCGCGTCGAGAAGGCCGACATCGCCCGCGGCGACTGGATCGTCGCGCCCGCGCTTGCCCTGACGACGAGCCGCGCCGACGTGCGGCTGCGTCTGCTGCCGTCGGAGAGCAAACCACTGCGCCATTGGACGCCGGTCCACATCCACGTCGGCTCGGCCGACATCCCGGGACGGATCGCGCTGCTCGAGAGCGCCGCGCTGCAGCCCGGCGAGAGCACGCTCGGCCAGATCGTGCTCGACCAGCCGACCAGCGTGCTGACCGGCGATCGCTTCGTCCTGCGCGATCAGTCGGCGCAGCGGACGATCGGCGGTGGGCAGGTGATCGACCCGCTGCCGCCGCCGCGCAATACGCGCAAACCAGAGCGCCTCGCCGTCCTGCGCGCGCTCGATCAGGCCGACGATGGCGCGGCGCTCGATGCCGTGCTCGCCGC
>CAZZZM010000012.1:24355-25698 GCA_964658465.1 uncultured Nakamurella sp.
TGCGGCTCGAGGAGAGCGAGGTGAAGCCGCTGCTCGAGAAGCTGGCGCGCATGGGCCGGCTGCGCCGCGCCAGCAAGGTTTATTTCGTGCTGCCGGATGTCGCGCGGCGCCTCGCTGCGGCGGCGGCCGCCTGCGCCGTCGCGCACGAACAGGAGATCCTCACCGTGGGCCAGTTCCGCGAGGCCACCGGCATCAGCCGCAACGCGACGATGCCGGTGCTGGAGTTCTTCGATCGCCTCGGCCTGACCACGCGCATCAAGGAGGGGCGGCGCCTGCGAGGAACGGTCGCGGCGGTCTTCGAGAGCTGAGCGAAAGGCTCAGCCCTTGGCCGCGTGCAGCGAGTGCTTGAGATCGCGGATCAGGTCGTGCCCGTCGCGAACGCGCGTGGCCATCGACGCGACGAAGGCGCCGACGTCGGGCGTCAGCTCGGTGTCCTTCGCCGCCTTTTCGAACTTGGCCTTGATGTAGTCCTCGCCGCGCTCCGCCTCGTCGACGACGGCGATGTCGCCGCTCGAGACGACGTCGCGCACCTTCATCAGCACGCGGTGCGCCGAGGCCAGCATCGTGCCCTCTTCGTCGGGGGTCCCGCCGACCTGGCGGATATGCGTCTCGATCTCGCCGGCGATCTTGCGGCGCTCGGCGATGACTTCGGCGAAGATCGGCTTGAAGCTTGCCGTGTCGACGAGCTCGTTCGCCTTCTCGAAGCCGTCGATGCTGTCGATCACGCTCGCGAGGAGGGCGTTCAAGGTCTTGCTGTCGTGGGAGCTGTCGGCCATGCGGCACCTTTCGGGTTCGTGCCCCGGCGCAACGTCGGCTCTCTCGAAACGATCCCGGCCCCGCAACATGCCGCAGCCCGCCCGGCGACGGGGCTCGCGCGCGATCCGCAAAGCGCGCGGCGGCCTGAGAGCGCTCGGTCAGTGGTCGGTCGGATCGACCAGCGCGTTCGCGTCGTTCACGCCCGCCCGGACGATCTTGTAGGACCCGACCATCTTGCCGGCAGCCTGGTAGCTGTCGCCCTCGTCGAGATTGGCGCTGTTGAAGTCGCGGGCGGTGCCGTTGATGCCGTCGTACTTTCCCGTGCCCGACTTGAAGGTCCAGGTCAGCGTGATCGCCTTGATCGGCTTCGGCCCGCTCGTCGTGTACTCGGCATAGAGCACGTCGCCGTCGCGATCCTTGAAGTTGCAATAGCCGTTGGAATTGATCGTCTGCAGCTTGCGATCGGTGAAGCGGATGTTGATGCAGCGGCCTGCCGTGAGATGCAGGAAGCCGTGATTGGCGTCGTTGACCGTGGTGACGAGGTAGCGATTGACCGTCAGGTCCATGCCGCCGCCGACATCGACCGG
>CAZZZM010000013.1:0-23334 GCA_964658465.1 uncultured Nakamurella sp.
GCGCCTCGCCAAGCTGCAGTTCGACACGCACGGGCTGACGACGGCGGCGGAGTAGTCGCCTCTCCGCGCTATTCAGAATGGATAATCGTCATCGACGTCGGGCTGCTCAGATAACGAAGGCTCTGATTTGGCGCTGATCGTCTCCACGATGCACTGCGGACCAGAAGAAAGTTTCCACAGCGCGCTTCGACATCGCTGAGCGCCTCAGCGTCAATCGATGCGGACGTCGGCGACGCTGCAAACCACAACATCGACCATTCAATGAGGCCGCCGCAGCAGCGGCTGCAGCCACTCCGTCGCCAGCGCGACCCGCGCGGCGTGCTCGGGCGATTCCGTCGGCTTCGGCATCGCCAGTCCGTTGGTCGCCATCGCGACGAGCAGGTCGGCGTAATCGTCGAGCCCGGCGCGCTCGATCGCCTCGCGCGTGCCGAGACGGCCTGCGGCATAATCCTGCAGCACGGCGAGATCGTAGGGCGGCAGCGCGTAGCTCATGAGCGACGTGTCTACCACGCCGGGCGCGACGGCGCAGCATCCGCACCGGCTGCGCGGCGCAGCCGCGGTCCGCCGCGCAGGTCGTCAAGCGACCGCCCCTTGCCGCGCTTCCGGTTTGTCGCGAAAAGGGAGCGCCTGGCCTTGGCCTCGTTCCGCAGCGCGCTCATGTCCCCGCCTCGACCGCGTGAGGACGCAGATCATACGGGAAGCAACAATGCCGAGGATGTCCCGCTGAGCCGCACCGCGCAAAGTCCAGACCCCAAGCCCGAACCCCTCGGCGTCGAGGCGCGACGCGAGGCGATCGTCGCCGCGGTGCGCCAGCGCGGCTTCGCGACCATCGAGGCGCTGGCCTCGACCTTCGGCGTCACCGTGCAGACGATCCGGCGCGACCTCAACGAGCTCTCGGCGGAAGGCCGGCTCGAGCGCTACCGCGGCGGCGGCGGCCTGCCCTCCTCCGTCGAGAACACCGAATATGCCGCGCGGCGCGTCACGCTGTCGGAGGAGAAGCGGCGCATCGGCAAGCGCGCGGCGGCGCGCATCCCCGACCATTGCTCGGTCTTCATCGACATCGGCACGACGCCGGAGGCGGTGGCGCGCGAGCTCGTCGCGCATACCGGCTTGAGCGTCGTCACCAACAACCTGCATGTCGCGCTCACCCTGTCGCGCGAAACCGACTTCCGCGTCGTGATGGCCGGCGGCACGGTGCGCTCGGGCGACGGCGCGGTGCTCGGCCAGCAGACCTGCGACACGCTCGCCCAGTTCCGCGTCGACTACGCGGTGATCGGCATCTCCGGCATCGACGCCGACGGCACGCTGCTCGACTTCGACACCGAGGAGGTGCGCGCCACGCAGACGATCCTGGCGCATGCCAAGGCCGTCTATCTGGTGGCGGACCACACCAAGTTCGCGCGCCGCCCGATGGTCAAGGTCGGCACCATGGCGCAGGTGCAGACCCTGTTCACCGACGCCGAGCCGCCAGAGGCGATCGCCGCGCTGATGAGGGACGCCGGGGTGGCGTGCGAGGTGGCGTAGGATTCCTGCCTCTCCCGGTTGCGGACGACGGCGGCTCCGCCCTTTCGGTCGAACGACGGGTATTTTCGTTTCCGAAAATAGGGTATCAGAGAGACCGATCTCGACCTCCTGCGTTTCCGGACCATGGACACACCCTACGATCTCCTCGTCATCGGCGGCGGCATCAACGGCACCGGCATCGCCCGCGACGCCGCCGGCCGCGGCCTGCGCGTGCTGCTCTGCGAAAAGGACGACCTGGCGGAAGCGACCTCCTCGTCGTCGACCAAGCTGATCCACGGCGGCCTGCGCTACCTCGAATATTACGAGTTCCGGCTCGTGCACGAGGCGCTGGCCGAGCGCGAGCGCCTGCTCAAGATCGCCCCCCACATCATCTGGCCGCTGCGCTTCGTGCTGCCGCACGACACCGGCCTGCGCCCGGCGTGGATGCTGCGCCTCGGCCTGTTTCTGTACGACCACCTCGCCCGGCTGCGCACCCTGCCGGGTTCGAAGAGCGTTCGTTTGCGAACATCGCCGCTCGGCGCGCCGCTGCAGGAGCGGCTGACCAAGGGCTTCGTCTATTCCGACTGCTGGGTCGAGGATTCGCGGCTCGTCGTGCTCAACGCGATGGACGCCCGCGCCCACGGCGCCGACATCCGCACGCGCACCGCGGTCGAGAGCGCCCGTCGCGAAAGCGGCGCCTGGGTCGCCACGCTGCGCGGCCCGCGCGGCCAGGAAACGGTGCGCGCGAAGGTCGTCGTCAACGCCGCCGGGCCGTGGGTTTCGCAGACCCTCGGCGGCACGCTCGGCATCAACGCCACGGCGGCCGTGCGGCTCATCAAGGGCAGCCATATCGTCACCAGGAAGCTCTACGACGGCGACCAGGCCTACATCCTGCAGAACCCCGACAAGCGCATCATCTTCGCGATCCCCTACGAGCGCGACTACACGCTGATCGGCACCACCGACGTGCCCTACAAGGAGGCGCCCGGGCCGGTGCGCATCTCGCCGGAGGAGACGAGCTACCTCTGCGAGAGCCTGAACCGCTTCTTCACGCGCCAGATCTCGCCCGACGACGTCGTCTGGAGCTATTCCGGCGTGCGCCCGCTGTTCGACGACGCCGCCAAGAACGCCTCGGCCGTGACGCGCGACTACGTGCTCGACATCCACGACGCCGACGGCGCGCTGCCGGTGCTCTCGGTGTTCGGCGGCAAGATCACCACCTACCGCCGGCTCGCCGAGCACGCGATCGAAAAGCTCGCAAAATATCTGCCGGCGCTGAAGGGGGAGTGGACCGACACGGTGCCGCTGCCCGGCGGCGACATGGGCGATTTCGACGCCTGGCTCGCCGGCTTCCGCGAGCGCCACCCCTTCCTGCCGCAGGACCTGGCGACGCGGCTCGCCCGCGACTACGGCACCCGTGCCGAGACGATCGTCGGCGGCGCCACGAGCCTCGCCGACCTCGGCGAGGATTTCGGCGCCGGGCTGACGCGCGCCGAGGTCGACTATCTCGTCGCCGAGGAATGGGCGGTCGCCGCCGCCGACATCCTGTGGCGGCGCTCCAAGCTCGGCCTGCGTCTGTCGAAAGATGAGGCCGGCCGGCTGGAGGGCTATCTCGAAAAGCGGGCCGCCGCCGCTTAGGCACGGCAGTCCTCCGCCCGCTCGCGGAAGAACGGCCCGGCGACGTCGGGCCGGACGATGGATCGCCCCTCTGGGGTAACGACGGTGAGAGAGGCGGAAGCGCCCCTCATCCGACCCCGCGTTGCGGGGACACCTTCTCCGTAAGGGGAAGGACGAAGGTGGGAGGACCAACGATGGCCGAATTCGTCGGCGCGATCGATCAGGGCACGACGTCGTCGCGTTTCATCGTCTTCGACAAGCGCGGCACCATCAAGGGCGTCGCCCAGCGCGAGCACGAGCAGATCTTCCCCAAGCCCGGCTGGGTCGAGCACGACCCGCAGGAGATCTGGCACAACACCCAGCTGGTGATGGGCGCCGCCTGCAAGAACGTCGGCATCGAGCCGAAGCAGCTGAAGGCCATCGGCATCACCAACCAGCGCGAGACGACGCTGATCTGGGACCGCCACACCGGCGAGCCGCTGCACAACGCCCTCGTCTGGCAGGACACCCGCAACGACGCGCTCGTCGCCAAGTTCGCCAAGGACGGCGGCATCGACCGCTTCCGCAAGATCACCGGCCTGCCGCTCGCCTCCTATTTCGCCGGTCTCAAGCTGCGCTGGCTGCTCGACAACGTGAAGGGCGCGCGGAAGAAGGCGCGCGCCGGCGACGTGCTCTTCGGCACCATCGACAGCTGGATGATCTGGAACCTGACCGGCGGCAAGGACGGCGGCCTGCACGTCACCGACGTCACCAACGCCAGCCGCACCCAGCTCATGAACCTGAAGACGCTGGCGTGGGACGAGAGCATGCTGCGCGCCTTCGACATCCCGCCCGACATGCTGCCGGCGATCCGCTCGTCGTCCGAGGTGTACGGCGAGAGCAAGGCGCCGTTCGAGGGCGTGCCGATCGCCGGCGTGCTCGGCGACCAGCAGGCGGCGCTCTTCGGCCAGACCTGCTTCACGCCGGGCGAGGCCAAGAACACCTACGGCACCGGCTGCTTCGTGCTGATGAACACCGGCGAGAAGCCCGTGCAGTCGAAGGCCGGCCTCGTCACCACGCTCGCCTACAAGCTCGGCGACGCCAAGCCCGTCTATGCGCTCGAGGGCTCGATCGCCGTCACCGGCTCGCTCGTGCAATGGCTGCGCGACAACCTCGGGCTGATCAAGACGGCGCCCGACATCGAGGCCCTGGCGCGCACGGTCGAGGACAACGGCGACGTCTATTTCGTGCCCGCCTTCTCCGGCCTATACGCGCCGCACTGGAAGGAGAACGCGCGAGGGGTGGTCGCCGGACTGACGCGCTACGCCAACAAGGGCCACATCGCCCGCGCCGCGCTCGAATCCACCGCCTACCAGACCCGCGACGTGCTGGTGGCGATGGAGAAGGATTCGAAGATCCCGATCAAGGAGCTGCGCTCCGACGGCGGCATGGTGGCCAACGATCTTTTGATGCAGTTCCAGGCCGACATCCTCGACGTGCCGGTGGTGCGGCCGAAGATCACCGAAACGACGGCGCTCGGCGCCGCCTACGCCGCCGGTTTGGCGACCGACTATTGGAAGTCGACCGCCGAGCTCGCCGACAATTGGGGCGTCGACCACCGCTGGCACCCGAAGATGGGCAGGAAGACGCGGGACGCGCTCACCAGATCGTGGAGCAAGGCGGTGACCCGCAGCTTCGACTGGAAGGACGAGGAGTAGCCAGGGCGCTCCCGCTCCACCACCGACACCGGCCAGAGCGGCGCCGTCCCTCGTCCGCCCGACGTCGTCGGGCCGCCGTCTCCCGCAAGCGGGCCCAGGCAATTCCGCCCCTCCCTCCAAAGCAGCAACGGACGACAGTCATGCACTCGCCCTTCCTCGGTGAATTGCTCGGCACCATGACCCTCATCATCTTCGGCGACGGCGTCGTCGCCGGTGTCCTCCTGAAGGAGTCGAAGGCCGAAAACGCGGGCTGGATGGTGATCACCACCGCCTGGGGCCTCGCCGTGATGTGCGGCATCTTCGTGGCGGTCGCGACGGGCTCGAAGGACGCGCACCTGAACCCCGCCGTGACCATCGCCTTCGCGATCGTCTCCGGCGACTATTCGAAGATCCCGACCTACATTCCCGCGCAGATGATCGGCGGCTTCCTCGGCGCGATCGTCGTCTGGGCGCACTATCTCCCGCACTGGCGGCCGACGACCGAGCCGGACCTCAAGCTCGCCGTCTTCTGCACCGGCCCGGCGATCCGCGATCTCAAGGCCAACTTTTTGAGCGAGGTGATCGGCACGATCGTGCTGCTCTTCGTCATCGCCGCGATCTCGTCGAAGGCGGTGGGCTCGCCGACGCCGATCCAGCCGGGCTTCGCGCCCTATCTCGTCGGCATGCTGGTCTGGGTCATCGGCCTGGCGCTTGGCGGCACCACCGGCTACGCCATCAACCCCGCGCGCGACCTCGGGCCGCGCATCGCCCACGCGATTCTGCCGATCCCCGGCAAGGGCGGCTCCGACTGGGGCTACGCGCCGATCCCGGTCATTGGGCCGCT
The DNA here is from genome assembly GCA_964658465.1 of uncultured Nakamurella sp. Lineage (GTDB taxonomy): Bacteria > Pseudomonadota > Alphaproteobacteria > Rhizobiales > Beijerinckiaceae > RH-AL1. Next base: position 5,641 of record CAZZZM010000013.1, read on the forward strand.
CGTCGGCGCGGTGCTCGGCGGGCTGATCGTTCTGGGTTTGGGGCTATAGGCGATAGGTCGCGAGCACGGCGTTTTCGCAGGATCCATCGTCGGCCGCGGGATCGAGTTCACCATCCCGCGGGAATGAGTTCACGAGTTCCAGGCGTCGTCGGCTGGGCGTGTCGTCGCTTACTGGAGATGTCGCAATATCTTGAAGTACATGATAGCGGCCAGCATCGCCTGAGCGTCTTCTTTTTTCTTTGCCTCCACTGCCAGCAAGTCACCTCTTCTTTCTATTTTCTTCACCAAAACTTTCCTCCCATCGCTGAATTCGTATGTGCAATCATTCCTTGTTACCGAAGCGGCCGCGATAAAACGTGCAAGACTGTTTTTAAATGGCTTAGCAAATTCGACTAGATCTTGTGGAATCTCTGTTTCTTCGACATTGTGCTCGACGAGAGCCTTCAAAAGTCTCTGCAACTTATAACCGGCTTGTCCGCCGGACGGCAGATAGCGATATCTATGGCTGCCGACCGAATCCTCCCAGGTGATGATCTCGCGTTTTAGTAGGAAAAGGGTGACGAATAGATTTCCCAGCGTATTGGAAGCGCGCGATGCTTCCGACACTCCCCAGATTGCCGCCACTAGGGCCAAGGTGGTGTCGGGCACCGCGTAATCGCTATCCTCTTCGGTCGTTTTGCCTTTAAGCAATCTCGTGATTTTTCGAGCTTGATTTTCTTGTGCCTGATCGCCAAAGTCAGGTATTACTTTTCTCTTTTTGGGCGGTAAACCACCTATTTCCCGCTTTTCATCTTCCTCATCTTCCCGCTGTTTCCTCTTCTTATTGGTTTTTGCTAAGTTTGATAAATACACCACGTCACCAGCTAGGGATTTGTACTTGCTTACGTTTGTCTTTGTATAAAGTTCATGCGTTGAAAGCGAGTCGTCCTCGTCCATCCTTCCGGCTCGCCACTTCGCCTCGACCGAAAACGGCTCTTTGTCTTGTGAAGCGCCAAAGGTGAAGTTTCTAAGATCGCCGCCTGCTCGGGTCTCGGCGACATAATAGAGGAGATCACGAGCGCTATCGATCGTAAAATCTTCCGCTTTCGTCTTCGGCACAAAAACGTTGGTGACCGCACCAAATTTTTCGACTTTTGCTTCGTTCGCTTTGCGTTTCGTTTTAGCCTTCAAAACGGCTGCGCTGGCGTCGGCGCAGACTTTGTTGGCGATCAGCAATTGCTGTCGTTCGAACCAGAGCCATACGCTCTCGAACGACGCGAGCCATATCTTCTTGTTCTTCTTATCCTGGGTGACCTCGATGCTGGTCCCGTGCTTCACGACGAACCGGCCGGGATCGGCGTGATCGTGCTGGCGAAGACGTCCATCAGCCGGCTCATGCCCTCCGGCACGGCCTGCTGCTGCGCATTCACCGTCACCTCGTACTTTGCCGACTGGTTCGTCGATCGCGTGTTCGACTGTGTGTTGGTATACGAACCGGTGAACGACGCGTTCCCCCATCCCCAGTCGGCGCCGACGTTCAGGGACGCGCTGGTGGTGGAGCTGCTGTTGGCGGAGACCGACTGCGAGATCTGGACCGTGAGATCGATCGTGACGGACTGGATTAGCAGAGCGGGGATGGGGACGAGCGCCAGCAACGGCGCCGACACCGTTATGGTCTGCGGCGCGTATTTCTTCGTGACGGGGTCCTGCAGCTCGCGGGTCAGATCGAAGCTGACGATGCGTGTCTTGCTGTCCTGGAATGCCAGCTCGTCGATGAACTCGGTCATCACCTCGGCGAGCGCCATGTTGGCGCGCGCGCTCGCGATCAGCGGCGTCGCGATGAGGTACTCGATCGGAATGCCTTGCAGCTGGCCGAAGAACGCGCCGTCGGTTCCGGATCCTCCATCGCGCACGAGACCGCCGCGCCCACCGCCGCCCGCTTGCGGCGTGATGTCCGGTCTCCTGTCGCCGTTGCGTCTCGTCCCGGACGACGCGCCGGACGAGGTGCCCGAGCTACCGTCCTGCCCCATCGCCGCCGATGGGGAGAAGCTGACGGCAAAGGTGCCCTCGGGCGTTTCGACCAAGGTCTCGATTGGGTCGCGTAGAGGCGGCGAACCACTCTCTGTCATGGGTGCCTGGCTTGTGGGATGGGGCGCTTGCGGTTCGTCGGCCATGTTCTGTCTCCTCTCAGTCAGGTGAAACGGTTTCTCGGCGGGGTGCCGCTGTAGCCGTGCAGGCGTGTCGCCAGCCGCACGCCGATCCGCGAGATGGCTTCCGGCACGGACGCGCTCGCCAAGCGCAGCTCGAGCCGCATCTTCGGTCGGCTGTCCGTGCGTCGCATGTGCGCCGAGACCGGCATGCCATCGAGGACCGCACCCGAGGAACGGGCACGCTGCAGGCTTGGGATGCAGACACCCCGGATCGACGTGCGCCCCATCGCGAGTGCCGCGCGCGGCTCGGTGACCATCCAAGGCACCCGAACGGCCGCCGCCGAAACATTTCCGACCGGCATGCTGAAGGTTTTGGCTCGCAACAAACCGCCCTCGTCCTGGAACTGACGCTGAAGAAAACCGTCGAGCTCGGCATGCGACAGCTGCCGCGCCGCATAGAGACAGGCTCTCGTCAAAGCCGCGATCATTGCAGGCCCCGCATCAGCGCGTCGTTGACTCGCGACACGCCCTCGGGGGGATCGACCATCCGCATCCTGACCCTCAGGTGCAGCGGCGCCCCTTTGGTTGTCTTCTCGAGCGTGATGCCGATCGCTGGCGCGCCGCCCTCCGCGGTGTCGAACACCCGGTCGACCGTGCAGTCGAGCTCGAAGCTCGCCTCGTCGATCACGACGGGATTTTGCTGCGCGAGAGCCGCGAGCGGCACCTCGACCGGCGCTTCCTTGTCGTTGGTGCGGACGGGATTGAAGGCCGGGATCTGCATCAGCACCGTCCTCGGCGTGAGCACGTCCGGCTCGTTGGCAGCCGCATCGCCCGCCTGCCGAACGTACAGGTCGGCCGTTGCCTCGATATGCTGATCCCTGACGTGACGCGTGCCCAGGAACACGGCGCGGCAGATGCCGGTAACGAGGTCGGCAAGAGAGATGCTGCCCGCGAATGGCGTTCCGTCGGCGGAGGGTTGGTCGCCATCGCGTCTACTACGGCCGAACATGCGGAACGCGCACGGCGTCGATCTTCGATGTGACGCGGCGGAGCGCTTCGATCGCGCCGTGATTGGCCTGCATGTCGATCGAAAGCCGCGCGCCGCAGTTCCAACACATGCCGCCCTGGCCCGTGAGGATCGCTTCGAGCGGCATCATGATCTTTTCGCCGCACGTGCAAGGAATGGATACGGGAGAAAGGCGGCCCGCCTCGCCGACAACATCTGCCATAGCAATCTCTTTTTGCAATCTATGGTTGTAATCGCAGACGCGCCGCCGTGTGTCAATGACCGGTGCGCCTTTCTCGCAAATGCGCCGGCCGGCCGTTCGATTGCGATCGAATTACAGCTCGCCGATCATCCCCGCCAGCACCTCGAGGCAGGCGACGCCGAGCGCCATCGCGCGCGCCGGCGACCAGCCGTGGACCGGGTCCGGATTGTCGTCGTGGTCCTTGAACGGCATCTCGAGCGTCATCGACACCGCGCCGAAGCGCTCGGCGATCTGGCTCGTGGCGATCGTGAGGTTGGCCTTGCCCGGCGGCGTGCGGCCGTAGCCTTTCGCGGTCTGGAAGTCGCGCGTCCGCGCGGCGAGGCGGCTCGAGAACATGTCGAATTTTTCGCCGCGCGCCTCGGTGAAGCTCGGCACGCCGTGCGAGCCGGAAAAGAACACCGCGGGGATCGCCTCCTCGCCGTGCACGTCCATCGCGAAGGCGACGCCCGTGGCCTCCATCGCCGCGCGCACGCAAAACACCTCGGGGCTGCGCTCGCGCGAGGGCGCGTGCCATTCGCGGTTGAGATTGACGCCGGCGGCGTTGGTGCGCAGGTGGCCGCGCCGCGTGCCGTCGGGGTTCATGTTGGGCACGACATGCACGGTGGCCGCGTCGAGCAGCGGCGCGGCGGCGGGGCCGGTCAGCCAGTCCAAAGCGCCCTCCATCCACCATTCGGCCATCGGCTCGCCGGGGTGCTGGCGGGCGATCAGCCACACCGGCTTGGCGCCGGTGCCGATCGTGAGCGCGTCGATCGCCACGCCGTCGAGCGAATGGCCGAGCACGCGATGCGCGACGCCCGGCCGCGCCGCGATGCGGGCGACGAGCGAATGGTGCTGGTCCATCGTGTAGGGCGCGAAATACGCGAACCAGACGAGCTCGCTCTCGCCCGCCCAATCGAAGGCGAGCACGCCGTCGGCATAGCGCGTCTCGATCATCCGCCAGGCCGCCCGGTCCGTGCTGGCGCGCACCTTGTAGCCCTGCCAGCCGCCGGTGAAGGCCGCGCCGCCCGCGTTGACGATCCGCAGCGTCACGTTCTTCCCGCGCGCGCCGGCGAGGCGGAACGAGAACCATTGGTAGAAACCCGAGTAGCGATCGCGGCGGATCGCGAGGTCGATGCAATCGCCGTCGATCGCGACGAGTTCGATGTTGCCGCCGTCGAAGGCGGCGTCGATGGTGAGGGTCATTGCCGGTCTGGTAGGCTTTGTCCGGCGACTTGGCCAGCGATGTCCCGCCGCACGATCATTGCGAGCGAGACGCAGCGGCCGTCACGGGATGACGACCCGTGCGGCGGTCGCGTATGTCCCCAGCGCCCGAGTCCCGCCGCCGGAGCCTGCCCCTGGAAACCGCCCTCTACCCGCCCGTAAAGACCTTCCTCGAGGGCCTCGGCTTCGTCGTGAAAGGCGAGATCGGCGGCTGCGACCTCGTCGCGGTGAAGCCCGGCGAACCGCCGCTCGTCGTCATCGGCGAGCTGAAGATGCGCTTCAACCTCGATCTCGTGCTGCAGGCGGTGGATCGCGCCTCGGCCTGCGACGAGGTGTGGATCGCCGCCCGCGTCTCGGCGCGCGGCACGGGCCGCGAGGGCGACGCGCGCTTCCGCAATCTCTGCCGGCGCCTCGGCTTCGGCATGCTCGGCGTCACCGACGCTGGCGGCGTCGACATCCTCGTCAGCCCCGCGGCGGCCTTCCCGCGCCGCGACCCCAAGCGCCGCTCGCGCCTCGTCGACGAGCACCGCCGCCGGCAGGGCGACCCTGCCCTCGGCGGCAGCACGCGCACGCCGATCATGACCGCCTACCGCCAGGCGGCATTGCTTTGCGCGGCGGCGATGGCGGACGGCCCGAAGCGGCCGCGCGACCTGCGCGCCATCGCGCCCGGCGCCGCCCAGATCCTGCGCGGCAACGTCTACGGCTGGTTTGTGCGCATCGAGCGCGGCAGCTACGGGCTGACGGCGATCGGGCAGGCGGCGGTGGCGGCGCGGCGGGTTTAGGCGACCTTCCGCCCGCGAGCAGGAGCAGGACGCCGCGCCCGAAAAGAACTCCCACCCCGCCGCGAAACCTGCGATAAGCCCCCCGGACGCCGGCCTCGACGCCGGCCACAAGCTCCGCGCGCCGTACGGCCCGCCCATCGAAAAGCCCCTGCATTTTGCCCTTTCCAGACATGCCCCATCCGCTCGCGCGTGCGCTCGCCGCGCGCGGCTACGACGAGCCCACCCCCGTTCAGGCCGCGATCCTCGCCGCCGACACCGCCAATCGCGATCTCATCGTCTCGGCCCAGACCGGCTCCGGCAAGACCATCGCCTACGGCCTTGCACTCGCCGACACGCTGCTGCGCGGCGCGCAGACGCTGCCGCCCGAGGGGCCACTCGCCCTCGTCGTCGCGCCGACGCGCGAGCTCGCCCTGCAGGTGCAGCGCGAGCTTGCCTGGCTCTATGCCGAGACCGGCGCCGCGATCGTCGCCTGCGTCGGCGGCATGGACCCGCGCGCCGAGCGGCGCCTGCTGGAGCGCGGCGCGCATATCGTCGTCGGCACGCCGGGCCGCCTGCGCGACCATCTCGAGCGACGGGCGCTCGATCTTGCCCAGCTCCGCGCGGTGGTGCTCGACGAGGCCGACGAGATGCTCGATCTCGGCTTCCGCGAGGATCTCGAGTTCATCCTCGAGGCGACGCCGGCGACGCGGCGCACTCTGCTCTTTTCGGCGACGCTGCCGAAGGCCATCGTCGCGCTCGCCGCGCGCTACCAGCGCGACGCGATGCGCATCGAGACCGGCGGCGCCGCGCGCGGCCACGAGGACATCGAGTACCGCGTCGTCCGTGTGATGGCCAACGAGCGCGTGCACGCGATCGTCAATCTGCTGCGCTTCGTCGATGCGCCCTCCGCGATCATCTTCTGCAACACGCGCGACAGCGTGCGGCATCTCTCGGCGATGCTGTTCGAGCGCGGCTTCTCCGCCGTGACCTTGTCGGGCGAGCTGTCGCAGAACGAGCGCAACCACGCGCTGCAGGCCCTGCGCGACCACCGCGCCACCGTCTGCGTCGCCACCGACGTCGCCGCCCGCGGGCTCGACCTGCCGAACCTCGGGCTCGTCATCCACGCCGACCTGCCGACCGACCCACAGGTGCTGCAGCACCGCAGCGGCCGCACCGGGCGCGCCGGCCGCAAGGGCGTGTCGGTGCTGCTGGTGCCGCCGGCCTCGCAGCGCCGCGCCGACCGCCTGCTCGACATGGCGCGGCTCACCGCCAGCTTCTCCGGGCCGCCGACCGCCGAGGCGATCCGCGAGCGCGACCAGCAGCGCCTGCTCGACGATCCGATCCTCGCCGACGACGCCAGCGAGGACGATCTCGCGCTGGGCCGCCGCCTGCTCGAGGGCGCCTCCGCCGAGAAGATCGCCGCCGCGCTGGTGCGCGCCTACCGCGCCCGCCTGCCGGAGCCGGAGGACGTCACCGATCCCGGCGTCGTCGAGCGCCGGCCCGAGCGCGCCCGCCGCGAGCCGCGCGACGCGCCGGAACGCGGCTACGACCGCAACGCGCCGACCGGCAACGGCGGCGTCTGGTTCCAGCTCGACATCGGCCGCAAGAAGAACGCCGACCCCAAATGGCTGCTGCCGATGCTGTGCAAGCGCGGCGGCATCACCAAGCGCGACATCGGCACGATCCGCATCTTCGATCGCGAGAGCAAGGTCGAGATCGCGCCGCGCGCCGCCGAGGCCTTCGCCGCCGCGGTGGCGGGACCGGCGCCGGCCGGCGACAATATCGCGATCACCCGCACCACCGCTCCCGGCGGCGTCGCGGCGGACGGCCCGCGCGCGAAGGCCCGCCCCGGCTTCAAGCCGCGGCCGAAGGAAGCGCGGCGGGGGTAGAGCGACGCGGTTAACGTTCCGTCACTGCAACGCCGGCGATTTAGCGGATTTCCGGAACGGAACTGCAGCGCGGCGCCGCTAGCGTGGCACCGTCGGCCTCTCGCCGTCGGGATTCCCCATGGCCCAGCTGCTCGCCATCGCGCCGCTCACCCTCGCCTCGATCGGGGCGGCGCTCGCCGTGTTCGCCTTCGGCCTGGTCGTGTTCGGCGGGCGGCGTCGGGTGCGCGCGTTCGCGACCGAGATCGACCGGCTGTCGGACGAGATCTGGGAGCTGCGCGAGGCCTCCGCCGCGCGCGAACGCGCCGAGGCGGCGAACGAGGCGAAGACGCGCTTCCTCGCCAACGTCACCCACGAGGTGCGCACGCCGCTGAACGGCATCCTCGGCATGGCCGAACTGCTCGCCGCGACTAGGCTCGACCCCGAGCAGGACACCTACGTCGCCGCGATCCGCTCGTCCGGCTCGGCGCTCGCCTCGCTGATCGAGGAGATCCTCGACTTCTCGAAGATCGAGGCCGGCAAGGTCGAGATCGCGCAGGAGAGCTTCGACGTCGTCGCGCTCGTCGAGAGCGTCGCCGAGCTGCTGGCCCCGCGCGCGCAAGGCAAGAGCCTGGAGATCGCCTCGACCGCCGCCGCCGACGTGCCGGCGCGCGTCGTCGGCGACCCGACGCGGCTGCGGCAGATCCTCCTCAATCTCGCCGGCAACGCCATCAAGTTCACGCAGGAGGGCGGCATCGGCCTGCGCCTCGCGCGCGGGCCGGACGACACGCTGCGCTTCGACGTCGCCGATACCGGCCCCGGCATCCCGGCCGAGCGGCGCGCCGCGATCTTCGAGGAATTCGCGCAGGCCGAGAACGCCGAATTCACCGGCGGTACCGGCCTCGGGCTCGCCATCTCGCGCCGCCTCGCCGAGCGCATGGGCGGCACGCTCGCGCTGGCCCCGGACGACGGCCGCGGCGCCACCTTCGTCGTCACCCTGCCCTTCCCGGCCGACCCCGCCGCCGAGGAGGTACCGGCGCCGCGTCTCGACGGATGCCACGCGCTGATCGTCGCCGACTCGCCGTTCGAGGCGCGCTTCCTCGTCGAGCGGCTCGGCGAAGCCGGCGCGCGGGTCGAGCACGTCGTCGCGGCCGCGGACGGCGCGCGACGGCTCGCCGAGACCCGCTACGACGTCGTGCTGGTCGATTGCGCGCTGGGCGAGACCGCGACGCACGAGCTCGGCATCGCCGCGCGCGCGTCGGGCGCCGGGCAGACGGTGGTGCTGTTCTCGCCCTACGAACGTCGTGCCTTCGGGCAGAGCTCGGCGCGCGGCTTCGACGGCTGGCTGGTCAAGCCCGTCCGGCGCCGCAGCCTGACGGCGCTCGCCGGACCCCGGCCGATGCCGGCGCCACCGACCAGCCCCGCCCTCGACTCGTCCCTGGCGCCCGAGCCGGGGCCGCGCCGCCTCCTCGTGCTGCTCGCCGAGGACAACCCGGTTAACGCCCTGCTGGCGACCAAGCACTTGGAGCGGCTCGGCGCGGTGGTGACGCATGCGCCCGACGGGCTCGCCGCGCTGGCCCTGGCCGAAGCGGCGCTCGACGCCGGCACGCCCTACGACGCGATGGTGCTCGACATCCGCATGCCCGGCCTCGACGGGCTCGAGGTCGCGCGCCGCGTCCGTCTCGCCGAGATCGCCCGCCGCGTCGCGCCGGCGCGGCTCATCGCGCTCTCGGCCGACCTGCGCGACGGCGAGCGTCGCTCGGCCTCGCAGGCCGGCATCGACGCCTTCCTCGGCAAGCCGATCAGCTTCGACCGCATCGAGCGCGCGCTGGCCGACGTCGGCGTGGCGGAGATGGTGGGGTAGCGATCGGATCTCCTTCCGCACGCGGGCGCGGCAGAGCGCGATCATCACAAAGTCTGATGCGACCCTGATTGCAACTTATACACGATACGTTAAGGTTGACGCCAAATGAGGCGCGACCCCGATGGCGGCATCCTTCGATTACCTGAAGCGAACGCGGCGTGCCCGTCAAAAGGGCAACGGGATCGGCCGTGGCGCAGATAAAACGCTTTGGCCGGCGCATCAAAAGATCGTGTCGATCCAAACAATGACGCCGGTTCGAGCGCGCCTGCTTTACAACCTGGGGGCGCAACACCTTGCCGAGGGGGGAGCGGCCCGATGACCTCGTCCCGTGCTCTCGACGCACCCAACGCTCCGCTGCCGACCGGCGGCGAGCGCGCACGGCCGCAGATCGCGCTGGAGACGGCGAGCTTCGACAAGGTCGCGCGCCACATGTACGCGCTGATGCTGCGCAACGTCGCGAGCGACGGCTTCGCGTTCCGCGATCCGACGTGCAAGCTCTCGCAGCCGGGCTGCGTGCTCGCCGCGCCGTCCTACCCCGGCAACACGCCGGGCATCGACCAGGACTACGTCTTCCATTGGGTGCGCGACGCGGCGATCACCGTCGCCGAGATCGACGCGGCCGCCGCCGCCGGAAGCGGCGACGACGAGGCGCTCGTCGACTACGTGACCTTCGCCAAGCTCTGCCAGGGCAACGCCACGCCGACGCTCGCCCATGCCTGCTACAACGTCGACGGCACGGCGCGCCCCTGGATGGAGCAGGCCGACGGCCCGGCCGTGCAGACCTCGGCGATCCTGCGCTTCTACGATCGGCTCAACCCGGCGACCCAGGGCGTCGCGCGCGAGGTCATGCAGAGGAACCTCGACTACCTGCTCACCGCCTACAAAGGCGTGACCCGCAACCTGTGGGAGGAGGTCGACGGCTACTCTTTCTTCGCGCGGTCGGTGCAGCTCGCCTGCCTGCGCGCCATCGCCGCCAGCGATGTCGGGCTCACCGTCCCCGCCGAGGTGCCGGCGGCGATCGCATGGCTCGAGGCGGCGCTCGGCGAGCATTGGAACGGCACGATCTACGTCAGCGTCCTGCCGCCGCCGCCAGGGTCGGACCCGCACCTTGTTGCGCCCTCCGACGGCTACGATCCAAACATCGACATCGTCTGCGCGGCGCTCTACGGCGCGGTGCCGGTGACCGACCCGAAGCTGCTCGCGACCGCCGCCGCGCTGCGCCGGCAATGGGAAGACCCGGCCTCGGCCTTCTTCTATCCCATCAACGTGCTCGACAAGGCGCTCGGCTTCGGCCCGCTGCTCGGGCGCTATCCGGCCGATCATTACGACGGCGACGTCGCTCATCCGGTGCCGGGCGGACATCCCTGGGCGCTCTGCAGCGCCAATCTCGCCGAGCTATACTACCGCGTCGCCAACGCGATCGATCGCGACGGGCAGGTGCCGTCGGACCCGCTTGCGGCGCCTTTCCTCGCGCAAGTTGGCATCGCCGACGGTACGGCCCCGACGACCGCCCTGCGTGCCGCCGGCGACGCGATTTTGCGCGCCGTGCTCCGCCACAGCGACCACCTCGAGCTCTCGGAACAATTCGACGGCAACAGCGGCTTCGAGCGCAGCGTGCGCAACCTTACCTGGAGCTACGCCGCCTTCCTGTCCGCGGTCCGCGCGCGGGCCGGCAAGATCGTGTGAGGTCGCCGATGGAGGCGCGCGCCGAACATTTCGTCGAGGTCTCCGCCGCCCTGACCGGTTTCTGCCGCGTCGCCCTTGCCGGCACCGGCATGACCGGCGACTATCTCGCCACGCTCGACGCGGTGCTTCCGGCAGGCTTGCTCGACCGGCTGCTCGAACGCTGGCACGGCGCCGGACGCGACGGCGTGCTCGGCGACGCGACGCTCGGCCCCGTCGCGCGCAACATCGTCCTGCTCTGGTATCGCGGCGCGTGGACGCCGCTGCCGGACGATTGGCGGAGGACGCACGGCGCCTCGCCGCTCGATTGCGATCGCGTCGTCTCGGCGCGCGCCTACCGCGCCGGGCTGCAATGGGTGGCCGCCGGCGCGCATCCCGCCGGCGCCGCGCCGCAGGGCTACGGAGCCTGGGCGCTGCCCCCCGAGACGAGCACGCCATGACGGCGTCCCCCGACGAGGAGCACGACGCGATCGTCGTCGGCGCCGGCGTCGCCGGGGCGCTGACCGCCAAGCGGCTCGTCGAGGCCGGGCTCCGGGTGCTGGTGCTCGAGGCGGGGCCGGCCGGCGCGATGTCGCGCGACGGTTACGAGGCGCAGCTCGAGACCTTCTACGCCGACGCCAGGAAAGGCGCGGAATCGCCGTGGCCGCCGGGCGCCGGCGCGCCGCAGCCCGACGGCGCCGATCTCGCGCATGGCACCGGCTATTTCGTGCAGCAGGGGCCGCAGACATACGGGTCGACCTACACGCGCCGCGCCGGCGGCTCGACGCTGCACTGGCTCGGCGTCTCGCTGCGGATGCTGCCGGAGGACTTCGCGCTGCGCACGCGCCACGGCGTCGGCGTCGACTGGCCGCTGACCTACGACGACCTCGAGCCCTGGTACCGCAAGGCCGAGACCGCGCTCGGCGTCGCCGCCGACGTCGCCGACCAGGCGCACAACGGCCTCACCTTCGCGCCGGGCTACGACTACCCGATGCGGCGCATCCCGCCGAGCTGGTCGGACAAGCAGCTCGCCGCGCGCGTCGACGGGCTGCGCATCGATCTCTCCGGCGAGAGCTACGCGTTGAAGGTGCGCAGCTACCCGGCCGCGCGCAACGGCGTGCCGCGCGGCGGCTACGTGCCGCTCGGCGCGATCGACCTGCGGGACGACGGCGCGATCGACACGTTCGTCGGCCAACGATGCCAGGGCAACACGGCCTGCACGCCGATCTGCCCGGTGCAGGCCAAGTACAATGCGATGAAGACGCTGGCGCAGGCGCAGCGCGGCCAGGGGCGGCGTGGCGGCGTGCGCCTGCTCGCGCAGGCCGTGGCGAGCGAGATCCGCATCGATCCCGAGACCGGCGAGGTGCTCGGCATCGAATACAAGCGCTACGAGGACGCGGCGTCGCCCCGCTTCACGAGCCATGTCGCGCGGGGCCGCGTGTACGTACTCGCCGCGCACGCCGTCGAGAACGCCAAGCTGATGCTGGCCTCCGGCCTCGGCGGCCCCCTCGTCGGCCGGCACCTGATGGACCATCCGGCGCTCTATGCCTGGGGCCTCGCGGGCGAGGCGATCGGCGCTTTCCGCGGGCCGCTCTCGACGTCAGGCATCGAGGACCTGCGCGGCGGCGCCTTCCGCGGCACGCATGCGGCCTTCCGCTTCGACATCGGCAACGACGGCTGGCGCGCTCCGGGCGGCGCACCCGACAGCAGCGTCGCCGACGCGGTGCTGCGCCAGAAGCTCACCGGTGCGCGGCTGCGCGAGACGCTCGCCGCGACGCTGGCTCGGCAGGTGCGCTTCTCCATGGCGATCGAGCAGCTGCCGGACCCCGCCAACGCGGTGTCGATCAAGCCGCAGTACAGGGACGACCTCGGCAATCCGCGGCCCGTCCTCACCTACAGCGTGGACGCCTATACCGGCGCCGGCATGGCGCAGGCGACGCGCGTCGCGGCGGCGATCTTCGCCAAGGCCGGCATCGCCGACCACACCGCCTTTGCGGCCGGCACGCAGCCGAACGTCACCCACGACGGCGTCACCTACCATTATCACGGCATGGGCCATTTCGCCGGCACGCATCGCATGGGCGCCGCGCGCGACGGCTCGGTCGTCGACGCCGACCAGCGCGCCTGGGGCCACCGCAACCTGTTCCTCGTCGGCGCCGGCTCGATGCCGACGATGGGCACGTCCAACCCGACCCTGACGCTCGCCGCGCTCGCCCTGCGCACGGCCGAGCGGCTGGTCGCCGACCTCACCTGAAGGACGAGCCGATGGCGGTGTTTCCGAAAGGCGCGACGACCAACATCGATGCCGCGACCGCGGCCGCCCGGCCCTACGACGCGGTGGTGGTCGGCGCCGGCATCACGGGCGCCATCGTCGCGCACGAGCTCGCGAAGGCCGGCAAGCGCGTGCTGCTGCTCGAGGCCGGCGTCGGCGAGGACCGCACGCTCGCCGGCTACGAGAGCCTGCTGCAGCGCTTCTACGCGACCGCGATGAAGGACAATCAGTCGCCCTTTGCGATCAACGCCGCGGCGCCGTTCCCGCGCGGCGACGTGCGCAAGATGATCCCGGGCCAGCCCGACACCTCAGGCTACATGGTGCAGACCGGGCCGTTCGGCACCGACACCGGCTACACCCGCATCCTCGGCGGCACGACGATGCATTGGGAGGCCAAGACCCCGCGCTTCCTGCCAGAGGACTTCGAGATGCGCTCGCGCTACGGCGTCGGCCGCGACTGGCCTTTGAGCTATGCCGAGCTCGAGCCAGATCTCGAGCGGGCCGAGCGCGAGATCGGCGTCTCGGCGGATGTCGCGGACCAAACCTATCTCGGCACGAGCTTCCGCGACGACTATGTCTTTCCGATGCACGGCCTGCCACTCTCCTATCTCGACCGGCAGGTCGAGGCGGGCATCGGCGGCAGCACGGTGACGCTCGACGGCGAGACCTTCACGCTCGGCGTGCGGCCGTATCCGCAGGGTCGCAACGCGATCCCCAATACGAGATACGACGGCGGCAAGGGGTATATGCCCGCCGGCGCTGTCTCGACGAGCCAGGTGGAGGAAGGCGGCCGCTGCCAGGGCAACAACGCCTGCGTCCCGCTCTGCCCGGTGCAGGCCAAGTACAACGCCGGCAAGACGCTGGCCAAGGCCCTCGCCACCGGCCGCGTCGACCTGCTGACGCAGGCCGTCGCCTCGCGCGTGGTGATCGATCCCGCCGGCGGCCGCGTCAGCGGGATCGAGGTCAAGCGCTACGTCGATCCGTCGCGCGGCGAGCACGAGGCCGTCACCGTGCGCGGCGACATCTTCGTGCTCGCGGCCAACGCGATCGAGACGCCGCGGCTGATGCTGGCCTCGGGGCTCGAGAGCAGCAGCGGGCTGCTCGGCCGCACCCTGATGGACCATGCCTATCTGCTCGCCTGGGGGCTGATGCCGCAGGTGTGCGGCACGATGCGCGGCACCAATTGCACCGGCGGCATCGTCGCGCTGCGCGGCGGCCGCTTCCGCCGCCGCCAGGCCGCCTTCGCGGTCGACATCCACAACGACGGCTGGGGCTGGGCGATGGGCTCGCCCTATTCCGACGTCTGCAACGCGATCGACGAGGACAATCGGTTCGGCCGCGACCTGCGCTGCTTCCTGGTCGATCGCATCCCGCGCCAGCTGCAGCTCGCCTTCATGGTCGACCTGCCGCCGGAGCCGAGCAACCGCGTCGCCGTCGATCCCGCCTACACCGACCAGCTCGGCAACATGCGGCCGGTGATCTCGTTCGCGATCCCCGACTACACGATGCGCGGCGTCGCCTACGCGCGCGAATTCTCGCGGCTCGTGTTCCAGCGGCTCGGCGCGGCCGACCACACGCACTACGAGGCCTGGGACTACGGCTACGTCACGCACGAGGGCGTCGGCTATGCCATCCGCGGCGGCAATCACCTCGCCGGCACGCATGTGATGGGCACGAGCAAGGCGGAGTCGGTCGTCGATGCCGACCAGCGCTCGTGGGACCACGACAATCTCTGGCTCGTGGGCGGCGGCTCGATGCCGACGATCGGCACCGCCAACATCACGCTCACCATGACCGCGCTCACCTTCCGCGCGACGCGGGCGATGCTGAAGCAGCTCGGCGCCGGCCACGTCGCACGCGCCGCCGAATGAGGAGATGACGATGACCGCTCCGCCGAAGACCGGGCTGCCGACGCGCATCAAGAGCGTCGCCGACCTGCACGCCTACCTCCACGCCGCGATGCAGCTCGAGCACGCGACGATCCCGCCCTACCTGATGGCGCTCTACTCGATCATGCCCGGCACCAACCCGGACGCGACGCACATCATCCGCGTCGTCGTCGTCGAGGAGATGCTGCATCTGACACTCGCCGCCAACCTGCTCAATGCCGTCGGCGGCACGCCCGACCTCACGGCAGCGGGCTTCGTGCCGACCTATCCGGCGACGCTACCCGACGGCGAGCACGATTTCACGGTTTCGATCCAACCCTTCTCGACAGCGGCGATCGAGACGTTCCTCAAGATCGAGCGGCCCGAGAAGGCGGCGCCGACCGAGGCGAAGCGCATCAGGCCGCGCCCCCGGCACGCGGGCACCCTGCTCGCGACGGTGCCCGGCGACGAGGGGATGTGCTTCTATTCGATCGGCGAGTTCTACGAGGAGATCCGCCGCGGCCTCCATCACCTGCACGGCGAGATGGGCGACAAGCTGTTCGGCGGCGACCCGAAGCGCCAGGTCGGTCCGGCCTATTATTATTCCGGCGGCGGCGAGATCACCGAGGTCGTCGACCTCGGCTCGGCCGACAAGGCGATCTCGCTGATCATCGAGCAGGGCGAGGGCCTCGGCGGCAAGATCTACGACGTCGAGCACGAGCTCGCGCACTTCTATCGTTTCCAGCAGCTCAAGCTCGGTCGCTATTACGAGACCGGCGACCACGCGGGCGCGCCGAGCGGGCCGCCGGTCGATGTCGACTGGGACGCCGTCTACCGCTTCAAGACCGACGCGAAGCTCGCCGACTATGTCGCCACGCCTGATCTGCACGCCGCCGCCGAGGCCTTCAACCAGGCCTACGGCGCGTTTCTCGCGCTGCTGACGCAGGCGTTCAACGGCGCGCCGGACAAGCTCATCCAGGCGGTGCCGGAGATGTTCGCGCTGCGGCGCAAGATCGAGCAGCTGATCCACAACCCGCTGCCCGGCAGCGGCGGCCTCAACGCGGCGCCGACCTTCGAGATCGCGCCGGCGGCGAAGGCCGCGCCGACGCCGGTGGCGCCGTGAACGCCGCGCCGCGCATGGAGGCGTTCCTCGCCCTCTCGGCCGAGATCACCGCCTTCGAGCCCTTCGAGCTGCGCGGCACCGGGATGGCGGACGCCTATCTCGACGTGGTCGTGCGCGTCGTCGGCGACAGGATCGTCGACGATCTGCTCGCCGCTTATTCTGCAGCGCCGTCCGGGAGTTGTCGCGCCGCGCACCTGCGCCTCGCGATCTTCGGCGACGCGCGGCTCGGGCCCGTGGCGCGCAACGTCATCAAGCTCTGGTACCTCGGCATCTGGTACGAGCTGCCGCGCGCCTGGATCGACGCCTACGGCGCCCTTCCCGCCAACGTCACCTTCATGGCCTCGGCGCAGGCCTACACCGAAGGCCTGCTGTGGCCGGCGATCGGTGCCAACCCGCCCGGCGCCAAGGCGCCCGGCTTCGCCTCCTGGGTCGGGCCGCCGCAGATCCCGCCGTGCTGATTCCTCCGCCGCCAAACGTCAGGGAGCCCGCCATGGCCGCCCCAAAAAAGCTCGAACGCGACAAGGTGAAGCTCGGCATCACGCCGACCTCGTGGTGGAACGACGACTTCCCGCTGATCGACATTGGCATCCCCTACGAGCAATGCCTCAGCGAGATGGCGCTGGCCGGCTATGAGGGCTGCAGCGTCGGCCACAAATATCCGAAGGACACGACGATCCTGAAGGCGGCGCTGGAGCTGCGCGGGCTGCGCATTTCCGAGCCGTGGGTCTCGACCTACTTCACCAACAACGACATGCGGGAGCAGACGCTCGCCGCCTTCCATCAGCAGCTCGCCTTCATCAAGGAGATGGGCGGCACCGACATGGTGGTGGCGGAGTTCGGCGGCGCGGTGAACCCGCTCCCCGTCGCGCTGTTCGCCAACCGCCCGGTCTTCGACGACGCGCAATGGCAGGCGCTGGTCGAAGGCCTGCACGAGATCGGCCGCATCGCCGACAGGGCCGGCATGCGGCTCTGCTACCACCCGCACATGGGCACCGGCGTGATGACCGGCGACGAGGTCGATCGCCTGATGGGCGCGACCGATCCAAGGCTCGTGCACCTGCTGCTCGACACCGGCCACCTCTACTTCGCCGGCGCCGATCCGCTCGCGGTCGCGCAATGCTACGCGACGCGCATCAAGCACGTGCACCTGAAGGACCTGCGCGCCGGCAAGCGCGAGCGGGCGAAGGAGCAAGGCTTCTCTTTCCAGCAGGCGATCGAGGACGGCATCTTCACCGTGCCCGGCGACGGCGTCATCGACTTCGTGCCGATCTTCCAGGCGCTCGCCGACGCCGACTACGCGGGCTGGCTGATCGTCGAGGCCGAGCAGGACCCGGCCAAGGCCCTGCCGCTGGAATATGCGAAGAAGGGCCGCGCCTACCTCCGCAAGACGCTCGGGTTCTGAGCGATGCGCGCGGAGCTCCTCTTCTCGTTCTTCATGTTCACCGCCGACCTGCGGCCCGGCGACGAGGGCTATGCCCAGACCATCGTCGCGCACATGCGAGAGCTGCTGGCGATGGGCTATGCCGGCTTCGACCTACCGATCGCACCGGGCGGCACGGACCACGCGGCGGAGCGGGCCCGCTACGAGCAGCTGAGGCGCGCGCTCGACGCGGCGCAGCTCGGCGCGATCAGGCTCACGACCAACGTCGCCGCGTGGCCCGCGTTCGACCCGTCCTCGCCGG
>CAZZZM010000013.1:23434-25351 GCA_964658465.1 uncultured Nakamurella sp.
ATCAGGCTCACGACCAACGTCGCCGCGTGGCCCGCGTTCGACCCGTCCTCGCCGGACCCCGCCGTGCGCAAGGCGGCGCTCGCCTACCTCACCTCGCGCGTCGACATCACCAAGGCGCTGGGCGGGGAGATGATGGCCGGTCCGATCGTGCTGCCCTACGGCAACTTCCCCAAGCGCGACGGCACGCCGCTGTGGAGCGACGCGCTGCAGGACTGGGCGCGCGACCGCTATCGCGCGGCGGAGCCGGTGCTCGAAGCGCTCGCGGACTATGCCGCGCACCGAGGGATCAGGATCGCCATCGAGCCCGTCGACCATTGGGAGACAGCGGGACCGAACCTCGTCGGCGAGGTGCTCGACATCCTCGCGCCCCTCCGGAGCCGGCAGATCGGCGTCTGCATCGACAGCGCGCATGTGGCGCTGGGCAGCGACGGCCCCGCCGTGTTCGCCGCTCAGGCCGCGCGGGCGAAGGCCGAGGGGCCGCTGCACTACGTGCACCTCTCGGCGCCCGACCGCGGCGCGCTGGCCGACAGCTGGATCGACTGGCCGCGCTTCCTCGCGCCGCTCCGCGCCGGGGACGGCACCTCGCGCTACGACGGCCCGTATCTCGTCGAAGTGTTCAACGCGATCCCGGCGTTCCTCGACGGGCTGCGGCTGACGCGGCGCAAGTTCTGGATCCCCGGCGAGGACGCGCCGGAGCCGGGCCGTCCCAGCGCCTACGACGTCGCGCGCGACGCGCTGGCTGCCGTGCACGCCGCGTTCGCGCAGCACTGTCCCAAGCCCCCGGAGACGCCATGACCCACGACACCACGACGCGCCGGCTGGGTGCGGCGTTCATCGCGCCGCACGAAGAGACGACGCTGACCGACAACGACGTCACCTCCTATCGTGCGGTCTCAAACCAGCGCGGCACCGCCGACAAGCTCGGGCCGCTGAAAGACCTCCCGGGCTTCTGGGAGGGCACCGGCTTCAGCCTCATCGCCCGGCCGGACTTCGGCGACAAGTCCGACCACGGCTTCTTCCTCGAGCTGAACTGGCTGCGCGAGACCATCGAGTTCACGACGATCGGCTCGCCGGTGTTCAATCGCGGCAGCCGGCAGGACGACATCCAGATCTACGGGCTCACTTACCTGCATCGGATGACCGACGGCACGACGGGCGGCGCGCTGCACATCGAGCCCGGGCTGTGGCTCAACATCCCCGCGACGACCGCGCCCAAGGCCGACGCCTCGATCGCGCGCCTGTTCTCGATCCCGCACGGCAACGCGGTCAACACGATCGGCACCGCGGACGAGATCGCGCCGGAGAGCTTCGTGATCCCGCCCGCCAACACGGTGCCGTTCCCGATCGGCGGCGAGCCGCCGCCGCCGGGGACCAAGAATCCGTATCCGGAATTCGATCTTTCGATCGCCAGCGACTTCCGCTCGACGCCGCTACCGGCGGGCCTGACGCAGGACCTCGTCGACGACCCCAACACGTTCGGCCGCAACGCGATCAAGGGCCAGCGGATCGAGAAGGTCGTGCGGCTCCTCACCGCCACGCAAGGGGCGGCCGGGATCGGCAACATCCCCTTCATCACCGCCAATGCCGACAACAGGCTCTGCCATTCCGCCTTCATCATCCAGACGGTGCGCGGCCAGAACGGCGAGGATTTCCTGCAGCTGCAATATTCGCAGACCGCGCTGATCGACTTCGCCGGCCACAGCTGGCCGCACGTCACCGTCGGCACGCTGATCAAGGCGTTCTGAAAAGACCTGCTGAATAGCGAAAGGCCCGCGCGAGCGGGCCTTTCCATATCGTTCGAAGCGAAACGAGCTTACTCGTCGCCCTTCTTGTCGCGGGCCTTCAGCGCGGCGCCGAGGATGTCGCCGAGCGAGGCGCCGGAATCGGCCGACCCGTACTGGGCGATCGCCTCCTTCT
>CAZZZM010000014.1:0-24731 GCA_964658465.1 uncultured Nakamurella sp.
CTGGGCGACCTGGGGCTGGGCGACCTGAGATTTGGCGACTAGATTATCAGCAGGCGCGGCCGGCGCGGCGTCGGCCTGGTCCGCGGGGACGGTACGCTGGGGCTCGAAGGCGGAGCGGAGCGCCGCGACGCGGCCGAAGGCGGCGGACTTGGCGCCGGACACGAAATCGGGATCGAGGATCGCCGCGTAGTGCCGCAGCGGCGCCAGGGCGGCCGGCGGCGCGACGCGGTGGGCGACCTCGGCACGCGGGGCCGGAGCGGCCGCCGACGCGACAGTCGACGCGGTCGCCACTTGGGCGGCGACGGACGGCGCGTCGGGCGCCCCGTGCGAATGGAGGACGTCAAGGCCGATCGGCGCGCTCAGCAGCAGCGCGATGGCGCAGATCGCTTTCTGCGACGGCAAGCGTCGCGCGTAGCCATACGGCTCGTACGGCACGACATCTGCCGGCGCCCAGCTCAAATCGGTCATGTCCCCCGCTCTCGACCCCTCATCACCGCGTCGTGAGATTGGCCACCATTCGTGTCCGCCGTAAGGACGCTCGAAGGCCAACCGTCGCTACATTGAGGCCGAGTTTGGTTAAGCTCCGGTGAAGCGTTAACCCTGTCGCGAAGGGCCGTGCGGGCTGCCGACGGGTATGCGGCCGTCGGCGGCGCCTTCAGAAGACCGGCAGACCGGGTCTCAGTTCGCCGCGGACGAGGTCTGCATCGCCTTGCCGCCGCCGTCGACGCGCACGCGGTCGCCGTTGCGGATCGATTCCTGCGGATTGTCGACGAGCTTGTCGCCCAGCGCGACGCCCTTCTTCACCTCGACGTCGATGCCGAGGTTGCGGCCGAGGTCGACCGGCGTCAGCACGACACGGTCGTCGGCGTCGACCTTGGCGACCTCGATGCCGTGACGCACGAAGATCAGCGCGGTCACGGGGATGCTCAGGACATCGCCCTTCGGGCGGATGTGGAAATGCACCTCGGTGAAGCTGCCGGGCCAGAGCGTGCCGTCGGGATTGTCGGACTGCAGCTGGACGAGCCCGGTGCGCGACGCCTCGGCGACGGCATTGGAGGTCGAGACCACCTTGGCGGGAAACGTATCCTTCTTGCCGACGACGGCGAGCGTCGCCTCGAGCCCCGGCGTCATGTCGCCGAGGAAGGCCTGCGGCACGTCGACGTAGGTGCGCATGCGGTGCAGGTCCGAGACCTGGAACAGCGGATGGCCGGACTTGCCCTCGGCGGTGACGAGGTCGCCGATGTCGACGTTCCGCTGCGTGACGATGCCGTCGAACGGCGCCACGATCTGCTCGAAGTTCGCCAGCTCCTCGAGCCGTCCCACGGCCGCCTGCTGCGCGTTGACGTTGGCCTTGGCGACCTCCACGGCCGCCGCGCGCGAGGCGGCGGCGTAATGGTCGGTGTCGCCGCGCTGGGCGCTCGACCAGCCCTGCGTCACCAGCTGCGAGGTGCGCTTGGCGGTGGCGACGGAGAGGTCGGCGTCGGCCTGCGCCTGCACCTGGGCGGCCTTCAGCTGGATCAGCTGCGCCTTGGCCTGCGCCAGCTGCTGGTCGAGGTCGGGCGCCGAGATCGTGGCGAGCACCTCGCCCTTCTTCACGTGGGCGCCGATGTCGTGCGCCCAGGACGTGATGTAGCCGCTGGCGCGGGCGTAGAGCGCGCCCGTCGTGAAGGCGCGCACGGTGCCCGGCAGGGACAGTTCCTGCGCGTCGGCGCCCTTCTTGGGGCTGATGACGTGCACCGAGGGGATCGCCTGGTCCTGCGTCCAGGTCTCGACCTCCTGCATGCTGCGGGCGCGGTCGATCACGCCGAAGGTCGCGGCGCCGACGGCGACGAGAAGCACGGTGCCGAGCACGAAGACGACGCGGCCTTTCCGGGGAGTGGGGACGGACTCTCGAGCCATGGTCACTTTCGATTACGCGCCGTGAGGGACGCGGGCAAGGGCGAGCGGAGTGGTGTCTTGCTGGCGACGGTTGGCGTTGCGGTGGACGATCGAGAAGACGACCGGGACGAAGAGCAGCGTGGCGAGCGTGGCGAACAGCAGGCCGCCGATGACGGCGCGGCCGAGCGGCGCGTTCTGCCCCGGCTCGATCGCCATCGGCGCCATGCCGATCATCATCGCCAGCGCCGTCATGATGACCGGACGCAGGCGGGTCGCGCCGGCGGCCATCGCCGCGGTGACCGCGTCGCGTCCTTCGCGCAGCTGCTCGCGGGCGAAGGAGATGACGAGGATCGAGTTCGCGGTGGCGACGCCCATGCACATGATCGCGCCGGTCAGCGCCGGCACCGAGACATGCGTCTCGGTCAGGAACAGCATCCAGACGATGCCGGCGAGCGCCGCCGGCAGCGCCATGACGATGACGAACGGGTCGAGCCACGACTGGAAGTTGACGACGATGAGCAGGTAGATGAGCACGATCGAGAAGGCGAGGCCGTAGAGGAGCTGGCTGTAGGCGGTCGACATCGTGACCGCCTGGCCGCGGATCTTGACGACCGTGCCCTTCGGCAGCTGCGCGTGCGTGTCGTCGACGATCTTCTGCACGTCGGCGATCACCGCGCCGAGGTCGCGGCCCTGGTTCGTCGCGTAGATGTTGAAGGCGTTGCGGACGTCGTAATGGTCGACGGCGGCCGGCAGCGGCTCCGGCGTCATCGTGGCGAGGCCGCCGAGCAGCTGGTTCGAGTCCGAAGCGCGGATCGGCAGGTTCTTCAGCTCGTTCATCGTGTCGATCGAATATTGCGGCGTCTGCACCGACACCGGGTAGGAGACGCCGTTCGAGGGATCGTACCAGTAGGTCGGCGCGGTCTGCGTCGAGCCCGAGAGCGTCGTCTGGATGTTGGTCGCCGCGTCCTGCTCGGTCAGGCCGACGACGCCGGCGAGCTCGCGATTGAAGGCCACGTGCAGGGCCGGATTGCGGATCGGCTCCTGGATGCGCAGGTCGGCGATGCCGGGGACCTGACGCAGCTTGGTCAGCAGCATGGCGGTGTAGTCGCGCATCGGCTCGGCCTTCGAGCCGACGATCTGCACGTCGACCGGCGCGGGGGCGCCGAAGTTCAGGATCTGGCTCACCATGTCGGCCGGCAGGAAGCTGAAGGTCGCCTCGGGGAAGGCGCGCGGCAGCGTGGTGCGCAGCATCTTGACGATGTCAGAGGACGGCGGATCGTCGGCGCTCGACAGCGTCACCAGCATGTCGGCATCGAACACGCCGATCGTGCCCGAATTGCCGTAGGTGATGTTGATGCCGCTGTTCGGCAGGCCGATGTTGTTGACGATGCTCTGGATCTTGTCGCGCGGAAGCGAGGCGCGCACCTTCGCCTCGACGCGGTCGATGAGCGCGGTGACCTCCTCGATCCGCATGCCGGTCGGCGCGCGCACGTGGATGCGCATCGCGTCGGAATCGATGGTCGGGAAGAAGTCGCGCCCGAGGTAGGGCAGCAACGCGAAGGACGCCAGCACCACGGCGAGGAAGCCGCAGACGAACACCCGGCGGTACTCGAGCGCCAGCGTCAGCAGGCCGAGGTAGCCGCCGCGCAGCCGCTCGAACCCGCGCTCGAAGCCGCGCTGCAGGCGCACGAAGATCGACGGCCGCTTGCCGGGCTCGGAATGCGGGTGATCGTGCTCGTGGCCGGAGAGCAGGAAGCGCGCCAGCGTCGGCACGACGGTATAGGTGAGCACGTACGAGGCGATCATCGCGAAGACGACGGCCATCGCCAGGGGACGGAACAGGTAGCCGGCGACGCCGCCCAGCGCCAAGAGCGGCGCGAAGGCGATGCAGATGCAAAACAGCGCCACCGTCGCCGGCGGCATGATCTCCTGCGCGCCCTTGGTGATCGCCGTGACGATGTCCTCGCCGAGCTCTTCCATGTGCCGATTGATGTTCTCGATCGTCACCGTGGCGTCGTCGACGAGGATGCCGACGGCGAGCGCCAGGCCGCCGAGCGTCATCACGTTGATCGTCTGGCCGAGCTGCGACAGCGCGATCAGCGCGCAGAGCACGGCGAGCGGGATCGAGGCGGTGATGATCAGCGTCGAGCGCCAGCTGCCGAGGAAGACGAGGATCATGAGGCCGGTGAGCGCCGCGGCGATCAGGCCCTCGCGCAGCACCGACGTCACCGAGTTCTTCACGAAGGGCGATTGGTCGGCGACGTAGCGCAGCTTGACGCCGTCGGGCAGCTGATCCTCGATGCCGGGCAGGCGCCGCTTCACCTCGGCGATGATGTCGAGCGTCGAGGCGCCGCCGGTCTTGAGGACCGACATCAGGACGCCCTTGGCGCCGTCGAGCTGGACCAGGTTGGTCTGCGGCGGCGAGCCGTTGTGGACGTTGGCGACGTCGCGCATGAAGATCACCGCGCCGTTGACGACCTTCACCGGCAGGTTGTTGAACTCCTCGATCTTCTTCGGGGAATCGTTGAGGTCGATGATCCACTCGTAGGCGCCGATCTTCTGCGTGCCGACGGGGGTGATCAGGTTCTGGCGCGCCAGCGCCGCGCCGACGTCGTTGGCCGAGATCCCGTGCGCCTGGAGCGCCTTCTGGTCGAGGTCGATCTGCACCTGCCGCGCGGCACCCCCGTAGGGATAGGGCAGCTGCGCGCCCGGGATCGTCGCCAGCTGCGGCCGGATGAAGTTCACCGCGAGGTCGTTGAGCGCCGTCTGCGACAGCCGGCTCGAGGAGAGCGCGAGCTGGATGACCGGCACGCTCGACGCATTGTACACGACCATCTGCGGCGGCGTGATGCCGGCCGGCAGCTGCTTCAGGATCGTCTGCGAGATCGACACGACCTGCGCCTGCGCCGCCGCGATGTCGACGGTCGGCTGGAAGTAGATCTTCACGATGCCGTAGCCCGGCACCGACTGCGACTCGATGTGCTCGATGTCGTTCACGGTGGCGGTCAGCACGCGCTCGTAGACCGTGGTGATGCGGCCCTGCATGTCTTCCGCCGGCAGGCCGGTGTAGCTCCAGATCACCGAGATGACCGGGATGCCGATGTTCGGGAAGATGTCCGTCGGAGTCCGAACGATCGACAGGCCGCCGAACAGGAAGATCAAGATCGACATCACCACGAAGGTGTAGGGTCGAGCGAGAGCGAGGCGGACGATGGCTGACATTGGAAGTTTGTGTCTCACCCTATCGAGGCGAACTCGGGGCGGGCTCCCGACGGCCTAGGGCTCTACCTTAGCGTGCTTGCCGCCACCAGTCACATCTCGGTAATCAGCTCCGCGCGGCGTGCACGGCTCCACGCCGCGCCACGGCCACGCTTTCCGCCGGGCTCGTCGCGTCGGACGGCGGCAGCGACGGGATCGGCGACTTGCGCCAGAACGTGCCCGTCCGGCCCGTCTCGAGGCCGACGTCGTAGAGGCGGCGCATGTAGGCGGTGTCGAAACTGCCGAGCCCGCTCTTGTCGATCGCCGGGTCGATGGAGGTCAGGTTGAAGTCCACCTTGTTGGTCTTGGCGTAGGCATACATAGCGGCGAGATCGACCTCGGACTTCTGCGTCGTCAGCGTGTCGAGCGAGGCGGAGACGATCGGCAGCGTCGAGCGCTCGACCACCGAGAACTGCGGCTCGATCACCGTGTTCATGACGACGTAGATGGCGCCGCCGGCCAGCCGGGTCTTCCGCTGCGCGGCGAGATATTTGAGCGGCAGCGTGAAGACCGCCGTGGTGACGTTGCCGTCGGCGTGCATCTCCTGGAAGGCGTGCCCGTCGGCCGTGACGTCGATGAGCTGCGGCGCGAAGGCGAGCGGCACGCTCGCCGAGGCGGCGAGCACCTTGCGGATGAGGTCGATCGAGTCCGGCCGGCCGGAATTGGCGATGGCGCCGATGTTCCAGACGACGCCGCGCTTCGAATCGATGTTGGTCGTCACGACGTAGAGGCGGCGGCCGGCGCGGTGCTCGCGGGCGATCGCCGCGACGATGCCGTCGTCGACGTAGCGGGAGACGAGATCGAGCAGGCGGCGGCCGCCGAACAGGCTCGATCCGAAGGCGGCGCGGCCGAGATCGGGCGTGGCGACCAGCGTCTCCGCCTCGCCGCCGGTGTAGATGTCGGCCAGCGTGGAATCGTAGGCCGGCCCGAGGAAGGCGAAGGGCGCCATCAGCGCGCCGGTCGAGACGCCGGACACCGCGTTGAAGGTCGGGCGTCGACCGCTCTGCGTCCAGCCGTTGAGGATGCCGGCACCATAGGCGCCGTTGCCGCCGCCGCCCGACAGCGCGAGGTACTGCGCCGCCTCGCCCGGCTTGATGTCGGGCGAGAAATCGGGCGGATTGTCGCGGGTCTCGTCGAGCCAGACGCGGATGTGCTCGTAGCCGGGCGGCTGCGCGAGCGCCGCCTCCTGCGCCGTGTAGGGAATGCGGGGCTGCGTACCGGCGCAGGCCGCCATCAGCGTCGCCATCGCCACGACGGCGCATAGACGAACGCTGGCCAGAACGCGCCGCGACATGCCGGACCCCTCGAATGACGATGCCAGCAATTACGCCATCGCCCTTAAGGCTCTTTTAGCGACGGTCGCCTTTGTCGGCCCCGGATTTGCGTCGGCGTGGCCAAAGCGCAACATTGCGGGACGGTCCCGGCCTCCGGACCCGGGCCGCTCCGACGGAAGCGGCGGCGCCGATGGTTCAGACGAGCACGACGTTCGCGCCCCCCTATGCCCCCGACGAGGCGGCGCTTCGCCCTGCCCTGCTCGATGCGGCCGCCCTGACGGCCGAGGCCGCGGCGCGGGCCGACGCCATCGGGCGCGATCTCGTCGCGGCGATCCGCGCGGCGCGCCACGGCCTCGGCGGCGTCGACGAGCTGCTGCACGCCTATTCGCTCTCCACCGCGGAGGGGCTGGCGCTGATGGTGCTGGCCGAGGCCCTGCTCCGCGTGCCCGACGCCGCCACCGCCGACCGGCTGATCGAGGACAAGCTCGGCGGCTTCACCGGCGCGCACGCGCCCTCCGACATGCCGATCGTCAACGCCTCGGCCTGGGCGCTCGGGCTCTCGGCGCGCATCGTCGCGCCCGGCGACACGCCCGACGGCATCCTCGCCGCGGCGGCCCGGCGCCTCGGCAAGCCCGCCGTGCGCGCGGCCACGCGACAGGCGATGCGGCTGATGGGCGACCATTTCGTGCTCGGCGAGACGATCGAGGCCGCCCTGCGGCGCGCCGCGAGCCCGTCCGGCCGACGCTACCGCTATTCCTTCGACATGCTCGGCGAAGGCGCCCGCACGGCCGCCGACGCGGAAGCCCACCGGCAGCGCTACGCGGCCGCGATCGAGGCGATCGGCCGCACCGCCGGCAACGCCGCCCTGCCCGACCGCCCGGGCATCTCGGTCAAGCTCTCGGCGCTGCATCCGCGCTACGAAGCGCCGCAGCGCGAACGGGTCATGCGGGAGCTGGTGCCGATCGTCCTCGAGCTGGCGCGGGCGGCCAAGGCGTTCGACCTGAACTTCACCGTCGATGCCGAGGAGGCCGACCGGCTCGAGCTTTCGCTCGACGTCATCGCCGCGGTGCTGGCCGACGCCTCGCTCGCCGGCTGGGACGGCTTCGGCCTGGCGATCCAGGCCTATCAGAAGCGCTGCCTCGCGGTGATCGACCATGTCGCCGCGCTGGCCGAGAGGCACGATCGGCGGCTGATGGTCCGCCTCGTCAAGGGCGCCTACTGGGACACCGAGATCAAGCGCGCGCAGGAACGCGGGCTCGCCGGCTATCCCGTCTTCACCTCGAAGCCGATGACCGACCTCGCCTACGAGGCCGCCGCCGCGCGCCTGCTGGCGCTGCGGCCGCGCCTCTACCCGCAATTCGCCACCCACAATGCCGCGACCGTGGCCGCGATCGCCGCGCGCGCCGGCACCGACGGCTACGAGTTCCAGCGCCTGCACGGCATGGGCGACGCGCTCTACCAAAAACTCGTCGAGAGCGGAGCGGGCCAGATGCGCCCCGAATTCGCCTGCCGCACCTACGCGCCCGTCGGCGCGCACAAGGATCTGCTCGCCTATCTCGTGCGGCGCCTGCTCGAGAACGGCGCCAATTCCTCCTTCGTCTCGCTGGCCGCCGACCCGGGCGTGCCGATCGCGCGCCTGCTGCGGCGCCCCGCCGAGCTCCTCGCCGATGGCGCGCCGTCGGCACAGGTGAAGCTGCCGCGCGACCTCTTCGCGCCGGCGCGGACGAACGCCCCCGGCGTCGAGCTCGGCGAACGCGTTGCGCTCGACGCGCTGCTGGCGGACATCGCCGCCGCCGCGCTGCCCCGCGAGGCCGCCCCGCTGATCGACGGGCGCGCGGCGCCGGGGCGCATCCGCACGGCAAAGAGCCCGATCGACGGCGCGCCGCTCGGCGCGGTCTGCGACGCCGACGAGGAGATCGCCGACGCGGCGATGGCCGCCGCCGCGCGCGGTGCCCGCACTTGGGCCGCGACGCCGGCCGCGCGACGCGCCGACACGCTCGATCGCATTGCCGACGCGTTCGAAGCCAAGCGGGCGATGCTGCTCGCCCTGCTGCAGGTCGAAGCCGGCAAGACGCTGGCCGATGCCCTCGCCGAATGGCGCGAGGCGATCGACTTCTGTCGCTACTACGCCGCCGAGGGCCGCCGGCTCTTCGGGGCGCCCCTCGAGCTGCCCGGCCCGACCGGCGAGAGCAACCGCCTCGCCTTGCGCGCCCGCGGCGTGTTCGTCGCGATCTCGCCGTGGAATTTTCCGCTGGCGATCTTCACCGGCCAGGTCGTCGCCGCGCTGATGGCGGGCAATGCCGTGGTCGCCAAGCCGGCCGAGCAGACGCCGCTGATCGCCGCCGCCGCGGTGAAGCTGATGCACGCGGCTGGCGTGCCGGCGGCGGCGCTGCAGCTGGTGCTCGGCGACGGCGCCATCGGCGCGCGGCTCGTGGCGCACAGCGCTGCGGCCGGCGTCGTCTTCACCGGCTCGACGGCGGCGGCCCGCGCGATCGCCCGCGCGCTGGCCGCCAAGGACGGCGCGATCGTGCCGCTGATCGCCGAGACCGGCGGCATCAACGCGATGATCGTCGACGCCACCGCCCTGCCCGAGCAGGTCGCCGACGACGTCGTCACCTCCGCCTTTCGCTCGGCCGGCCAGCGCTGCTCGGCGCTTCGCCTGCTGCTCGTGCAGGAGGATGTCGCCGACCGCGTGCTCGAGATGATCGTGGGCGCCGCGCGCGAGCTGCGCGTCGGCGATCCGCGCGAGGTCGCCACCGACATCGGCCCGGTGATCGATGCCCAGGCGCGCGACCGGCTGATCGAGCACGCCGCTTCGCTCCGCGCGCCGCTGTTCGTCGGCGCGGCGCCGGAGGGCGGCCTCTTCGTGCCGCCACAGATCAACATGCTGCCGAGCGTCGGCGCTTTGAAGCAGGAGGTGTTCGGGCCCGTCCTGCACGTCGTGCGCTACGCGGCCGACGGGCTCGATGCCGTTCTCGACACGATCGATGCGATGGGATTCGGCCTGACGCTCGGCATCCATTCGCGCATCGACGCCACGGTGGCGCGCATCGTCGCGCGACTGCCGATCGGCAACGTCTACGTCAACCGCAACATGATCGGCGCGGTGGTGGGATCGCAACCCTTCGGCGGCAGCGGCCTCTCCGGCACCGGCCCCAAGGCCGGCGGCCCGCACTATCTCGCGCGCTTCGCGGTGGAGCAGACGGTGACGGTCAACACGGCGGCAGCCGGCGGCGACGTCGCGCTGATGGCCGCAGGAGGGTGATCCGGCAGTCGCACCTGCGGCGCTACCCCGCCCGGCTTGGCGCCAGAGCGGCGTCCAGGGCCGGCTGCGCCTCCCGCGCCGGCAGCAGCACCGCGAAGAAGGCCGGGATCGCCACGAGATAAGCGGCGGCGCCGACGAACAGCACCGAGGACAGGCCGAAGGCGGTGGCCAGGATCGGCACCAGCGCGGCGCCGATCACCGAGAAGCAGCCGTTGATGCCCCAGGCCCACAGGAACATCGTGTCCTTCTTCAGATGCGCGAGGCTGGCCATCGCCGTCGGCATCGGGAAGCCCATCAGGAAGGCCGGCGGGAAGACGAGCAGGAACGAGAACAGGAGCCGCAGCCCGTAGGGATAGGTGCCGATGACGTCGAGCGGCACGTGCAGGTACAGGCCGTAGAGCACGAGCAGCGCCGAGATGCCGAGGAAGACGACCGGCATGACCAGCCTCGCGCGCGAAAAGATCCGTTCGGAGACGAACGCGCCGAGACCGGAGAAGACCAGCATGCCGGTGATCATGATCGAGGCCGAGATCGTCGCGTTGGCGAGCGCCAGGACGAACTCGGCGATCATGCCGACCTCGATCATGATGTAGCCGAGGCCGAGGCAGGCGAAATAGACGATGGTGAGCGCCTTGCCGGGCGTCTTCGAGAAGACGGTGCGCCAGCCGAAGACGACGGGGATCGCGATCAGCGTCGAGGCGGTGATCGCCGCGATCGCCAGCGTCGCCCAGAGCAAAAGGTAGCCCCACTCGTCCTGCACCAGCTCGAGCTTCGAGCGGTCGCCGAGGATCGCCGGCAGGTCGGACGGCTTGATGTAGGCGGCGAAATACGGGCGATCGTTGGTGAGCGGACGGATGTCGAACACGTATCTCTTCGACAGCTCGTTCCAGTCGCCGGCGACGATGGCGTGCCAGGCGATGCGCGCGAGCTGCGTCGCCGGCAGCGCGGTCTGGCCCTCGGCCATCGGCGCGTCGGCCGTGGCGTCGGGATCGCCTTCGGGCGGCGGCGAGCCGGCGACGGCGTCGGCCGGCGCGGCGACGGCGCCGAACAGCTGCGCGTCGTAGTCCTTGAAGATCTTGTCGGCGTTGGTCGTGTCGACCGGCATGCCGGGATAGTAGATCTCGTCGAACGACATCTTGCGCGTGTGATCGCGCAGGGTGGCGATCTCGGCGTCGGTGAAGCCGCCGTTCTTGTACAGAACCGTTGCCGAAGAGAGGTAGCTCGAGACGACGAAGAACGACCGCGCGAGGCCCGCCGGATCGACGGCGCGGCCGGCCGACGCCATCGTCGCGTAGAGCTTCAGCACGCTCTTCGGCGGCTCTTCCTTGTTCCACATGGTGACGGAGAGCACGCCGCCCGGCGCCAGCGCGCGCATGTAGCTCTCCATCGCCTCGCGCGTGTAGGCGAACTTCTCGACGATCGGGAAGCCGCCGGGCGACGAGAGGCCGGCGGAATCGGCGAGCGAGAGGTCGATGACGTCGTAGCGGTTCCTGGTGCCGGCGAGATAGAGACGGCCCTCGTAGTCGATCACGTCGAGGTTCGGCTTGGCGAGAATGTTGCCGGTGAAGTCCTTCAGCGCTTCGTCGGTGCGGAAGGCGTGCAGGATCGCCGGGTTCCCCTCCGCGACGGTGACGTGCTTCGAGTTCGCCAGCGCGACCGTCGTCGAGATGCCGCCGCCGAACTGGACGACGAAGGTCGAGGGCTGCTTCTTGATCACGTAGGGGTAGATCATCGGCAGGTAGCGGAAATAGTCGGTCTCGGAGGGCGGCAGGTCGCGGATGATGCCGGAGGGACCCTCGCCGTCGATGTAGAGGCCGAGATAGGCGTTCGCCGGCATGCTCTTCAGGTTGAAGGCGGCGTTGTCGGAGAGCCCCGGCGCGAAATGCAGGTACGAGGACGAATAGACCTCGATGAAGCCGAACGGCGTGTCGCGCGCGTAGATGCGCTTCGAATCCGGGAACTTCCGCGCGTAGGCGACGCCCTTGTAGTCGGAGGTGGCGAGCTTGGTCAGGCCGAGGTCGGACGGCGCCTTGAAATGCGTGACGATCGTGCCGGCCGCGACGAGCACGAAGACGAGGCCGAGCCGAAACTCGCCGAACCCGGTGAACCAGAGAAGCGAGCCGATCGTCCAAAGGACGAGCGGCGCGACGATGAGGTTGTCGGGCCAGAACACGTAGGTCGCGGCGAGGAAGAGGAGGCCGCAGAGGCCGGAGCCGGCGAGATCGGCGAAATAGACGCGGTTGAAGCCGGTCTTCGCGCGCAGGAACACCGTGCCGAGGAAGGTGGCGCCGGCGATGAACGGCAGCAGGTAGAGCATGAAGTTGGCAAAGAGCCGCCACTTCTGCGCCGGGTCGGAGACGAGAAAGATCGCGTTGAACGGCAGCTGCTGCGCCGTGAGATTGGCGGCGACCGCGAGCGGCCCGAAGGCGAGCAGCGAGGTTGCGGCGACGCCCTGCCAGTTGCGCTCGAACCACGGCCGCGCGACGCACATGACGGCCGAGGTGAGCCCGAAGCCGAGCATCGCCAGCGACACGACGAGCGAGCCGAAATGCGCCCAGGAGCCGACCTGGAAGATGCGCATGATGGCGATCTGCAGCGCGATCACCGCCCCGGCGACGAGTCCGACCGTGACGTAGGCCAGCGCGTCCCCGCGCGGCGAGGCCTCCATGCGATCGTCGAGGAAGCTCATGGGCTTCGCTGCGCCGTCACTTGTTGTGCGTGCCGGCGATCTTGCCGTCGTCGGCGAGCTTGGTGAACGGCACGAAGGGCACGATGCGGCCGTTGTAGATGTCCGAGCGCGCCACCGTGATCTGCCCGTCCTTGTCGACCGTCTTGGTGATCTTCAGCACGCGCTGCGCGCCGGGCGGCCCGACCGGGATCACCATCACGCCGCCGGCCTTCAGCTGCTGCAGCAGCGGCGGCGGCACGTGGTCGATGCCGCAGGTGACGATGATCTGGTCGAACGGCCCCGCCTCGGCCCAGCCGTAATAGCCGTCGGCGTTCTTCCAGTTGATCGCCTTGAACTCGGAATAGCCCTTCTTGGTGAGGTCGTCGCGGATGCCGGCGGTGCGCTCGGCCAGCGGCTTGATGATCTCGATCGTCCACACCTTGTCGGTGAGGTTGGAGAGATAGGCCGACTGGTAGCCGGAGCCGGTGCCGATCTCGAGCACCTTGTCGCCGCGCTTGACGTCGATGACCTGCGTCATGCGGCCGACGATGTGCGGGCCGGAGATCGTCACGCCGAAGCCGATGTCGAGGAAGGCGTTGTCGTAGCAGCGGGGCAGGTTCTGCTTCAGGCAGAAGCTCTCGCGCGGCGTCATCAGGAAGGCGCGCTTGTCCTTGAGGTCGGTCGTGTCGCGGTTGCCGACGAGGTGGCGAAAGCGCTCGAAGCGCTCGGCGAGATATTTCGGGTCCTCGCCGCGGTTCTTCACCGCCCAGGCGATGAACTTCTCCTGCGAGTCCATCGGCGGCATCTCGTCCCAGGAATAGGGGACGGGCACGTCGGCGAAGGCAGGGCGGGCGAGCGTGCCGGCGGTGGCCGTGGCGGCGAGCGAGGCGAGGAAGGCGCGGCGATCCATGGGACCTCCCGATGGGTCGGAATGGGGTCGGTGCCACGACTCCGGCGGCCTGACGTGCGGCTCTGTTAGCCGGAAGCCGGGGCTGCGGCAACCTGGACCGGGAACCGTCCACCGTCGAGGCCGACCATGACGGCGGGGACCTTGCGAGCGCTTCAGCTCTTGGCCGGCACCTCGTCGAGCAGCTTGTCGACGTCGGGGAGGATGCGCTGGACGATGACGCCCACCCCCTCCCCCGTCGGGTGCAGCTGGTCGGCCAGGTGCAGCTTGCGGTCGCCGATCACCCCGTCGAGGAAGAAGGGGTACAGCGGCACGTCGTAGCGCTTGGCGAGCGCCGGGTAGATCGCCGCGAAGCTCGCCTGGTAGTCGGCGCCCATGCTGGGCGGCGCGCGCATGCCGGCGAGCAGCACCTTGATGTGCCTGGCCTTCAGGGCGTCGAGCATCTTGGCGAGGTTGTCGGCGGTGAGCTTGGGGGTGAGACCGCGCAGCATGTCGTTGGCGCCAAGCTCGAGGATCACCGCGTCGGCGCCGTCGCCCAGCGTCCAGTCGAGCCGGGCGAGGCCGTCGGCGCTGGTGTCGCCCGAAACCCCGGCGTTGACCACCTCGACGTCGCGGCCCTGGCGCTTGAGCGCCGCCTGCAGCTTGGTCGGGAAGGCGTCGGCCTCGGGCAGGCTGTAGCCGGCCATCAGGCTGTCGCCGAAGGCGACGAGGCGGATCGGCCGCGCCGCCGCCGCGGGGGCAAGCCCCGAGGCGGACAGGCAAACGGCCAAGACCAAGCCTGTCGCGCCGCGCGCAAAGGCCCCATATGCGGACGGCAGGCGATGAGCGAAGACGGGCATATGACCTCAGCGGCGATCGAGATGGCGAACGTGGACCTCAGCCTGGGCCGCGGCGCGGCACGGGTCCACATCCTGAAAAACATAAGCCTGCAGGTCGCCCGCGGCGAGACGGTGGGCCTCACCGGCCCCTCCGGCTCCGGCAAGTCGACGCTGCTGATGGCGATGGCCGGGCTGGAGCGCGCCGATTCCGGCCGCATCGCCATCGAGGGCACCGACATCGGCCGGCTCGGCGAGGACGCCTTGGCGCGGTTCCGCGGCCAGCGGATCGGCATCGTGTTCCAGTCCTTCCACCTCATCCCGACGATGAACGCGCTCGAGAACGTCGCGGTGCCGCTGGAGCTCGCCGGCCAGCGCGACGCCTTCGACCGGGCCCGCGCGGAGCTGGCCGCCGTCGGCCTCGCCGAGCGGACGAGCCACTACCCGGCCCAGCTCTCCGGCGGCGAGCAGCAGCGCGTGGCGCTCGCCCGCGCCATCGCGCCGCGCCCGGCGATCCTCGTCGCCGACGAGCCGACCGGCAACCTCGACGAGGCGACGGGGTCGCAGATCGTCGACCTGATGCTGGCGTTGAAGCGCGACCGCGGCACGACGCTCGTGCTCGTCACCCACGACCTGTCGCTCGCCGCGCGCTGCGACCGCACCATCCGGCTGCGCTCCGGCTCGATCGAGGCGGACGCGCCCACCCGCGTCGCGGCGCGGGCGGCGGTCTGAGGCCGGCCTAGCCGGCGCCTTGCTTGTGGCGGGGCCGGCCGTGCCGTACACCCGCGCACCTGTCCTCGATCGGAAGACGCCGCAGTGCTCTACCTCCTGCAGTTCATCGTCTGGCTTTTGAACATCTTCGAGTTCATGATCATCATCGTGGCGATCATGTCCTGGCTGATCGCCTTCGGCGTCATCAACATCTACAACAGCGGCGTGCGCGCGGTGTACGACGGGCTTAACGCCGTGATCGACCCGCTGCTGCGGCCGATCCGCAGCATTGTGCCGATCGCCGGCGGCCTGGACATATCGCCGCTGATCCTCATCATCCTGATCGAGCTCATCAAGCAGGTGATCGTCCCCAACCTGGCCCGCGCGCTGATCTAGCCCGCGGTTCGGCTCTCCACTCGGGACCGGGGCGCGGGCCGGCGGCCTGCCGCCAGCCGAGCCGTGAGCGCCGGGCTGCGCTGCAACACGCCCCTTGCGTCGTTTGCCATCTCACGATCAAGTGCTCGAGAGTTGATTGCGAACGTCAGATGACCAGTTTGTAATGGTCTCGGCGTCTCGCCATCCGCCCCCGCGGTGCGTGCCGCGCCGCTTTCAGGCAGGTCCATGGGTCTCGTTCTCTACGCGCTGAAGTACCGCGTCACGTTCTTCGTGCTGGCGATCGTGATGACGCTTGGCGGCATCGGCTCCGCCTTCGTCACCAAGAAGGACGTTCTGCCCGCCGTCGACATCCCGGTCGTCGTCATCGTCTGGCAGTACACCGGCCTCGACACGACCGACATGGCGAGCCGGGTCACGACCTATACCGAGTACTCGCTCTCCAACAACGTCAACAACATAGCCCGGCTGGAGAGCCAGACGATCCAGGGCTACACGACCGAGAAGGTGTGGTTCGACCCGCAGGTGTCGATCGACCTCGCCATCGCCCAGGTCGTCTCTTCGGTGAACTCGATCCGCGCGGTGCTGCCGCCGGGCATCCAGCCGCCCGTGGTGCTGCGCTTCTCCGCCTCGTCGCAGCCGGTCATCCAGCTGGCGCTCTCCTCGGCGACCCAGAGCGGCGCGGCGATGTACGACTACGCGATGTACCGCATCCGCCAGACGCTGCTGTCCTCGCCCGGCGCGACGCTGCCGGCGCCGTCGGGCGGCTCGCCGCGCCAGATCCAGGTCGACCTCGACCTGCACGCGCTGCAGGCCAACGGGCTGACTCCGCAGGACGTGGCGAACGCGGTCCTCAACCAGAACCCCATCGTCCCGGCCGGCCTCGCCAAGATGGGCAACATCCAATACCCGATCCGGATCAACACGGCCCCCGAGGCCATCGCCGACCTCAACAAGATCCCGGTCAAGGTGGTCGACGGCATGCCGATCCAGGTGAAGGACGTCGCCTGGGTGCGCGACGGCTCGCCGCCGCAGCAGAACCTCGTCGTCGAGAACGGCGCCAACGGCGTGCTGATGCCGATCTACAAGAACGGCACCGCCTCGACGCTGACCGTGGTCAACAACGTCAAGGCGGCGATGCCGGTCATCAAGGGCGCGGCGCCCAAGGGCATCGACATCAAGCCGCTGTTCGACCAGTCGGTCTTCGTCTCCGGCGCCATCACCGACGTCATCCGCGAGGCGGTGATCGCCGCCTGCCTGACCGGCCTGGCGATCTTCGTCTTCCTCGGCTCCTGGCGCTCGACCCTCGTCGTCCTCGTCTCGATCCCGCTGTCGATCCTCACCTCGATGTCGATCCTGTCGATCCTCGGCGAGACGATCAACGTGATGACCCTCGGCGGCCTGGCGCTCGCCGTCGGCATCCTGGTCGACGACGCCACCGTCGCCATCGAGAACACGTACCGCCTGATGGAGGAGGGGCACACCTTCCGCCAGTCCGTGGTGGAGGGGGCGGCCGGCATCGCCAAGCCGGCGCTGATCTCGACGCTCGCCATCTGCTCCGCCTTCGTCAGCGTGCTGTTTCTCACCGACACGCCGAAATACCTGTTCACGCCGCAGGCGCTCGCGGTCGTGTTCGCGATGCTGACCTCCTACGTGCTGTCGCGGACGCTGGTGCCGATCCTCATCGACATCCTGGTCGAGAAGGAGTTCGACGAGCGCTTCGGCCCGAACGGCACCCACCACGGCGGCGACGGCGGCGCCAAGAAGGGGCGGATCGCCCGCGCCGTCGCGCGGTTCCAGGCCGGCTTCGAGAAGCGCTTCACGATCTTCCACCGCGCCTATCTCGGGCTCCTCTACGCGACGATCCGGCACAAGTTCGTGACCTGCGCCGTGGTGGCGATCATCTTCGTCGGCGGCGGCGTCCTCTTCACCTTCGTCGGCCAGGACTATTTCCCGCAGATCGACGGCGGCACCCTGACGCTGCACATCCGCGCGCCGTCCGGCACGCGCCTCGAGTCGACGGGCGAGCGCTTCGCCGAGGTCGAGAAGGTCGTGAAGAAGACGATGCCGGGCGTCATCGACTCGGTGATCGACAACATCGGGCTGCCCGCCATCAACTATAATTTCGCCTTCGGCGACGGGTCGATCCTCGGCTACAACGACGGCCAGATGCTGATCCAGCTCAAGGACGACGTGCCGCGCAAGCCGATCGCCGATTACCAGCGCACGCTGCGCAAGGTCCTGCCGCGGGCGTTCCCCGACATGATCTTCTACTTCCAGCCGTCCGACATGGTGACGCAGATCCTCGACTTCGGCACGGTCACCTCGATCGACGTGCAGGTCACCGGCCGCCACACCCCGCAGGATCTCGCGGTGGCGCAGGAGATGGTCAAGCAGATCAAGCGCGTGCGCGGCGCCGTCGACGTGCACCTGCAGCAGATCGTCGACACGCCCGAGTTCTTCGGCACGATCGACCGCAATTTCGCGAGCGAGATCGGGGTCAACGCGCAGGGTATCGCCAACTCGATCAACGTGTCGCTGTCCGGCAGCTACCAGATCCAGCCGAACTTCTGGTCCGACCCGAAGACCGGCATCCCCTACCAGCTCTGGGTGCAGACCCCGGAATGGCGCACCGACAGCCTCAACGACGTCAAGACGACGCCGGTGTTCATCACCTCGAGCGGCGACGCGCCGGGCGTCCTGACCATGCTGAGCTCGGTCACCGACCTGAAGCGCCAGTCCGAGCAGACGGTCGTCAACCACCTCAACGCGCAGCCGGTGTTCGACATCTACGCCAACGTCCAGGATCGCGACCTCGGCTCGGTCAAGAAGGACATCCAGGCGATCATGGCCGGCCAGCAGAAGAAGCTGCCGGTGCCGGACACGATCGTCATCCGCGGCCAGGTCGAGCAGATGGACAACGCCTTCTTCAACATCGGCATCGGCCTCTGCATCTCGATCGTCGCGGTCTACCTGCTGATGGTCCTGAACTACCAGAGCTGGGGTGACCCCTTCGTCGTGATCTGCGCCCTGCCGCTCGCCTTCTGCGGCATGCTCGCGAGCCTGTTCATCACGCAGACGACGCTGTCGATCCCCTCGCTGTTCGGCGCGATCATGGCGGTCGGCGTGGCGTCGGCGAACTCGATCCTGCTCGTCACCTTCGCCCGCGAGCACCGCGAGGCGACGGGGTGCGACGCCTACGAGGCGGCGATCACCGCCGGCGAGACGCGCCTGCGCCCGGTGCTGATGACGGCGCTCGCGATGTTCGTCGGCCTGCTGCCGATGGCCATCGGCATCGGCGAGGGGTCGGAGCAGAACGCCGCTCTGGCCCGCGCCGTGCTCGGCGGCGTCGCGGTCGGCACCTGCTCCACCCTGTTGTTCGTTCCCTTCCTCTACACGCTGCTGCGCAAGGGCAAGGTGAGACCGGTCGAGGACTACGCATGACGAGATCGAGCATGGACGACCGCGACGATCATTCGTTCGAGGCTCCGGCGCAGCAGCCGCAGGGCGAGCCCGGTCGCACGGACGTGCCCTTCGCCGAGCGCGAGGCCCCGCCGCCGCCGCGCAAGCGCGTCTTCTTCATCGTGGTGCTCGTCGCCGCCGGCCTGCTCGGCTACGGCGCGTTCGAGCACTTCCAGACCTACCAGCGGGCGAGCGAAACGCAGCAGGAGGCGATCAACTTCACGCCGGAGGTGACGACGATCACCGCGAAGGCCGACTCGGCGCCGGTCAAGCTGACGCTGCCCGGCCAGACCGAGCCGTTCTACCAGTCGACGATCTACCCGCGCGCCACCGGCTACATCGCCGAGCGCCACGTCGACATCGGCTCGCACGTCAAGAAGGGCGAGCTCCTGCTCCGGATCTCGGCGCCCGACCTCGACCAGCAGCTCGCCCAGGCCAAGGGGCAGCTCGCCCAGACGGTCGCCGCGCAGTCGCAGGCCCAGGCGTCGCTCGACCAGGCCAAGGCCAACCTGGCGCTCGCGCAGCTCACCTCGCAGCGCTACCAGAAGCTGACGACGCAGGGCTACGAGACCGTCCAGAACAACGACAACCAGAAGACCGCGGTGCAGTCCGGCGGCGCCAACGTCGAATCGGCGCAGGCCGGGATCAAGGTCGCGGACGCCAACACCAAGGCGGCGCAGGCCACCGTCGACCGTCTGCAGGCGCTGGTCGCGTTCGAGAAGGTCACCGCCCCCTACGACGGCGTCATCACGACGCGCGGCGTCGAGGTCGGCGACCTCGTCAACGCGGATTCGAAGACCGGCAGCCCGCTCTTCACGATCGCCTATGACAAGGTGCTGCGCGTCACCGTCCACGTGCCGCAGGCCAACGCTTTCGCGATCAAGGACGGGCTGATCGCCACCGCCTACCTGCCGCAGAAGCCGAACGAGACGTTCTCCGGCAAGATCGCCCGCTCCTCGGTCGCGCTGCTCAACTCGGCGCGCACGCTCGACACCGAGGTCGACGTCGAGAACCCGACCGGTGCGCTGCGACCCGGCGCCTACGTCAACGTGACCTTCGACGTGCCGCGCCTGCACCCGAACGTCGTGCTGCCGGCGGAATCGCTCGTCTTCAACAAGGACGGCATGCAGGTGGCGACGGTCCAGGACGGCGAGGTCCACATGCAGTCGATCACGATCTATCGCGACTTCGGCAAGACGGTCGAGCTGCGCGACGGGCTCAGCGGCGGCGAGCAGATCATCAACAACCCGCCCGTGGCGATCGCCGAGCACATGAAGGTGAAGGTCAAGGCGAAGCCGCCGGAAGAGCAGGCGGAGAAGTAGCTAGGCCGCCGCGGCCAGCGCCACCTCGCGCAGGTCGGCGGCCAGCGCGTCGACGCGGGCGGGATCGGCATCCCAGCCGCACATGAAGCGCGCGGCGCCGCCGATGAACGAGTAGAAGCGCCACCCCCTGCCGCGCAGCGCGTCGAGCACGGAGGGCGGCGCCTGCACGAAGACGGCGTTGGCCTCCGAGGGATAGGCGAGCGAGACGCCCGGCAGGTTGCCGATGGCCTCGGCGAGGCGGCGCGCGCAGGCGTTGGCGTGCGCGGCATTGGTGAGCCAGGCGCCGCTCTCGAGCATGCCGACCCAGGGCGCGGCGAGGAAGCGCATCTTCGAGGCGAGCTGGCCCGCCTGCTTGCAGCGATAGTCGAAGTCCTCGGCGAGCTTGCGGTCGAAGAAGACGATCGCCTCGCCGAAGGCCATGCCGTTCTTGGTGCCGCCGAAGCACAGCACGTCGACGCCGGCGCGCCAGGTGATGTCGGCGGGGCTGGCGCCGTGGCTGTCGCGCAATCCGGCACAGGCGTTGGCGAAACGCGCGCCGTCCATGTGCAGGCGCAAGCCGAGCTCCTTGCAGGTGCCCGACAGCGCGGCGATCTCGTCCGGCGCGTAGACGCGGCCGGTCTCGGTCGACTGGGTGATCGTGACGACGCGCGGCTTCGGGAAATGCAGGTCGCGCCGCCCGGTGGTGATGGCGCGGACGGCCGAACCGTCCAGCTTGCCGTCGGTGGTCGCGGCGATCAGCAGCTTCGAGCCGTTGGAGAAGAATTCCGGCGCGCCGCACTCGTCGGTCTCGACATGCGCCGACGCGGCGCAGACCACCGAATGGTAGCTCTGGCAGAGCGAGGCGAGCGCGAGCGCGTTGGCCGCCGTGCCGTTGAAGGCGAAGAAGACCTCGCAATCCGTGTCGAATAGGGTTCGGAAGGCATCCGCCGCCCGCGCCGTCCACGGGTCCTCGCCATAGGCCGGCGCGTGTCCGGCATTGGCCTGCTGCATCGCCGCCCACGCCTCCGGGCAGATGCCGGAATAGTTGTCGCTGGCGTATTGCTGCTCGAGATGATCCATGCCGGCATGATTGGGCGATGCGGCAGCGCAGCGCAAGCCGGAGCGGGGTCGCCGCGCCGCCGCAGGCGCACGAGGCCTGGGCGATCCGGGCGCCTAGTCGACCGTGTCGCCCTCGGGGTCGTCGTCGTTGTCGCCCATCATGGCGGCGCGCAGGCTGGTCCAGCGGCGCATCGACTCGTGCGCGCCGATCATCGCCAGGGCGAGGACGAACGGCACGAGGTAGTAGATCACCCGGAACAGCAGCAGCGCCGCGAAGAGCTCGGCCTCGGAATGCGCCGGCACGGTCTTCAGCATCGTCGCCTCGAAGACTCCGATCCCGCCGGGCGCGTTGGAGGCGATGCCGAGCAGCGAGCCCAGCACGTAGAGCGCGACGAAGGTGATGTAGTCGATGAGCCGCGGCGGGGCGAGCAGCACGTAGAGCACGCCGGCCGCCGCGCAGAGGTCGACCAGCCCGAGGCAGATCTGCCCGAGGCTGAGCCACACGCCGGGCAGCTCCAGCTTGAACTTCTGGAAGGTGATCCGCCGCCCCTTGGCGGCGTAATAGAGGTAGCCGACCATCGCGGCGAGGATGGCGACGCCGATCGTCCGGTTCAGCCACGGCGACAGGTGGTCGACATGGGCGACGCCCTCGGCGCGCACGGTGAGGCCGAGGCCGATCACCAGCACCATGCCGAGCCAGAAGGTGAGCCCGGCGATGACCGTGAGGCTCGCCACCTTGCCCGCCGACAGGCCCTTGGTCGAGTAGATCCAGTAGCGGACGGTGGCGGCGGTGATGAGGGGGAAGCCGAGCGTGAACGACACGGCATAGCTGGTGAACGACGCCAGCGCGGTGGTGCGATAGGGCACCTTGAGCTTGAGCTGCCGCAGCGCCAGCCCGTCGTAGCCGGTGAGCGCCAGGAACGAGATCGACGTCAGCACGAAGGCGAGCACGAAGCGCTGGGCGCTGGTCGCCGCGACCGCGTCGCGCAGATCCTCGAAATCGATCTGCATGAACGTCCGCGTGAGGACGAATATCGCCAGCAGCGCGATGCCGAGCGAGAGCACGAGGCCGAGCCCGCGCAGGATCCGCCGCCGCACCGCGGGCTTATCTTCCACGTGATCGGGAATGACGGCGTTGAGGACCTTGGTGGTCAGCTTGCCGTGCGGCTTCGGCGTCTCCGCAACCGCGGCGTCGTCGGCATCCCGCGGTTCGCTCCGCGCATCGTCCGGGCCGTCCTTGGCGTCGCGAGCGGTCGTGCCGTCCAAATCAAGCGTGCTCCCGTGCGCGACGCCTTTCTGCGAAGGCCGCGGATTGGTCGTAGAGGGCGGCCATGTCGAGGAAAGACGCAAGCCCGACTAAAATCGTCAGGCGAGCCGCCGCAGAAGCCTCTCGTGCAGCCGGTTCGAGGGCGCGAACACATAATCCATGGCCGCGACCGTCACGTGCTCGGCGCCATGGGCGATGAGCCAGTCGGCGAGCGGCGCGACCTTGTCGCGCAGGCAGGTCAAGGTCAAGCGGCCGGCGACGTTTTGCGAGCGGATGGTGGCGCCGAAGCGGTTGTGCGCCTCGGCGGCGAGGCTTGCCCGCTGGTCGGCGCGCTCGCCCTCGAACTGCGCCACGACGTCGCGCGTCAGGCGGGCGGTCTCCTCCGCCGAGATGCGGCCGAGGATCTGGCGCGCCTGCTCGCGCGTCTCCTCGTCCCAGCGCGCGCCGAGGCCGGCGACCAGATTGGCCTCCGAGCGAAGGATGATGCCGTCGTCGAGCACCTTGAGCCCGTTGGCGGCGAGCGTCGCGCCCGTCGTCGTGATGTCGACGATGAGCTCGGCCTGCCCTGCCGCCGGCGCGCCCTCGGTGGCGCCCAGGCTCTCGACGATCGTGTAGTCGCCGACGTGCTTTTCCGCGAAGTAGCGCCGCGTCAGGTTGATGTACTTGGTGGCGACGCGCATGCGCTTGCCGCGCTTGGTATAGAAGGCCGCCGCGACGTCTTCGAGATCGGTCATCGTGCGCACGTCGATCCAGGCCTGCGGCACGGCGACGACGACATTGGCGTGACCGAAGCCGAGCGGGGTCAGAAGCTCGAGCTTGGTGTCGGCGGCGTCGATGGTCTCGCGCACGAGATCCTCGCCGGTGACGCCCATATGCGCCTGGCCCGAGGCGAGCAGCCCGACGATCTCGGAGGCCGAGACGAAGGCCACCTCGACGCCGTCGATCCCGTCGAGCGTGCCGCGATAGTCGCGCGCGCCGCGCCCCTGCAGCAGCTTCAACCCGGCGCGGGCGAAGAAGGCGGAGGCGTTCTCCTGCAGCCTGCCCTTGGACGGAACGGCGAGGACGAAGGGCGTGGCCATCACTTGCGCTCCCCGCCCTGGCGGTCGGCCCAGAGCGACGCGCCGACGGCGGCGACCGGCGAGCCGGCGCCGAGCGTCGTCGCCAGGCGGTCGTAGCGGCCGCCGCCGACGATCGGCGGGTCGGCCGGTCGCGCCGCGTCGCGCGCCTCGAAGACGAAGCCGGTGTAATAGTCGAGGTTGCGCACGAGCCGCGTCGAGAAGCGCAGCGTGCCGATGTCGAGCCGGTGCGTCGCCATGAAGCCGAGACGATGGTCGAAGCGGTCCAGCGCGCTCTCCAGCGGCAGCTTGGCGTCGGTGACGAGCGCCCGCAGCGCCGTCGAAGCCTCGTCCGGATCGCCGGTGATCGCGAGGTAGCGCTCCATCACCTGGCGCGCCTCCGCCGGCACGCCGGAGCCGCCCTTCAGCGCCGCCTGCTCGAGGAAGCGGTCGGCGATCTCCGCCGCGGTGCGGCCGCCGACGGAGGTGATGCCGGCGATCGCCAGCAGGTCCTCGACCAGCGCCCGCGCGCCCTTCTTGTCGACGCCGGCGAGCGCGGCGAGCACGCCGGAATGGTCGATGTGGCCGTTGCGCGGGGCATCGAGAATGCCGGCCAGCCCCTTGCCCTGGGCGAGGCCGCGGATGATGCGGCGGCGCCATTGCACGGGGATCGACAGGCAGTCGAGCAGCTCGCCGAACAGGCCGGCGTCGCCGATCGTCGTCTCGAGCCGAGCCGATGTGGCGAG
Organism: uncultured Nakamurella sp.; assembly: GCA_964658465.1. Taxonomy (GTDB): domain Bacteria; phylum Pseudomonadota; class Alphaproteobacteria; order Rhizobiales; family Beijerinckiaceae; genus RH-AL1. The sequence continues at coordinate 24,060 of CAZZZM010000014.1, forward strand.
CGCGGCGGCATCGAGCGACACGGCGAGGATCTCGGCATCGGCGGCCTCGCGGTCGGTGTGGCCGAAGCTCTCGATGCCGGCCTGCAGGAACTCGCCAGGCCCGTCGCGGCGCAGCCGGAACACCGGCCCGCAATAGGAGAAGCTCGCCGGCCGGCCGAAGTCGGGCGACGCGATGTACTGCCGGCAGACGGGGATCGTGTATTCCGGCCGCAGGCACAATTCGACCCCGTCGACGCCCTGCGTCAGGTAAAGCCGCCCGCGCATGTCCTCGCCCGACTCGAAGAAGGCCGCCGCCGGCTGCAGCAGCGGCGGCTCGCAGCGCGGGTAGCCGGCGCCGACGAGATGATCGATCAGCGCCTGCTGGCGCTGGCGGTCGTCGGCGAAGGGGAGCGGCGTTGCGGCGTTCACTGGGGGACGTTCACGGGATCAGGGTCTTGGGCGCGGCCTCCATATCAGGGGCAGGCGGACGAGGCGACCCGTTTCGCCCGCCAGGGTGAAGAGGCTTTTCCCTGTCACCCGATCGGTAATATTGCCTAAGCGTCCTGGACTGTCCGGCGCCGAGGAACCTCACCGGAATGCGCCGACGGCGGCGAGCGGGACCTTCGACGTGAGCATTCGTCGGACGGATCGTCGCCTCGGCCGATCGACAGTCCCGCCCGGGCGAGGCCGGCC
>CAZZZM010000015.1:0-5096 GCA_964658465.1 uncultured Nakamurella sp.
CACACGCCGGGCTACGAGGCGCTAGACCCGAACGATCCCTCGAAATACGTCGGCTTCGACATCGACCTCGGCGAGACGATCGGCGCCTGCCTCGGTTTCACGATAACCTACAGGCCGGTGGCCTTCGCGTCGCTGATGACGACGATGGCGAGCGGCCAGGCCGACATCGTCATCTCCGATATCTACGCCACCGAGGAGCGGGCAAAGGCCGGCGACTTCATCACCTACTCGAAGGTCTTCGACGGCGTGCTTGTCGCCAAGGGCAATCCGAAGAAGCTGACCGGCATCAACGAAACGCTGTGCGGCGCGACCGCGGCCGAGAACACCGGCTTCGTCGAGGTCCCGCTGGTGCAGAACCTCGCGACGGTCTGCAAGGCGGCCGGCAAGCCCGAGCCGGGGCTGCAGCTCTACGACAACAACGCCCAATGCATCCAGGCGATCCTCGCCGGGCGCGCCGACACCTACATCAACGACGTCAACACCGTGGACGCGGCGGTGAAGGCCTATCCCGACAAGCTCGAGAAGGCGACGGCGGTGACGCTCCCGTACTCGGTCGGCATCGCGGTGCCCCGCGGCAAGCCCGAGTTCCGGGACGCGGTGCAAGCGGCCCTGCTCGCGATCCAGAAGGCCGGCATCGAGACGACGCTGCTCAAGAAATGGGGTCTCGACTCCGGCGCGCTCGAAGAACCGAAGATCATCTCCGTCAAATAGCGCGGCGATGGACCTGTTCCTCCACTACCTCAGCCTGCCGTATCTGCTTCAGGGCATAAAGTTCACGCTGATCGTCACGGGGCTCGGGCTGGCGGGTGGGTTTGCAGTCGGGCTGATCCTGGCGGCGATGCAATTGAGCCGGTTCTGGATCCCGGCGGCGATCGCCCGGACCTACACCGTCATCTTCCGCGGCACGCCGCTCATACTGCAGCTCGTCTTCGCCTACGATGCGCTGCCGCACATCGGCATCAAGCTCTCGGCGATCTCCGCCGCCGGCCTCGCGCTGGCGTTGAACGAGGCGCCGTTCATCGCCGAGATCCTGCGCGCCGGCGTTGTCGGCGTCGACAAGGGCCAGGTACTGGCCGGTCAGGCGCTCGGCATGACGCCGCACGTGCTGATGCAGCGAGTTATCGCGCCGCAGGCGATCCGCACCATGGTGCCGGCCATCGGCAACGAGGCGGTCAGCGCGCTGAAGAACTCCTCGCTCGCCTCGGTCATCTCGGTCGAGGAGCTGACGCTGCGCTCGACGCAGCTCGCGTCGTCGACCTTCGACTTCTTCTCGATCTTCCTCGCCTCCGGGCTTTTGTATCTCGTGCTGACCGGCGCAATCGCCGCGATCCAGCTTCTCGTCGAGCGCTGGCTCGATCTCGACCGGCCGGCGTCAGAGCGTGGCTTGTCGCGCCTGCTGCCGTGGGGCCGCACGAGCCTGGTGACCGAGACCGCGGCGGCGCAGTCGGACCCGACAGCCGCTGGCGACCCCGTTGCCGCGGCGATCCAGGCGGGTACGCCGACCAAGACCGTCGACAAGGAGCGGCGCGCCGCCACCATCGCCGGAAACAACGTCGCGGTGGTCGCGGAGAGCGTGCACAAAAGCTACGGGACGCAAGCCGTCCTCGGGGGCGTCGATCTGACGGTCCGGATCGGCGAGGTCGTGGCACTGCTCGGTCCGAGCGGCTCGGGCAAGAGCACGCTGCTGCGATGCCTCAACCATCTCGAAGGGTGGGACGCGGGGACGATACGCATCGGCGGCCGGCGCCTCGGTTTTCGCGACGACGGGCGGCGGCTCAGCCCGCGCGCGCTCGCCAACGAGCGCGCCGAGATCGGCGTCGGCATGGTCTTCCAGCAGTTCAATCTCTTCAGCCATCTGACGGCGCTCGAGAACGTCGCCGGGCCGCTGCGCTGGGTGCACGGCCAGTCGCGGCTCGATGCAGACCGGCGCGCCCGCGAGCTGCTCGCGCGTGTCGGCCTCAGCCACCGCGCAGACGCGCTGCCGCGGCATATGTCCGGTGGCCAGCAGCAGCGCGTCGCCATCGCGCGGGCGCTGGCACCGAACCCCAGCGTGCTGCTGCTCGACGAGCCCACCTCGGCGCTCGACCCCGAACTCGTCAACGAGGTGCTCGAGGTCATCAAGCGGCTCGCGATCGAGGACGGCCTCACCATGCTGATCTCGACGCATCAGATCCGCTTCGCCGACGAGGTGGCCGACCGCGTCGTGGTGCTCAGCGGCGGCGCGATCATTGAGGACGGCGCGGCGCACGAGGTGCTGACCCGCCCGCGCAATCCCGTCACGGCCCGCTTCCTCAACGTGATGGGCGCCGACCACGCGCCGCAGCACGCGACCTAGCTTCCATATTTCGCCTGGCCGCGGCCCGAGATCACGAGGTCCTTTCGATGAATCACCATTCGCTTTCCGTCTCGCCCGCGACCGTCCACTGGGGCTACTTCAGCAAGGCGATCTCGCCTGTCCTCACGGTGCGCTCGGGCGACCGGGCGACGATCGAGACGCTGACCCATCATGCGGCGGACGATTGGGAGCGGATGATCGCCGGCGATCCCGGCGCCGAGAGCGTCTTCGCCTGGACGCGAGAGACCAAGGCCGTGGCCCGCCGCGGCGCGGGGCCGACAGAGGGACCGTTCACCCGCGGCTCCGGCGAAGGGATCGGCGTCCACCTGCTGACGGGCCCGGTGGCCGTCGAGGGCGCCGAGGCCGGCGACATCCTGGAGGTGCGCGTGCTTGACGTGCGCCCGCGCCCGAGCTGCTCGCACTGCTACAAGGGCCGCTGCTTCGGCTCCAACGCCGCCGCGGGCTGGGGCTTCCACTACCACGACTTGATCGAGGACCCGAAGCCGCGCGAAGTCGTGACCATTTTCGAACTCGACACGGCCGGCGAGCCCTTCGCCAAGGCGGTCTACAATTACGTCTGGACGCCGCAGACCGACCCCGACGGCATCATCCACCCGACGATCGATTACCCTGGCGTGCCGGTCGATCATTCGACGATCGTGAAGCGCGAGAACATCCTGCAGAACGTGCGCGTGCCGGCACGGCTGCACTTCGGCACGATGGGCCTGGCGCCGGCCGAGGCGGACTTCGTCTCCAGCATCCCGCCCGGCTACACCGGCGGCAACATCGACGACTGGCGCATCGGCAAGGGCGCGCGAATGTACTACCCGGTCGCCGTCGACGGCGCCTATTTCTCGGTCGGCGATCCGCATGCCGCGCAGGGCGACAGCGAGCTCGGCGGCACGGCCATCGAGACCTCGCTCACCGGCGACTTCGAGTTCATCCTGCACAAGAAGAACGATCTCGGCGGCACGCCGCTCGAGGGCCTCACCCATCCGATGCTGGAGACCGACGGCCTATGGTCGGTCTACGGCTTCACCTTCCCGAATTACCTCGCCACGCTCGGCAGCGGAACCGACGCCCAGCTCGATGTCGCCAATCACGCGAGCCTCGACAAGGCGATGCGCGACGCCTTCCGCAAGCTGCGCCGCTTCCTGATGACAGTCCACAAACTGAGCGAGGACGAGGCCATCGCCCTCATGTCCGTGGCGGCCGACTTCGGCGTGACCCAGGTGGTGGACGCCAACTGGGGCGTGCACGGGTCCATCCGCAAGAGCGTTTTCACGTGCACCTGACTCCGCCGCGGGCCGACGACGGCGGGCATGCGGGTTGCTTCGAGTCGGGCGTCCGCGTCGAGCCCGCCATGAGCCTGCAGCACTTCACCAGCGAGTCCTATGTCCAAGATCACCGCTTCGTGGCCTGGCAGGAGATTCTCGCAGCACTTGGCCTCCGCTCGGTCAGCCGGCAGAGGCTGCAGGCCGCGCCCGCGATGGCTTCGCTGCGGGGCGCAACCGACGACCTCCTCATCGCGCGACTGATCGCCGGCGAGCAGACGCTGCTCGCCGATCACGCCATGGCCGATCTCCCGGTGCTGCTGCTGCTGGAGGACCACGCCGTCCTGCGCACGCAGGACGGTGCCGCGAGCGCGGACGCCGGCTCGCTCGTCATGCTGCCGCGCGGCGGGAGCTGGCAGCTCGCCTTTCCGCAGAGCCTGCGCGTCGTCGCCCTGTCGATCCACGCCCGCGCGCTGCGCGGACGGCGGACCGCTCTGCGTTACGACGAGCGCGCGCGTATCATCGCGCCCGATGGCCTTGGCGCCGTCCTCGCCGCGACGCTGCGCAGCGCCGGTGAAATCCTGGACCAGGTGACGGAATCCGACTGGGCCACCGTGGAGCTGAGCGTGGCCGAGCTGTTTCTCGCCGCCGCGCTCGCGCCGGCGCCTGCCGCCGGAGAGGCCCGAAGCACCGGCGCCCAGGCCCTCGTCGCACGGCTCTGCCGGACGATCGAACGCCGGCTCGACGATCCCGAGCTCTCGCCGGCGAGCGTGGCGCAGGCCGAAGGCATCTCGGAGCGCTACCTGCAGAAACTCTTCGAGGGCACCGGCGACAGTTTCAGCCACTACGTCCGCGAGCGGCGACTGCAGCGCACGGCTGCCGATCTCGCCAGCCCCGGACAGACGGCGCTGACCGTGTCCGAGATCGCCTTCCGCTGCGGTTTCAACGACGCCGCCCATTTCAGCCGGATGTTCCGGGCGCGGTTCGGGATGTCGCCGCGCGACTTCCGGCAGCAGGAGGCGGAACGCCTGACCGCCGTCGCCGGCGCGCGAGGGCAGCGTGGCTGGCCGCAGGATGCGCCCCCGTCCGGGCGGGAGGGGAAAAGCGCCGTCACTGCCCAACCGATCGACCTCGCCGACCGTCGGGCCCGCGCAAGGCCGCAGCAGGACAGGCCGACGCGCCACCACCTCGCCGTCGATGCCTCGCGCGTGCACTGGGGGTTCTTCAGCCGCGCCCTGCCGCCGCAGATCGAGGTCGCGTCCGGCGACATCGTCACGGTGGAGACGCTGACCCAGCACGCCTCCGACGATCCCGCCCTGATGATCGCCGGCGACCCCGGGGCCGAGAGCGTCTTCCGCTGGACCGCCGACATGAAGGGCGTGAGCCGCCGCGGCGCCGGGCCGATGGACGGCTCGATCTACGGTCGCGGGGCCGGCGAGGGGTTCGGAGTCCATATCTGCACCGGCCCGATCGCCGTGCGCGGCGCC
>CAZZZM010000015.1:5196-20236 GCA_964658465.1 uncultured Nakamurella sp.
GCGCCCCTGCCGCAACCCCGCCTTCGCGGGGCGGGTGTTCGGCAGCAGCGTCGCGGCCTGGTGGGGCTATCATTTCGGCGAGCTGCTCGCGGAGCCGAAGCCGCGCGAGGTGGTGACGATCTACGAGATCATCACGGATGCCGAAGAGCCGCACGCCCGCGCACTGCATTCCTTCCGCTGGACGCCGCAGACCGACCCGTTCGGGACCGTGCACCGCGTCTACGACTACCCCGGCGTGCCGGTCGACCCGGCGACGATCACCCGCCACGCGACGCAGCTCGCCGACATTCGCATCCCGCTTCGCCCGCATTTCGGTGTGGTCGCCGTCGCACCGAAGGAAGCCGAGCTCGTCGATTCCGTGCCGCCGGCCTATTTCGGCGGAAACCTCGACAACTGGCGGCTCGGCAAGGGCGCGGCGGTATATCTCCCCGTGTCGGTGCCCGGCGCCCTGCTTTCGATCGGCGACCCGCATGCCGCCCAAGGCGACGGCGAGCTGAGCGGCACGGCCATCGAATGCTCGATGACCGGCACCTTCGCCATCACGCTCCACAAGCGCGCCGGCCTCGTCGAGGGGAAGCTCGCCGATCTCACCTCGCCGTTGATCGAGACGGAGACGGACTGGGTGCTGACCGGCTTCAGCCATCCCAACTATCTCGCCGAGTTCGGCGCAAAGGGCCGCAGCGAGGTCTATGCGAAATCCTCACTCGACCTGGCGATGAAGGATGCGTTCCGCAAAACGCGGCGGTTCCTGATGAGCGCGCGCGGCCTCACGGAAGACGAGGCCGTGGCGCTGATGTCGGCTGCCGTCGACTTTGGCGTGACGCAAGTCGTCGACGGGAATTGGGGCGTCCACGCCGTGATCAGCAAGCGGCTGTTTGCGTGACGCGCACGAGAGAGGTCGAATGCAGTTCCATATGATCGCGGGCGGCCCGACGCCGGTCGCGCCGTTCAGCCACGCGGTCGAGACCGACGGCTTCGTCTTCGTCACAGGCCAGATGCCGGATACGCCGGCGATGCCGGGTGTGCTGCCCGACGGCATCGTGGCACAGACGCGGGCGGTGATGTCGAACCTGACGACGGTGCTCGCCGGGCTCGGCCTGGGGCTTGAGCACGTGGTGATGTCGCGCATCTACCTGACGCGCTTCCAGGACGATTACGCCGCCATGAACGAGACCTACCGCAGCTACTGGCCGGCCGATCGCTTGCCCGCTCGTACCTGCGTCGGCGTCACCGGCCTGGCCTACGACGCTCTGATCGAGATCGATCTCGTCGCGCGGCGTCCGTCGTGAGCCTCCGACATAGTACTGGCGCCACCGCGCTCATCAGCTCGCGGTTCATGTGAGAACAAACTGGTTCGACCAAGCAGTTGACTGCTAGAGAGGCGACATGATCCTGATCGAGACCGTGCTTGGCGACATGCGCGACGCGGGGCTGGCGTCGCGCCTTCATCGCCTCGAGCACGCCGACGCCGTCGACACGGTCACGCTGGGCTCGGCCGATCTCGCACGCCGACGCCTCCGCGTGACGAGCGATCGCGGCGCCGACGTCGCGATCGCGCTCTCGCGCGACCAGGTGTTGTTCGACGGGGCGGTGCTGCAACTCGACGACGGCCATGCGTTGGTCGTCCGCGCGGCGCCGACGCACTGGCTGCGGATCATCCCGCGCGACGCGGCCGCGGCTCTGGAGCTCGGCTACCACGCCGGCAACCTGCACTGGCGCGTCCGCTTCGACGGCAGCGCGCTGCTGGTCGCGATGGACGGCCCGAGGGCTGCCTATCTCGCCCGCATCGCCAGGCTCGTCGACGAGGGCCACGTCACCATCGCCGACACGGTCGCCGCATGATCGCGACGCTGCTCGCCATGCAGCAGGCGGATGCCGCTTTCCCGAGCGGCAGCTTCGCCTTCTCGAACGGTATCGAGGGCGTCGTCGCCCTGCCCTTTCCGTTCGACCGCGAGGCGCTACGCCGGCATGCGGAGGTCGCGATGCGTCATCGCTGGGCCGGTCTCGATCGGATCGCGCTCGTGCGCGCGTGGCGTGCCGGCGACGATATCGCGCGCCTCTCGGAGATCGACGATGCGATCGAGGCCGCGACCGTCGTCGCCAGCTTCCGCGAGGGCTCGCGTCGCGCCGGACGTGCGCTGCTCACCAGCCACGCGCGCCTCGAGACGCCCGGCGCAGCCGCGCTCAAGGCGGCGATCGCCGAACGGCGCCTGCTCGGGCACCTGCCGACGATGCAGGGCGCCCTGTTCCGCGCCGCCGGTCTTCCCGAGCGCGAGGCGCTCGCGATTTCAGCGTACCAGGCCGTCGCCGGTCTCACCTCCGCAGCGGTCCGCCTCGGCCGCATCGGCGCCATCGACGCCCAAGCCGTGGTGCGCGACCTGCTGCCGGAGATCGCCGCGCTGACGGCGCCGGATGCGATCGAGCCGGGCGCGGGGCTACAGAGCTTCTCCCCCTTTCTGGACATCGCGGCGATGCGCAGCGCGGACGCCGCGTTTCGGCTGTTTTCGAGCTAGGAGACTCCATGCTGCTGACACCGACCGAGATGGAGCGGCTGACGATCTTCACCGCCGCCGAGCTTGCGCGAAAGCGCCGCGCGAAAGGGCTGAAGCTCAACTTTCCGGAGGCGGTCGCCATCATCACCGACGAGATCCTCGAGGGTGCACGCGAAGGCCGCGGTGTCGCCGAGCTGATCTCCTTCGGCTCGACCATCCTGTCGACCGATGACGTGATGGACGGCATCGCCGCGATGATGCCGATCCTCCAGGTGGAAGGCGTCTTTCCCGACGGCACCAAGCTCGTCACGGTGCACGAGCCGATCCGCGCACGCGAAGGGGCGGCGGCCGATCTGATCGAGCCCGGCGCGATCCTCGCCGCGCCCGGCCACGTCGAGCTCAACGCCGGGCGCCCCCGCGTCACGATGGATGTCGTCAACACCGGCGACCGGCCCGTGCAGGTCGGCTCGCACTACCATTTCTTCGAAACGAACCGCGCGCTGGAGTTCGATCGCGCCGGGGCGCGCGGCCACCACCTCGACATTCCCGCCGGCACGGCGGTGCGCTTCGAGCCCGGGCAGCGCAAGAGCGTGACGCTGGTCGCTTTCGGTGGCGCGCGCGACCTTTCCGGTCTCAACGACCTGACGCGCGGGGCCAAGGACGATGCCGGCTGGGACGACGCGCTCGCGCGCGCCAAGGCGGGCGGCTTCAAGGGAGCCTGACGATGGTGAGCATTCCCCGCGCGCAATATGCTGCCATGTACGGCCCGACGACCGGCGACGGCATCCGCCTTGCCGATACGTCGCTGGTCGCCGTCGTCGAGAAGGACCACGCCGTCTACGGCGACGAATGCCTGCACGGCGGCGGCAAGACCCTGCGTGACGGCCTCGGCCTCGCCGCGGGCATCACCAATGCCGACGGCGCGCTCGACTTCCTGCTCGTCAACGCGTTAGTGATCGATCCAGTGCTCGGCATCGTCAAGGGCGATCTCGGCATGAAGGACGGCCGCATCGTCGGCCTTGGCAAGGCCGGCAATCCCGCCGTGATGGACGGCGTCGACCCGCGTCTCATCGTCGGTGCCGGCACCACCGTGCGCGACTGCGAGGGGATGATCGTCACGCCGGGCGGCATCGACGTGCACGTGCACTTCGACTCCGCGGCGCTGCCGGACCACGCGATCGCCTCCGGCATCACGACGATGCTCGGCGGCTCGCTCGGGCCGATCACCGTCGGCATCGACTCGGGCGGCCCGTTCAACACCGCGCGGATGCTGCAATCGGCCGAGGCATGGCCGGTCAACTTCGGCTTCCTTGGCCGAGGCAACTCGCACAAGACGGCACCGCTCATCGAGCAGCTGAAGACCGGCTGCATGGGTCTGAAGATCCACGAGGACTGGGGCGCGATGCCGGCGACGATCGACGCGTGCCTGGCGATCGCCGACAAGTACGATTTTCAGGTTCAGCTTCACACCGACACGCTCAACGAGTCGGGCTTCGTGGAGGACACACTGCGCGCGATCGGTGGCCGCACGATCCACATGTATCATACCGAGGGCGCCGGCGGCGGCCACGCACCCGATATCATCCGCGTGGCGGGCGAAGGCTATTGCTTGCCGTCGTCGACGAACCCGACCAATCCCTACACGGTGAATACCTTCGACGAGCACCTCGACATGACGATGGTGTGCCATCACCTCAACCCGGCGATCCCGGAGGATGTGGCTTTCGCGGAAAGCCGCATCCGCGCGCAGACCATCGCCGCGGAGGACGTGCTGCACGACATCGGCGCGATCTCGATGCTCGGCTCGGACAGCCAGGGCATGGGCCGCATCCACGAGGTGATCTGCCGGACCTGGCAGCTAGCCTCGAAGATGAAGGACCAGCGCGGCGCCCTGCCGGAGGACGAGACCGGCTTCGGCGACAACGCGCGTATCAAACGCTACATCGCAAAATACACGATCAACGCCGCGCGGACGTTCGGGATCGCCGATCATGTCGGCTCGCTCGAGGACGGCAAGATGGCCGATATCGTGGTCTGGCGACCCGCCTTCTTCGGCATCAAGCCGGAGCTCGTGATCAAAGGCGGCTTCATCGCCTGGGGCGCGATGGGCGATAGCGCCGCGTCGCTGATGACCTGCGAGCCGATGCGGCTTCGGCCGCAATGGGGTGCCTTCGGCAGTGCGCCGCAAGCGCTCTCCGCCTGCTTCGTCCACCCGTTGGCGATCGAGGGCAAGCTCGGCGAGAGCCTCGGCCTTCGCAAGATGCTGTTGCCGGCTCGCGGCACGCGCAAGCTTTCGAAGCGGGACATGCTGTGGAACGACGCCTGTCCGAAGGTGACGGTCGATCCGCAGACCTTCGACGTCTTCGTCGACGGCGCGCTGGCGACCTGCGAGCCCGCGCATCATCTGCCGCTCGCCCAGCGCTACATGCTGCGATGACCGGAGCCCCGACGAAGCCCGCGACCGCGGCACGCATCGGAATCGGCGGCCCGGTCGGCTCCGGCAAGACCGCGCTGATAGAGGCGCTGATCCCGGTCCTCACCACGGCAGGAGTCGATCTTGCCGTCGTCACCAACGACCTCGTCACCAAGGAGGACGCCGAGCGGCTGCGCCGGTCGGGTCTCATCGATCCGGCGCGCGTCGCCGCGGTCGAGGCCGGCGCGTGCCCTCACACGGTGATTCGCGAAGACCCGACGCTGAATATCTTGGCCGGCGATGAGCTCGAGGCACGGTTCGCGGGCCTCGACCTCATCATCTTCGAATCCGGCGGCGACAATCTCGCCTCGACCTTCTCGCTCGATCTCGTCGACTGGTGGATCTTCGTGATCGACGTCGCCGGCGGCGGCGACATTCCGCGCAAGCGCGGCCCCGGCGTCGTCCGCTCCGACCTCCTGGTCGTCAATAAGGTGGATCTCGCACCGCATGTCGGCGTCGACCTGCCGCTGATGCTCGCGGAAGCCCGTGCCGTGCGCGAGGGAGGGCCGGTCGTCGCCACCGACGCGCGCCGAGGGACCGGCGTGCAGGAGGTCGCTGCGGCGATCCGCGGCGCGGTGTTGTTCGCACCGTGACGCGGGGCCTCGTCGACGTCGGGCGGCACGTCGGCGCCGAGCTCGCTTTCGCAGTCGGCGGGGGCCGCACGGTGCTGGCGCGGCAATTCGTGCCCTACCCGTTCCACATCACGCGTCCGTTCCGCCTCGATAGCGAACGTCCGGACCTGGCAACGCTCTACCTTCAATCGGCGTCGGGCGGCCTCTATCGCGGTGACGATCTGACGCTTCGCGTCTCGACAGGCACGCGTGCCGCGGCGCATCTCGTCACCCAGGCCGCGACTGTCGTGCACGACACGGGCGCCTCTCCTGCGCGGCAGCGCGTCGAGATCGACGTCGGTGCGGACGCCTTCCTGGCCTACACGCCCGACCCGCTGGTGATGTTTCCGGGCGCTGCGATCCTCAATGCGACGCGCGTCACGCTCGCCGCCGGCGCCCGCGCCATCGTCGCGGACGCGTTCGCGATGCACGATCCGACGGCGGCCGGCTGCCCCTTCGCGTCGCTGATGCAGGACTTCGAGGTCGTCGATGCATCGGGCCGGACCCTGGTCCGGGACGTCGGCCGTATCGACGGTGCGGCGATCGTCTCGGCGGCATCGCCGCTCGGTCCGTTCCGCGCCTGCGGCACCCTCTGCGTGCTGGCCTCGGCGGAAGTGCTGCCGTCCCCTGCCGCGTTGCGCGACGCCGGCGAAGCCTGTGGAGGGCTTGCCGGCGTCACGTTATTGCCGGGTGCAGCCGGCCTGATGGTGCGGATGCTGGCCGATGATGGTGGGAAGCTCCGGCTCGGGCTCGAGGCCGCGCTGGACGTCGCCTTCGCAAGCCTTGTCGGGACGAGGCTCGCACCGCGGCGACGCTGAACGCCGCCGCGGTCGGCCCCGACCTATCAGCTCGGCGGGTTGCCTTTCTGCAGACCCAAGATGATGCCGACGGGGACGACCAGCGTCGCGCCGAGATAGACGCCGTCCTTCGCTTTCACCGCGGAGGTCGGGTTGAAGTAGCTGTTCGGATTGATCTCGTATTGGAAGACCGGTTCGAAGGCACATCCGAGCGGTAGTTGCAGATGGGCGCTGGCCTCGAAGACATAGGCATCGCGCCTGTAGGGATTGTTGATCCCGCTGGCGATTGTGTACGCGGTCGACAGATATTGCGTGTAGCTCGGGTTGAGACGCTGCCAGTTGAACTTCAGGTTGAACCGATCGGCCGGCCGCCCGGCGAAGGGCGAATACAGCGTGGTACCGACCCAGATGTCCGACTGGATCGGGATGGTCGAGTCGAGGGCCTCGCCGACGCTGGCGAACACGCCGAGCGCGGTGGGTGCGCTGGTCTTTTCCGAGCCGCCATCCTTGCGCCAGAAGATTTTCTGGCCCTGGAGAACGACCCCGGACGTGCCCGACTGGGTCTGCGGCATCGCGCCGGCGGCCGTCAGGGCGTTGTAGTCGATGTGGTTCGCGGTGTTGAAGAATCCGGTGAGCGAGACGCGGTGTGGGTAGGGATCGTTGTCGAAGTCGGTCTTGGACCCGATCTCGCTCATGCCGATGACGCCGTCGTAGCGCTCGTCGGGGAAGTCATACCCGACATGGACGTTGGCGCCGGGCTGTACGGCGAATGCACCGGCCTCGACGTATATGTCGTGGGTCGCCTGATAGGAGACGTTCGCGCCCGGCACGGCGAACAGCGGCGATGTCCAGCCGGCGTTGAAGTAGAACATGTCCTGGAAGCAGCTGTTGATCGAGTTGCAGTTCGGCGTCCCGTAGAAATAACCGGGGTGCGTAATGCCGGCCGTGATGTCGAGCCGTCCGTCGACCAGCTTCTGCTCGATCGTCGCGTTGGAGAGACGCGCGACGCGCGGCGTGTAGGGCGGCTGATAGCCGACCTGGCTATCGCCGATCTGGCCGGCCAGGCCGAGGTTCTTCACGCCCGAGAAGAAGACGTTCTCGAAGTGCAGCGACGTGCCCTGCATGCCGGCAAGTACGCCGAGATCGGCATCGACGCCGACGATCGTATAGTTTGAGTTGGACCCATGTCCGGGCGCGATGCCGAGGCTTGGATTCGTCTGTCCGAAGTCGAGGTCGAGGACATGGAACGTGATGCCTTTCGCGGCGAGCGGCCCCGCGAAGGTCGCGAGAGGGCCGCTATAGCCGGGCGCCGTGTCCGGCTTGACGAGACCCGGGATCACCTTCGGGTTCACCTGCTCGTTGCTGGCATTCGGTGGCCGTGGATCGGCGTCTTGCGCCATGGCTTCGCTCGCCGGTGCAAGCATCAGGAGCATCGCGACGGCTATCGCGCCGTGCGACCTGATGCGAGGCGCCTGCGCGCCGTTGCGGTCCCGTGTCGTCATTCGTCTAATCCCCAACCCGTCGGCAGTCGCCGGCACAAAGGCACGCATCCCCCGATGCCTGCCTAGTCAATTTGATTATCGTCGAAGGAAATAGTGACGTCCAGGATCAAGCGCGTCTTGCGACCTGGTCGACAGTTGAGTTCAAAGCTACGCAGCATAAATGCAACGTTTGCGGCGTGGCAGGCAGCGATGTGACCAGGACAGGCAATGATCGTCAGATAGTCATGCTGATTATGTAGCGCGCATTGATGTCGATAAATTGGGCGTCTATTGATTGTCGGGCGCCAGAGGGAAGCGGTTCGTGAAAGTGATCATCGGAGACCCCTCGTGGCTTTATCGGGTCGGGTTGACGCACGCGATCGATGCTCTCGTTGGCGCGAGCGACGTCCGCGCGGCAAGCAGCAGTGCCGAGCTGCACCGGGTCTTGGTCGAGCATGGCGACGCCAGCTTCGTCTTCATCGACGATTCCATCCTCGCCGAGGGCGAGGAGACCCTGCTGACCCAGGTGCGGCAGCTCGCGCCGCAAGCGATAATCGGCGTCCTCGTCGGGGAGACCGATCGCGAGCGCGTGCTCAAGGCGATCTATTTCGGCGCCGCCGGCATCATCCAGAAAACGGCGGACGAGGAATCGGTGAACGGGACCCTCAAGGCGCTGCTCAGCGGGCAGGCCGCTTTTGCGCGCAGCCTCCTCGCAGAGCGAGCGACGATCCCGCAATCTCGGCTGGCGCAGATCGACGATCGCTCGATCGACCATGAGAGCCTGACCCCGCGCGAGCGCGAGGTCATCGGCCATATCGGTACCGGCAAGACCGTGGCGCGTATCGCCGCCGAGCTCGAGCTCAGCCCGCATACGGTCCGCGTGCATGTCACGCGGATCATGAAGAAATTGGACCTGCGCGACCGATCTTCGCTGATCCATTATGCCGTCAAGCGCGGCGAGAGCGACCGGACGCGCGTGCCTCCGAGCCTGAGCTGAGACCTCAAAGCTTCGGCGGCTTGCGGTGGCTCGTCGCTGTTTCGTAGGCATGCCCGAACCCGATCAGTTCGGCCTCGCTCCACATGCGGCCGATGAAGACGAGGCCGAACGGCGAGCCGGAGGCATAGGCGCCGGCCGGCACGGCGAGCACGGGAAGGCCGGCGATGTTGATCTCGCAGACCGTAGTCTCGTAGATCGTCCCCGAACTCTCCAATGGCGGCAGTTCCCTGCTCATGTGCGGGAATACCAAACCATCCAGCCGGTGCTCGGCCATCACCTCGTCGAAGATCGCCAGGTAGGCCTCGCGCAGCGCCACGAACTCGGAGAGGTCCGGCGGTACGGTGGGGTTGGCGAGGATCGTGTTGAAGGCCTCGATCGCCGGCATGAAGGACATCACCCCGCCGTCGGCGAAGCAGTTCTCCGCCGCCGTCTTGGCAGCGAACGCCTCGAAGGACTGGATGGCCGCGTCCGGCCCCATGCGCTTCAGGTAAAGATTCAGGTCGTAGGGCACGCTCTCCATGCCGCGTGCATCGAAATGTTCGAGGCCCGGCGTCGGATGACCGAGCGCCGCGAAGCCGGTGCCCTCGAAGGGGTCCTCGACGAGGCTGGCGCCGGCGCGTTCGAGCTCGCGCTTTGCCCGCGCGTAAAGCCCTTCGCATTCTTCGGAGAGCGAGATATTGCGCCACCCCCGGCCGAACAGGCCGAGGCGCTTGCCCTTGAGTGTCGCGGTGTCGAGCCCGGCGGCATAGCCGCCCTTAGGCCGCTTGCCGATGCCGGCGACCGTCTTCGGATCCTCCGCCGTGTAGCCGGCCAAGGCATCGAGCGTGAATGCGGCGTCGCGCACGCAGCGGGCGATCGGCCCGACGACGTCGCGCGTGGAGCCGGCGAGCGGCATGACGCCGACGTTCGGCACGAGCCCGAAGGTCGGCTTGAGGCCGACGCAATCCTGCGCGGAGGCGGGGTTCTGGATCGAGCCGCCGGTCTCCTCGGCGAGCGCCACGACGCAGAGGCTGGCCGCCACGGCCGCCGCGGAGCCGGCGCTGCTGCCGCCGGGCATGCGGTCGTTGATCGCGACGTTGATGGTCGGTCCCGCCCAGCTGTCGGAGGCGTGGGTGCCGGTCGCCGAGAGCACCGGGATATTCGTCTTGCCGAGGATGACGCACCCGGCCGCCCGCATCCGCGCCACGACGGGCGAATCGGTCGCCGGGATGAGATCGACGCCACCGGCGCGGCTCGACAGGAAGTGCCAGCCACCGGTCGTCGGCTCGCCCTTCATGTCCATCGCGTCCTTGACCGCCACCGGCACGCCGGCGAGCGGGCCGAGCTTCTCGCCGGCGGCGCGGCGCCTGTCGATCGCCCGCGCGTCGTCGAGCGCGGCGGCGTTCATCGTGATGTAGGCGTTGTAGGTCGGATTGTAGCGCTCGATGCGCTCGAGAAACGCCGACGTGAGCGCCTCCGACGTCACGCCGGCGGCAAACGCGGCCTGGCAATCCGCCAGCGTCATCTCGACGGCGAAATCGTCATCGCCGGGCTTGCTGTTCGACATGGGTTTGGTCCTCGACTTCTTGAATCAGGCGCAGCGGCGCGCCGGCACGGCGCACTTCAGGATCTGGAGCGCCTCACGGTGCAGCTGTCGCGTCGCCGCCGCCACGACGCGACCATCGGAGTGAAGCCCGAGCGGGGCGCCGGTCCAATCGGTGACGATCCCGCCAGCGCCCTCCACAATGCACGCGGGTGCCAGGTAGTCCTTGGGTCGCAAACCTTCCTCGACGACAAGGTCGCAGTGGCCCGACGCGAGAAGGCCGTAGGAACAGCACCCGCCGCCGAAGCGGCGCAAGGTGCAGACGCGCGCCAGCTGCTCGATCGCCCCCCGCCCCTCGGGCGAGAAGGCGCCGCGCGACGTGGTGTAGAGGCGCGCGCCCGACAGACGCTTCTGCGCGCTCGTCCAGACGGGACGGCCGTTGAAATGGGTCGCCCCCGCCGTGCCCGTCCAGCGCTCGCGCAGAACCGGCAGGTCGACGACCGCCAGGACGGGCCGCAGGCCGTCGACGAGCGCGATCGACGTCGCAAGCAGCTCGGCCCCGGCGGGGAAGCTCTTCGTGCGGGCGATCGGGTCGAACACCCAGGTCGGGGTCCGCGCTTCCTCTTCGCGCGGGCCGCGATGGATGGCATGGCCGGGATATAGCTCCGCGGTCAGCTCGCTCAGAACGTGCGCGATGTCGCCGTCGACGATGGTGACCGGGCTGCCGTCGTACTTGGCCACGATCTGCAGCGGGCTGCACGCCCGCCGCATGGCCATGAGGCGCGCGGCGTCGGCCAGTTCTTCGGCGAAGGCCAGCGCCTCGTGCAGGGCGCCTTGATCGCGCAAGCCGGGATCCGACGCGATGGCCATCTGCCCGCTCCCGGCTCCTGTTATTGGTAGCCCTTGGGGAAGGGGTTCGGCTCCAGGACGTCCGACGTGTAGACGATGTCGAATTGGCCGTCGGCCCGGGCCCGCGCGACGCGCGAGCGCGACCAGAGATGGTGGTTCGGGTGGATCTTGATCTCGCCCTCGGGCGCATCCATCGTGATGCCGGGCGAGGCGGCGACGACCTTGTCGACGTCGAAGGAGCCGGCCTTCTCGACCGCCTTCTTCCACAGGAACGGTGCCTCGTAGGCGGCCTGCTGCGGATCGCCGATGACGGCGTTGGCACCCCACATCTTCTGGTAGGCCGCGACGAACTTCTTGTTCTCGGGCGTGTCGATCGACTGGAAGTATTTCATGCAGCTGTAGGCATTCTCGTAATTCTCGCCGCCGATGCCGTGGATCTCGTCCTCCGTCACCGCCAGGCCGATGACGAGCTGCTTCGACATGTCGATGCCGGCCGCCTTCATCTGCTTGTAGAGCGACACGTTCGAGCCGCCGACGACGGTCGAGAAGATGACGTCGGGCTTCTTCAGCTTGATCTTGTTGATCACCGTGTTGAAGGCGGTGGCGCCAAGCGGGAAGTAGTCCTCGCCGACCACCTTGCCCTTGATCACGGTGTCGATGTGCTTGCGCGCGATCTTGTTCGAGGTGCGGGGCCAGATGTAGTCGGAGCCGATGAAGTAGAAGCTCTTGGCGTGCTTCACCTTGGCGAGCCAGTTGAGCACGGCGAGCGTCTGCTGCGTCGCCTCCTGGCCGGTGTAGATGACGTTCTTCGACTGCTCGAGGCCCTCGTAGAAGGTCGGGTAGTAGAGCAGGCCGTTCTTCTCCTCGAAGACCGGCAGCACCGCCTTGCGCGACGCCGACGTGAAGCAGCCGTAGACCGACGCGCACTTGTCGCTGATCAAGAGCTTGCGCGCCTTTTCGGCGAAGGTCGGCCAGTCGGACGCGCCGTCCTCCTGGACGATCTTGATCTGCCGCCCGAGGATGCCGCCGGACGCGTTGATCTGCGAGATGGCGAGCTTCTCCGCCTCGACGGCTCCGATCTCGGAGATCGCCATCGTGCCGGTGATCGAATGGAGGATTCCCACGGTCACGCTATCGTCCGTGACTGCGAGGCCCGTCGTATTGACCGCTGCGGTCGACGGCGTCGCGGCACGCGCCAGCGGCGCGGCGAGGCCCAGCAGCGGAAGCGCGGCCATGCCCTTGAGCAGCTCGCGGCGGAGGACGGACGAAGGGCGGTTGCGATCGTCGGACAAGATGCGATCCTTTGGTCCAAGGCCATCGGCCGACGCGCGGCCCGACGGCGTTCATAGCGATACAGACGGCCTCAAGCCCTGTGCGCGCTAAGTGCCGCCCGATGCCTCACCGCAGCAATACGTGGGATCGCGTAGGACATCGTTTCCGAGCCGGTGGTTTGGGCGCCAATCGTCCCTGCCGGCGCCGCGGAGAGTGGTCCGCGGCGCCAATGGTCGTCAGCGATGCGCTGCGGCAAGCTTGTTCGGCAGGCCCTCGATCGGCGATTCGTCCGTGCCGACCGTGTCGCGGGTGAAGGATTCCACCATCTCGCGCGTGCCCTCGGGGTCGGCGATCCACTTCGCATAGAAGTCGTAGGGACAGGCTGCGGTGCCCTTGTCGCCGTCGCCGGATTTGATCATGCCGGTGTAGCCGCGGTGCAACAGCTTGAAGAGATGGTTCTCCGACTGGCCGTTCTTGCGCGCGTCGCGGATCAGGAACTTCGACAAGGCGGCGTACTGGATGCCCATCGCCTCCTCGCCGCATTCGCCGAGCGTGCGGCCGTCGAAGCCGACGATCGCGGAATGGCCGAAGTAGGTGTAGACGCCGTCGAAGCCGGCGGCATTGGCGACGGCGACGTAGCAATTGTTCGCCCACGCCATGGCCTTCGCCATCGTGATCTGCTGCTCCTTGGCCGGGTACATGTAGCCCTGGCAGCGAACGATCAGCTCGGCGCCGCGCATCGCGCAGTCGCGCCAGATTTCGGGATAGTTGCCGTCGTCGCAGATGATCAGCGAGATCTTCAGGCCCTTCGGGCCTTCGGAGACGTAGGTGCAGTCCCCCGGATACCAGCCTTCGATCGGCACCCACGGCATGATCTTGCGGTACTTCTGAACGATCTCGCCCTTGTCGTTCATCAGGATGAGCGTGTTGTAGGGCGCCTTCTTGGGATGCTCCTCGTGCTGCTCGCCGGTGAGCGAGAACACGCCCCAGACCTTGGCCTTGCGGCAGGCCTCGGCGAAGATCTCCGTCTCGTCGCCGGGGATAGTCGAGGCCGTCTCGTACATCTCCTTGGCGTCGTACATGATGCCGTGCGTCGAGTACTCGGGGAAGATGACGAGGTCCATGCCGGGCAGGCCGCTCTTCATGCCGACCACCATCTCGCCGATCTTGCGCGCATTGGCGAGCACCTCGGCCTTCGTGTGCAGTCGCGGCATCGTGTAGTTCACGACGGCCACGCCGACCGTGTCGTTGCTCGAGGAAATGTCGCCGTGCAGCATGTTTTGCTCCTTTGGGGTCGTTTCATGAGGTTCGAACGGACCGTCCGTCGGGTCCGTCGCCGCGGCCCGCAGCACACGCCATGCTGCGAATCGACGCCGATCTCAGCGTCGCGCCAACCGGAAGAATAGAGCGGAGAGCTTGGTTGGCAGATCCGTGATTCTACGTACTGGCATGTGGCGTGCCGGCCCGAAGATCGCGGCACCGTCGCCCTGCCCGCCGGGATCGAGCGTGAGGCCGAACGCCTCGATGCCGCTTGCGCGCAGGCCGAGCACGGCGCGGCGGGCATCCTCGACGAGGTCGAGGGGATCGGCGACGTCGATGTCGGAGGGCGCCCCGTCGCCGAGGACGATGACGATCTTGCGTGTCGCCGCGACGGCGGCAAGCTCGGCGCCCGCATGGCGGAGCGCCGCGCCGAGCCGCGTGGAATATCCGGGCTCGAGCCCGGCGAGCCGCGCCATCGCTGTCGGATCGAAGCGCTTGTCGAAGTCCTTGACGCGCGACCAGCGCACCTTGTCGCGGCCGTCGGACGCGAAGGCGCGGAGGGCAAAGTGGTCCTGCGCCCTGTCCAGAGCCTGGGCGAGCATCGCGACCGCGGCCTTCTCGACGTCGATCACGCGTGTGCCGAGAGCCGGCACGCGATCGCGCGTCGACTCCGACACATCGATGAGGATCAGCGTCGCGAGGTCGCGCGCGCGCACCACCCGGCGCAGATAGACGCGCGCGTCCGGCGTCTCGCCGCTGCGCAGCGCCCGCGCGGTGTCGATCGCCGCGTCGAGATCGAGATCGAGGCCGTCGGGCTGCCGCTTGAGCCGCGTCGCCGCACCGATGCGCGCGGCGCGCACAAGACGCTCGACGCGCCTGCGCAACCCGGCATCGGCGGCAAGCGCGGTCTCGAGCGCACGGACATCGCCGCGCGCCGGCTCGATCTCGCGGATCGTCGTCCAGTCCGGCCGCTCGAGGCCGGCCGCACGATCCCACTCCGGGTAGCGGGCGACGAGCAAGCCGCCATCGTCCGGCGCGACGGGACGCCCGCGCCCTGCCTCCGGCTCGGCATCGCCCTGTTCCCGCTCGCCATCGTCGGCAGGCCGGCGCTCGACGCGCGCGGCCTCGACCGGCAAATCGAGCGCCTGCATGTCGGCGTCCGGCGGCGGTGGCAGCAGCCAAAGCCCAAGATTGTCGTCGCGGTAGGCCGGCTCGATCACGTGCCCTTTGGCATCGAACTGGATGCGCATCTGCCCGATGTCGTTGCCGAGGATCGAGCCGATGCG
>CAZZZM010000015.1:20336-23577 GCA_964658465.1 uncultured Nakamurella sp.
TGCAGCGGCTTCAGCGTGCCCGGCTCGCGTCTCGGGCTGCCCAGCGCGAGGTGGGCGCTGGCGTGGGCGACCATGGCGCGATAGAGCGCCGGCGCCGTATCGCGGGAGACGCCCGGCAGCGTGTCCGGCACGTGCACGACGCCGGGCGTCGTGGTGGCGCGACGCGGACGGTCGGCGCGCGGCGGTGCAGCCTCCTGCAGCGCGATGTCGGCGCCCCAGAGGGCCGTGACGTAGGCGCGCAACTGCGTCGACAGCGTCGCGAAGGTGGTCTCGCCGGAAAGCCGATCGAGCACGCGCAACGCGGCCGGATCGTTCAGGCCGAGGAATGCGAGCCGCGCGTCCGTGCTCGCCGAAGCACGCAGGCCGGCGCCGACGAAGGCGTCGAAACCGGCGACGCCGCAGGCTGCGATGACACGGTCGCTCGTGCGCGCGGCAATGGCGGCGGCCGCAGGCTCCTCGCCGGCAAGAGCGACGAGCGTGCGCCACCAAACGGCCTCGTCCTCGGCTGGGAGAAGCCCGAGGCGGCTGTCGAGATCGAGACGAGCCGCGAGCACCGCCCGCGCGCCGCCTGCCCCGGCCCGGCGGCAGATGTCAGCGGCAGCCGCGATGCCGGCCGCGGCACGCGTCAGCCGACCGCCGTCGCCGGGCGGAAGGGCGGCGGCCAGCCTGAAGGCGACAAGCAAGGCCCC
Organism: uncultured Nakamurella sp.; assembly: GCA_964658465.1. GTDB lineage: Bacteria > Pseudomonadota > Alphaproteobacteria > Rhizobiales > Beijerinckiaceae > RH-AL1. The sequence continues at coordinate 21,026 of CAZZZM010000015.1, forward strand.
CGGCCCGGCATTGACGTTGGCAAGCGCGAGGATCGCCGCGGCCCAGGCGTCGAGTGCTGGCGCCGGCGCGCCCGCATGGCGCTTCAGCGCGCCGTCGAGGCCGCCGGCCAGGACCGGCCGCTGACGCGCCATCGCCCGCAACCGGGCGAGCGCCGGCTCCGCCACCTCGCGCCGGGCCAGCGCCAGCGTCACAGACAGGCCGAGATCGCCGCGGTGAGCGCCTCGCGCACGTCGGGATCATCGGTGATCGGCAGCACGATGCCGGACTGCACGGCGCGCTCGATCGGGATGCCGCCGGCGACGAGCCGCGCGGTGTGGATCAGCATGCGCGTCGAGGCGCCCTCGTCGAGCCCGTGCGTGCGCAGGTTGCGCGAGCGCGCGCCGATGTCCACGAGAAGCGCCGCGAGCCCGGACTCGCTCTTGGCCTCGCGCGCGATGATCTCGGCCTCGACGGCGGGATCGGGATAGCCGAAGTCGATGGCGACGAAGCGCTGCTTCGTCGATTCCTTCAGGTCCTTCACGGCGCTCTGATAGCCGGGATTGCAGGAGATCGTGAGCTGGAAGTCGGCGTGCGCCGCGACGAGCTCGTTGCGCTTGTCGAGCGGCAGCACGCGGCGCGCGTCGGTGAGCGGGTGGATGACCACCGTCGTGTCCTGGCGCGCCTCGACGATCTCGTCGAGGTAGCAGATCGCGCCATGGCGTACCGCCTGGGTCAGCGGCCCGTCGTGCCAGACCGTCCCCTCGGGCGAGAGCAGGAAGCGCCCGGCAAGGTCGGCCGCCGTCATGTCCTCGTGCGCGGCGACGGTGATCAGCGGGCGCCCGAGCTTCCAGGCCATGTGCTCGACGAAGCGCGTCTTGCCGCAGCCGGTCGGGCCCTTCAGCATCACGGGGAGCCGCGCCTTGTAGGCTGCGGCGAACAGGTCGATCTCACCGCTCGACGCGCGATAGAAGGGTTCCGAGGCGATCCTGTAGGCGTCCATCCTGCCTCCGCATGCAAGCCACGACGCTGCACCGACGGCATTCGACCTGCAAGGAGAAGGCCGCGTCAGCCCGTGTGCCGGGGACGCGCCGACCACGCGAGGCGATGACCGAGCCGAGATGGAAAGGTGCCGCGCGGCTGATGAATTTTGCGGCATGGTCGTCCTGCTCCTCCCGCAAGCGGGAGAAGAAAGAACGACGGCACGGCTCGTGCGACTCCTGGATTACCGCGGCCTCGCGATATCGACGACGGAGTTGGCGATGAATGGCCTTGTCATGATCCTGGTTGCGATAGCCCTGATGCTCCTGCCGGTCTTCGCGCGCACGCCGCGCTCGGACCTGCGCGACGACCGAAACGGCTAGCCCGCATCGAGCGCGAGCACCGCGTTGAGCACGACCTGCGTGCCGAGCGCGCAGTGCTCTTTCGACGCGAACTCGGCCACGTTGTGGCTGATCCCGCCGCGGCACGGCACGAAGACCATCGTCGTCGGCACGACGCGGGCGACGTAGACGGCATCGTGGGCCGCGCCCGACACGATGTGCCGCCAGCGTGCGCCCGCCCGCTCGGCGCCCGCCTCGACGCAGGCGATCATCTTCGGATCGAACCGCACCGCGGGGAAGGTGAGCACCCGCTCCATCTCGTGCTCGAGGCCGAGGTCTCGCGCCGTCGCTTCGAGCAGCGCTTCGAAGCGCACCGCCATTGCATCGAGCACGCCGTCGTCGGGGTGGCGCAGGTCGACCGAGAAGCGCACCTCTCCGGGGATCACGTTGCGCGAGTTGGGCGTCACCTCGAGCCGTCCGACGGACGCCACCGCTTCCGGCCCGGCGGCGGCGGCGATCTCGTCCATCGCGGTGACGAGTTGCGCAGCGCCGACGAGCGCGTTGCGGCGCAGCCGCATCGGTGTCGCGCCGGTATGGCCGGTGCCGCCGCGGAATGTGCAATCGTACCACCGGGCGCCCTGCCCGCCGACGACGACGCCGATGGGGATGTCCTCCGTCTCAAGCACCGGCCCCTGCTCGATGTGCAGCTCGATCAGCGCGCCGAGCTTGCGCGCACCTGCCGGCTCCGACCCGCGGTAGCCGATCGCGTCGAGCGCCTCGCCGAAGGTGACGCCCCGGACGTCACGCCGACTGCGCGCGAATTCCGGCGTGTAGATGCCGGCGTAGACGCCGGACGCGATCATCGCCGGGGCGAAGCGCGCGCCTTCCTCGTTGGTCCAGTTGACGATCTCGAGCGGCGCCTGCGTGACATGCCCGGCGTCGTTCAACGTCTGCAGGATCTCGACGCCGGCAAGCACGCCGAGCACGCCATCGAAGCGGCCCCCCGTCGGCTGCGTGTCGAGATGGCTGCCGACGGCGATCGGCGGCAGGTCGTCCCGGCGCCCCGGACGCCGAGCGAACATGTTGCCCATCTCGTCGATGGCGACATTGCACCCCAGCGCCTCGCATTTCGCGCGAAACCAATCGCGGACTTGCCGGTCGGCCTCGCTCAATGCCTGCCGGTCGAGGCCGTCGCCAGCAATCGCACCGAAGGCCGCCGTCTCCTCGATCATGCGCCAGAGCCGATCGGCCTG
>CAZZZM010000016.1:0-23269 GCA_964658465.1 uncultured Nakamurella sp.
GGCTAGCCCGGCCCTACTCCTCCTCGCCGAAGCGATCAGCGACGAGGGCCGCGATCGCGTCGAGCACGTCTCGCGCCTGCGGCCCTTCCGCGGAAACGAGGATATGGGTGCCGATCCCGGCCCCGAGCGTCAGGATCCCCATGATCGACGTGCCGCCGACCGTCTCCTCGTGACGCGTCACGGTGACGATCGCATCGTAGGCCTCGACGCACTGCACGAACTTGGCCGTGGCGCGCGCGTGCAAGCCTTTCCGATTGATGATCTCGATCTCGCGGACAAGCGCTCCGCCGGCGCCAGGCCCCTCGAGGTCCGTCATTTGCCGGCGAGCACGCGGCTCGCGACGTAGATGTATTTACGCCCGGCGTCCTGCGCCTGGATGACCGCCTGCTCGAGGCTGGCAGCATCGCGCACGGAGGCGAGCTTGATCAGCATCGGGAGATTGATCCCCGCGACGACCTCGACATGCGCGCCGTTCATCACCGAGATCGCGAGATTGGAAGGTGTGCCGCCGAACATATCGGTGAGCAGAACGACGCCGGCGCCGCTGTCGACCCTGTTGACCGCCTCGATGATATCGCCGCGGCGACGCTCGATGTCGTCCTCCGGACCGATCGAGATCGTCGCGACCTGCTGCTGCGGCCCGACCACATGCTCGAGCGCGGCGCGGAACTGCGTCGCCAGTTCGCCGTGCGTCACGAGGACCATGCCGATCATTTCGGCATCGTCTTTCCGCAGGGCTTCGACCTCTCGTCGGTCATTCTCCGACGCCTCTCCACGCGACCGCTGGTTCAGAGCGGGCGGGTATATATGAACCGCGATAATCTTACCAATTCTAATCTTCCGGATCGTGCGGCGCGGCGCCCGTTTTCCCGGCGTGATGTGGTGCCCACGCCGCGCTCAAGCCTGCCCACCACGTAAGCACGCAATCGGCGCGATGCGCATCGTCGGCCGCGTCGAGGGAGAGCTGCGGAATCTCGCGGTCGCCCTCCGCGCCGTGATCCCACGGCGTGGCGAGCGACGACCCTGAACAGCAAAGGTTTGCGACCGCGCCGACCGTCGCCTCGGCCCGCCAGGGCATGGCGACGAGGCCGAGCCCGCGGCGCTCGATGAAACCGGCGATGCGCGGGTGCGGACGTGCGACATAGCCGTCGGGGGCGCGATGCAGCAGGATGCGGTCGTCACCGATCAGCTCGACCGGCAGTGCAGCCGTCGAGCGGGCGATCAGGGCGAGGGCGAGCCGGCTCTTGCCCGCGCGAGAGGCGCCGCGGATGAGCAGCGCCCTGTCGCCGATCGCCACGGCCGACGCATGGATCGCCTGCGACGCGAGTTGACCGCGCTCCAGGCCGGCCGGATCAGCGGGCATCGCAGGCGGCGGGCAGCCAGACGGTGAAGCGCGCACCGAGCACGACGTCGTCGTCCTCGCCCGGCGCCGCCGGCCGCGTCCGGTTTTCCGCGACGATCTTGCCGCCGTGCGCCTCGACGATCTGGCGCGAGATCGACAGGCCGAGCCCCGAATTCTGTCCGAACCCTTGGTTCGGCCGGTCGGTGTAGAAGCGCTCGAAGATCCGCTCGAAGGCATCAGCAGGGATACCCGGCCCGTCGTCGTCGACGACGACCTCGTAGCCGCGCCGCGGCGGGTTGGCGCCGCCCGCCTTCGGCCGCATGTGCACGCGGACGCTGCCGTTCTCCTCGGAGAAGGAGCGCGCGTTGTCGATGAGATTGTTGAACACCTGGCCGAGGCGCGAATCGTAGCCCAGGACGTTGTAGGGCGTCGGATCGCCGTCGTCGCCGCTCAGCGGCGCGACGACCAGGCGCACGCGCACCGCGTTCTTGCCGATGCCGTTGGCGACGGCCACCACTGCCTCGAGGATCTGCACGAGCTGGACGTCGTAATTGTCGGCGCGCGCCAGCTCGGCATCGAGCCGAGAGGCGTCCGAGATGTCGCTGATCAGGCGGTCGAGCCGCTTCACGTCGTGCTGGATGATGGCGAGAAGGCGCTCGCGCGAATTCTCGGTCTTGGCGATCGGCAGCGTTTCGACGGCGCTGCGCAACGAGGTGAGCGGGTTCTTGAGCTCGTGCGCGACGTCGGCGGCGAAACGCTCGATCGCCTCGATGCGGTTGTAGAGCGCCTTGGTCATGTCGCGCAGCGAGCCGGACAGGTGGCCGATCTCGTCCGACCGCATCGTGAAGTCGGGGATCTCCTGGCGCGACTTGGTCCCGCGCCGGACGCGGTCCGATGCTTCGGCGAGCTTGCGCATCGGCTCGGCGATCGTGCCGGCGAGCAGCAGCGACAACAGGAACATGATCGCCGCCGCGACCAGGAAGATGCGGACGATCGCCCACCGCTCGGACGCGATGATCGAATCGATGTCGCCGCCGAGCGTCGACAGAAGCAGGACGCCCTTCACGACTTGCAAGCGCTGGATCGGCACCGCCACCGAGATGTTGGTGTAGCCGCGCGCGTCCACCCGCACGACGCTCTGCACGTCGCCGTCGAGCGCGGCGGCGACCTCGGGAAAGTTCTTGCCGTTGCGCCCGGCGAATTCCTCGGCCGGGGGCGCCTCGCGGTGGCCGAAGCGGCCCTTCACGGCGTTCCAGGTGCGCTCGATCAGCGTCAGCGCCTCGTCGTTCTGCGGGCTCGCCGCCGGCGGCTGCTCGAGGCGGTTCATCGCGTCGCGCCGACTGGACAGCGAGCGCGAGTCGAGCAGCAGATAGCCGTCGCGATCGAAGATGCGGGCGCGCGTGCGCGTCGGCATGACGAGCCGGCGCAGCACCGGCCCGACGCGCTCGGGATTGATGGAGAATTCGAGCGACGGGTTGTCCTCGCCCGACTTCGCGACCTGGTTCGGCCCCTGCTGCAGCAGCTTTTCCGGATCGACGGTGATGGAATCGGTGTCGACGCTGGCCGAAGCCGAAATCGCCGCAGCGATGATCTCGCCTTGCGTCTGCAGGCTCTGCACGCGCGCGTCGATCAGGCCCTCGCGGAACTGATTGACGTAGAGAAATGCCACCGCCAGCGCGACGAGGCCGCCGAGGTTGAGAAAGACGATGCGGCGGGTGAGCGAGGAGGCGAAGCGCGCTGACAACGCCCGCGTCAGGGCACGCCCGCGCCGGCCGAGGCCGCGCCGGATGCGCCGGGCCCGCCGCTGGGCCACGGTCCAGACGACAGGCTTGGCGGTCTCTTGCGCATCGATCGTCAAAGCACGGCCTTGGCGGCTCGCAGCCGCGACCGTGACTTATTCCTTGAACCGGTAACCGACACCGTAGAGCGTCTCGATCATCTCGAAGTCGTCGTCAACGGCCTTGAACTTCTTGCGCAGGCGCTTGATGTGGCTGTCGATCGTGCGGTCGTCGACGTAGACCTGATCGTCGTAGGCCGCATCCATCAGGGCGTTGCGGCTCTTGACCACGCCGGGCCGCGTCGCCAGCGCCTGCAGGATCAGGAACTCGGTGACGGTCAGCGTGACCGGATCGTTCTTCCAGGTGCAGGTGTGGCGCTCGGGGTCCATCTTGAGGAGCCCGCGCTCGAGGATCTTGGCTTCGGATTCCTTCTGCTGCGCGGCTTCCTTCGGATTGGCGCGGCGCAGGATCGCCTTGACCCGCTCGACCAGCAGGCGCTGCGAGAACGGCTTCCTGATGTAGTCGTCGGCGCCCATCTTGAGGCCGAACAATTCGTCGATCTCCTCGTCCTTCGAGGTGAGGAAGATCACCGGCACGTCGGACTTCTGGCGCAGGCGGCGCAGCAGCTCCATCCCGTCCATGCGCGGCATCTTGATGTCGAAGATCGCGAGGTCGGGCGGATTGGTCTTGAGACCATCGAGGGCCATCGACCCGTCGGTATAGGTCTGCACACGGTAGCCCTCGCCCTCGAGAGCGATCGAGACGGATGTCAGAATATTGCGGTCGTCGTCGACCAAGGCGATGTTCGGCATGTCGGTCTCACGCGTCTTGTCGCGACCGTCGCGGGGGACGACGGTCAGGCAGGGGCGGTCCGGACGCCTCGGGGGAAGGCAGCCGCGGATCAATCACGCCGACATCACCGCGCCACCGGACAGGCCCAATCGATACGCGACCCTTGGCGTCCATGGTGGCCGAAATGTGGCACCGGAGGTACATCAATCCGTGAACGCCAAGATGAACGATGTCAAGCGCAACCTCGGATCGCGCTTTGCTTTGCCCCCAGGGCAAATCGAGTTGCGTTTTATTTGCAAATATTCCCGCTTCGACGCCCAGTAGGCCTAAGCCTACGTCGCGCGGGAACGCCATCTCGAACACAAATGCCCGAGTCTTGCGGCACGATATCTGCGGCACGATCCCTGCGAGACGTCGAACATGGACGCGAAGGACGAACGACGGCGCGATACGGAGACGCTGATCGAGGCGATCTGGGGTCCGGAGGCCGTCGCAGCACCAGCGCCGCCGGATCCGACGTTACGCGCCGCACAGAACCGCGCGCTGGCCGAGGCGATGAAAGCCTATCTGCAGCAATATCTCGCGGATTCGTAGGACCACGGCCCGAAGCGCAGTGCCCGCGACGCCGCCGCGCCTGACGAACGCCGCAAAAGCCGCTAAGGGTCGTCGCAGATGACGAATTATTCCCTCGCGCTTTCGCCGCTGCTGCCCGTGCCGGCGCTCATCGTCCTGGCGATCGCCGGGGTCGCCATCGTCGCGCTGGGCGTGGTGCTGCGCCAGCGCGCGGTGTGGCTGCGCGCGATCGGCCTCGCCCTCGTCCTGTTCGCGCTGTTCGATCCCTCGCTGGTGCGCGAGAACCGGATACCGTTGAAGCAGGTCGTCGCGGTGGTCGTCGACCGCTCCGGCTCGCAGACGATCGGCGAGCGGATGAAGCAGACCGACGCCGCCCTGGCCGAGCTGACCAGGCGCCTCAAGGCGCTCGGCAACATCGACATCCGCACCATCGAGGCCGGGCAGGACGCCGGCGCCAACGACGGCACGCAGCTGTTCTCCGCGCTCAACGCCGGGCTCGCCGACGTCCCCGCCGAGCAGATCGCCGGCGTGTTCATGATCACCGACGGCGTCGTCCACGACATCCCGTCGAACGCCGCCGCTCTCGGCTTCAAGGCGCCGCTGCACGCGCTGATCACCGGCCACGAAGGCGAGCGCGACCGCCGCATCCAGCTCGTCGAGGCGCCGCGGTTCGGGATCGTCGGCAAGGATCAGACGATCGCGCTGAAGGTGCTCGACACCGACAACAAGGGCGAGCCGGTGACGCTCGACGTGCGGCGCGACGGCAATCCCGTCGCGACCGTCCAGGCCAATGTCGGCGAGACGATCCGCGTGCCGGTGAAGATCGAGCACGGCGGCAACAACGTCATCGAGCTCGAGGTCGCGGCGCTGCCGAACGAGCTGACGACGATCAACAACAAGGCCGTCGTGACGATCGACGGCGTGCGCGACAAGCTGAAGGTGCTGCTCGTCTCCGGCGAGCCGCACCAGGGCGAGCGCATGTGGCGCAACCTGCTCAAGTCCGACGCCAACGTCGATCTGGTCCACTTCACGATCCTGCGGCCGCCGGAAAAGCAGGACGGCACGCCGATCAACGAGCTGTCGCTGATCGCCTTCCCGACGGCGGACCTGTTCGGTCGCAAGATCAAGGACTTCGACCTGATCATCTTCGACCGCTACTCGAACCAGAGCGTGCTGCCGCCGGTCTACCTCGACAACATCGTGCGCTACGTGCGCGAGGGCGGCGCCCTGATGCTCGCGGCCGGCCCCGATTTCGCCAAGAGCGAGGGGATCTTCTTCTCGCCGATCGGCCGCATCGCGCCGGCGCGGCCGGACGGCACGCTCGTCGAGGAAGGTTTCCGCGCCGGCGTCACGGACGACGGCAAGAAGCATCCGGTGACGCGCGGCCTCGTCGGTGCCGACCAGTCGCCGCCGGCCTGGAGCCCCTGGTTCCGGCAGATCTCGGCCAGCCTCATGCGCGGGACGGCCATCATGGACGGCGCCGAGCAGAAGCCGATCCTCGTGCTCTCGCGCGAGGGCAAGGGCCGCGTCGCCGAGCTGTTGTCCGACCAGATGTGGCTGTGGGCGCGCGGCTACGACGGCGGCGGTCCCTACCTCGACCTGCTGCGCCGGCTGGCGCACTGGCTGATGAAGGAGCCCGAACTTGAGGAGGAGGCGCTGCGCGCCTCGGTCGACGGCAAGAACTTCACCATCACCCGGCAGAGCCTGAAGAAGGAGGTGCCGCCCGCAACCGTCACCCTGCCCTCCGGCAAGACGCAGAGCGTCAAGCTCGCGGCCGGCGAGCCCGGCCTGTGGACCGGCACGATCGAGGCGAAGGAACTCGGCTTGTACAAGGTGCAGGACGGCGACCTGTCGATCCTCGCCAACGTCGGCCCGGAGAATCCGCGCGAGTTCCAGGAGGTGGTCTCGACGACGGAGAAGCTGCGCCCGCTCGCCGAGGCGACCGGCGGCACGGTGCGCCGCATCGCCGACGGCACGCAGGGCGCGATCACGATGCCGCGCGTGCTGGAGATGCGCGACAGCCCGATCTACGGCGGCTCCGACTACACGGCGATCCGCAAGACCGGCGCCAGCGAGGTGAAGGGCATCGGCTTCTCGCCGCTCGCCGTGGGGTTCCTGGGCCTCGTGATGCTGCTGGGGAGCGTGCTGGTGGCCTGGCTGCACGAAGGCCGGCGCGGGTCGGCGGCCTAAGCGCTCGTCAGACGCCGCGCAGCCATCCCGTCATCGCCGCCCGCAGCGGGTTGGCGGGATCGGCAAGTAGCTTCGCCGCCAGAACGCAGCAGAAGACCACCACCACCGGCCGGATGAGCCTGGCGCCGTGGCGTAGCGCGAGATGCGAGCCGATCTGGCCGCCGGCCACCGCGCCGACGATCATCACGGCCGCGATGTGCCATTCGATGTGCCCGCTGGCCAGGAAGCTCAGGAAGGCGCCGAAATTGCTCGACGTGTTGGAGAGCTTGGTCTGCGCGTTGGCGTCGACGATGTGGCGCCCGTTCAGCGTCACGAAGGCGATCATCATGAACATGCCGGTGCCGGGGCCGAAGACGCCGTCGTAGAGCGCCAGCGGCGGGATCGCCAGCGCGACGAAACGCGAGAACGACAGCCGCGCGCGGCGTTCTCCCTCGCTCGGGCGGTGGCCGAACGCGAAGTAGAGCGCGACGCCGATCAGCACCAGCGGCACCGCGGCGACCAGCACGCGGCGCGGGACGAAGGTGATCAGCAGCGCGCCCAACGCACCGAAGGTGGCGGCGACGAGCGCGATGGCGAGGCCGCGCCGCCAGCCGTAGAAGCCGCGCCGCGCGAAATACGAGCAGGCGGATGCATTGCCGAAGCTCGACTGCGCCTTGCTCGTGGCGATCGCGACCACCGGATCGAGCCCGGCGAGAAGCAGGGCCGGGATCGTCAGCAGGGCGCCGCCGCCGGCGATCGCATCGAGCGCGCCGGCCACGAGCGCGACGCCGAACAGCAGCGCCAGCATGGAGGGGTCGGCAACGATCATGATGTCCCGAGCATGGGGCCCGACGGATGCGACGCTCTTCGCTCTTTATCAACCGGCGGATGCTAAGTCCCGCCGACTCTGGCAAAGGGTGCCGACATGAGCGTTCTGGTGACCGGCGGCGCCGGCTATATCGGCGGGCACATGGTGCTCGCCCTGCTCGATGCCGGCGAGAAGGTCGTCGTGCTCGACAACCTGTCGACCGGCTTCCGCTGGGCGGTCCCGCCGGAAGCCACCTTCGTCGAGGGCGACTTCGGTGATTCCGCGCTGGTCGACGAGATCATCCGCACGCACGAGGTCGATGCGGTCGCGCATTTCGCGGCGAAGATCGTCGTGCCGGAATCCGTCACCGATCCGCTCGGCTACTACTTGAACAACACCGCCAAGGCGCGCGCGCTGATCGAATGCGTCGTCAAAGGCGGTGTGAAGCATTTCATCTTCTCGTCCACCGCCGCCGTCTACGGCGAGCCGCCGGTGAGCCCCGTCGTCGAGGATATCGCGCTGGCGCCGATCAACCCCTACGGCCGCTCGAAGCTGATGGTCGAGTGGATGCTCGCCGACACTTTGAAGGCCCACGATCTCAGGGCGGTCGTGCTGCGCTACTTCAACGTCGCCGGCGCCGATCCGAAGGGCCGGCTCGGCCAATCGACGCCGAACGCCACGCACCTCATCAAGATCGCCGTGCAGGCGGCGCTCGGCCACCGCAAGGGCATGGACGTCTTCGGCACGGACTATCCGACGCCGGACGGCTCGTGCGTGCGCGACTACATCCAGGTCTCCGACCTCATCGACGCGCATATGCAGGCGCTCAGGCACCTGCGGGCAGGAGGCGACAGCCTCACCTGCAATTGCGGCTACGGCCGCGGGCTTTCGGTGCTCGAGATCGTCGACGTCGTGAAGAAGGTGTCGGGCGTCGACTTCGAGGTCCGCATCGCCGGGCGCCGCGCGGGCGATCCCGCCTCGCTCGTCGCCGGCGCCGACCGCGTGCGCGCGACGCTCGGCTGGCAGCCGCGCTTCGCCGACGACGTCGCGGCCATCGTCCAGCAGGCGCTCGACTGGGAGCGACGGCTGCACAACCGGAAGCTCGGCTAGCCGGCCGCCGTCATCGCGACGCGCCCTATTCCCCGTAATGCTCCATCACGAGCCGGTATTCCGGGATGAGCTCGGCCGGCGACCCGATCGCCCGCACCGTGCCCTCGTCGATCCAGATCAGCCGATCGCAGAGCGCCTCGAGCGTCGAAAGGTCGTGCGAGACGACGAGGATCGTGCCGTGCTTGGCGAACTCCTTGATGAAGGCGTCGCACTTGGCCCCGAAGGCCGCATCGCCGACGGACAGGGCCTCGTCGACGATCAGGATGTCGGCATCGGCATGCGCGCAGATCGAGAAGGCGAGGCGCGCGAGCATGCCGGACGAGTACATCCGCAGCGGCTGGTAGAAGAAGTCGCCGATGTCGCAGAAGGCGGCGATCGAGTCCATCCGCGAGACGATCTCGGCCTTCTTGAGCCCGAGGATGGCGCCGCCGATCAGCGCGTTCTCGCGGCCGGTGAGGTCGAGATCGAAGCCGGCGCCGAGCGCCAGGATCGGCGCCAGCCGCCCTTCGAGGATCGACGTGCCGTGCGTCTGAGCCGTGATCCCGCAGAGGATCTGCAGAAGCGTCGTCTTGCCGGCGCCGTTGCGGCCGATGATCCCGACGCATTCGCCCTTCGCGACCTCGAAGGACACGTCGCGGAGCACCCAGTGCTCCTTGTAGAACTTGTGTCCGAACGCGCCGAGCAGGGTCTGCTTCAGCTGGTCGTTGCGACGCATGTACAGCTGGAAGGCCTTGCCGATCCCCTCGCAACGGATCACCACCGGCGCCTCGGGCGCCACGGCGGTCCGCTCCGCGGTCATGACCTCCCGCGCGAAAGCCTGATCAGATGACATCGACGAAGATGGCCTTGTAGCGCTGGAAAAACCGATAGCCGAAGTGGAAGACGACGAGCGAGACGAAGAGGGACCCCAGGTAGAGCAGCGGGTTCGGCAGGCGCCCATGGATCAGCACGTCGCGCACCATCTCCACGTAATCGCCGATCAGGTTGAGGTGGATCACGAAGCGCACCGCCGGCGGCACGTCGTCGATCGAATAGAAGATCGGCGTCGCGAACATCAAGACCGGCACGATCGAGATCATGAGGTGCGCCACGTCGCGCGTGAACGAGCCGAGCGCCATCAGAAACCAGCAGGCGCCGAGCAGGAACAGGTGCAGCGGCACGACGATGAACGGCAGCAGGAGCACCGTCCAGGGCAGCCCGTGCATGCGGACCACCGCGAAGATGAGCAGCACGACGAAGGAGATGCCGGCATAGGTCAGCGCACGGATCGTCGCCGTCCAGGCGAGCGTCTCGGACGGGAAGATCGACTTCTTGATGAAGTGCACGTGCTCGTGGAGCAGGCCCGGCGAGCGGTAGGCGAGCTCGGAGAACAGGTTGAAGACGATGAGCCCGGTGAAGATCGACAGCGCGTAGCTGCCGACGCCGCCGGCCTGGGCGGACTTCGGCACGCCGACGGCGCTCGAGAAGATGATCGTGTAGGCGGTCAGCATGACCAGCGGGCCGAACACCGCCCAGGCCCAGCCGAGGATCGACCCGCGGAACCGGGCCGCGAGCTCGCGCCGGACGACGGCGCGGATCAGCTCGCGATAGTGCCACGCCCGCTCCAGCGGCGCGACGAGCCCCGACCCGCTCTTCAAGCTCGTTTGCAAAAAAGTTTCTCCGGCCCCTTGGCGGGCGCGAGATAGACCAGTTGAGGTCGCCCCCGTCAACGCGGGCGCGTGCACGGCTCCCATAACCATACGACTGTGACCACCGCCGGCCCGCCGGAACCGAGCGCAAAGCCGCAAGTTTGTCGTGCAGAGCGTCAGGCTCACAAGGAGGAACGTGGTGGATAAAGAGCACATCAAAGGCGCGGCCCAGAAGGTCGAAGGCGCTCTCAAGGACGCCGCTGGCAAGCTGACCGGAAACGAGAAGCTGCAGGCCGAAGGCAAGGCTGACAAGGCCGCCGGTGCGGCGCGCGAGTCGGTCGGCGACGTCAAGGACGCCGGGCGCAGCGTCGCGGACGCCGTCAAGCGCTGATCGTTCTTCCATCGTGAGATTTCGAGCCCGCCGGACCACCTCCGGCGGGCTTTTTCGTGCCGGACGCCGCCCGGCATAGGCCGGACGGCCCACGACACATTTGCTGCCAATTCACGGGATAGTGAGACCGTGCGGTACGGTTCCGCGGCACGGCGATCGGCAGAATGAAGCGCGTCCTCCGCCTCTTTATGTTCCTGCTCGTGGCGGTCGTCCTGGTCGGGCTGTCGGGCGGCCTCTACCATTTCCAGACCGTGACGAAGCCCGAGATGATCAAGGGCTTCATCGCCAAGATGGCGCCGCCGGCGACGACCGTGGCCGCCGCCCGGGCGCGGGAGGTGCAATGGACGCCGGTCCTGACGGCGATCGGCTCCGCGCGCGCCTACCAGGGGATCGACGTCTCCTCGCAGCTCGGCGGCATCGTCACCGAGGTGCACATCGGCTCCGGACAGGACGTCGCCAAGGGCGCGCCGCTGTTCGATCTCGACACCAACGTCGAGCGCGCCGACCTCGCGAGCTACGTGGCGACCTTGACGAACGCCGAGGTGCAGCTGCAGCGCCAGAAGATGCTGATCGGCGGCGGCAACACCTCGAAGGCCAATCTCGACACCTCGCAGGCGGCGAGGGACCAGGCCGCGGCCGCCGTCCAGCGGATCAAGGCGACGATCGCGCAGAAGACGCTGCTGGCGCCCTTCGCCGGCCGGCTCGGCATCCGCAAGGTCGACGTCGGCCAGTACGCCTCCCCCGGCACGAGCCTCATCACGCTGCAGCAGCTCGACCCGATCTACGTCGACTTCCCGATGCCCGAGCAGGCGCTCGCGAAGCTGAAGGACGACGAGGAGGTCGATGTGAAGGTCGACGCCTACCCGGACGAGGTCTTCAAGGGCAAGATCCACATCATCGACGCGCGGGTCGCCGCCGAAAGCCGCAGCGTCATGGTGCGGGCGATCTTCGACAATCACGACAAGCGCCTGCTGCCCGGCATGTTCGCCAACGTCGAGGTGCAGGCCGGCGCGCCGCGCGCGACGGTCGTGGTGCCCCGCACGGCGGTGACGTTCTCGCTCTACGGCGACAGCGTCTTCGTGCTGACGCCGAAAGCGGAACCCTCGCAATCCGGCAGCGCCCAGGCGGCGCCGTCGGGCGATAAGCAGATCTTCGTCGCGAACCGGCGCTTCGTGCGCACCGGCGACACGCGGGAGGGCGAGGTCGCGATCCTCGACGGGCTGAAGGCCGGCGAGACGGTGGTCGCCGAGGGCCAGATCAAGCTCCTGAACGGCGCCTCGGTGGTGGTCGACCCGAAGGCGCGATTGGCGCCGCCAGACGTCCGACCGAAGGAATAGCGCGTGCAACGCTCCTTCACGGACCTCTTCATCCGCCGTCCCGTGCTGGCCTCGGTGGTCAGCCTGATGATCCTGCTCGTCGGTCTCGGCGCCTTCTCGAAGCTGCAGATCCGGCAATATCCCGAGCTCGAATCGACCTCGATCACCATCACGACGACCTATCCCGGCGCCAACGCCGACCTCATCAAGGGCTTCATCACGACGCCGATCGCCCAGGCGGTCTCCTCCTCCGAGGGCATCGACACGCTGGTCTCGAACTCGCAGCAGAACGTCTCGACGATCACGCTGAACCTGCGCCTCAACGCCAACGCCGACCGCGCGGTGGCCGACGTCCTCTCCAAGATCAATCAGGTCAAGTATCAGCTGCCGCGCGAATCGCAGGACCCGGTCGTCGTCAAGAAGACCGGCGACTCGACCGCGCTGATGTATCTCTCCTTCAACTCGAAGGTGCTGACGCCGCCGCAGATCACCGACTATCTGACGCGCGTGGTGCAGCCGCGGCTGCAGACGATCGACGGCGTCGCCTCGGCCGACATCCTCGGCGGCCAGACCTTCGCGATGCGGATCTGGCTCGACCCGATGAAGATGGCGGCGCGCGGCGTCACCGCCGGCGACGTCTCGGCCGCGCTGGCGCGCAACAACTTCACCTCGGCCGCCGGCCAGGTGAAGGGCGATTTCACCCAGACCTCGATCGATGCGCAGACCTCGCTCGATTCGGCCAAGGCGTTCGCGCAGCTCGTCGTCGTCACTCGCGGCGATGCGCTGATCCGCATCGGCGACATCGCGACGACCGAGCTCGGCCCGGAATCGGTCGATTCGTCGTCGGTGTTCGACGGCGAGAAGGCGGTGTTCATCGGCATCAACGCGACGCCGACGGCCAACCCGCTCGAAGTCATCACCGCGGTGCGCAAGGAATTCCCGAGCGTCCAGGCGGATCTGCCGACCGGCATGACCGCGGCGATCGGTTACGACGCGACCAAGTTCATCCGCGCCTCCATCGCCGAGGTCGAGAAGACTTTGGCCGAGGCCGCGCTGATCGTCGTCGCGGTCATCTTCCTGTTCCTCGGCAACCTGCGCTCGACGCTGATCCCGATCGTCACCATCCCGCTGTCGCTCGTCGGCGTGATGATCATGCTGCTGGCGCTCGGCTATTCGATCAACCTGCTCACCCTGCTCGCCATGGTGCTGGCGATCGGCCTCGTCGTCGACGACGCGATCGTGGTGGTGGAAAACATCTACCGGCACATCGAGGAAGGGCTGACGCCCTACGACGCCTCGATCCAGGGCGCGCGCGAGATCACCGGGCCGGTCGTCTCGATGACGATCACGCTCGCCGCCGTCTACGCGCCGATCGGCTTCGTCTCGGGCCTCACCGGCGCGCTGTTCCGCGAGTTCGCCTTCGCGCTGGCCGGCTCCGTCGTCGTCTCCGGCGTCATCGCGCTCACGCTGTCGCCGATGATGTGCTCGAAGCTGCTGCGGCCGCCGCCGCCGGAAGGGACGTTCTCCTTCGCCCGCGTGCTCGATCGCGTGTTCGACTTCTTCCGCCGCATCTATTCGCGGGTCCTGGTGCGCTCGCTGAACTTCCGGGCGCTGACCATCCTCGTCCTCGTCGGCGTGCTGGCGCTCACCGCGATCATGTTCGTGACGACCCCGCGCGAGCTGGCGCCGGAGGAGGACCAGGGCGTCATCTTCGCGCTCATCAAGGCGCCGCAATACGGCAACCTCGACTACATCGAGCGCTCGACCGCGCAGCTCTCGAAGTTCTCCGCCGAGCTCCCCGAGTTCGACCACCTCTTCGCGATCAACGGCTACCAGGGCGTGACCTCCGGCTTCGGCGGCATCATCTTGAAGAACTGGGGCGACCGCACGCGCAGCCAGAAGGACGTGCTGCAGGCGATCTCGCCGAAGTTCGATCAGATCACCGGCGCCAAGGTCATCGGCTTCGCGCCGCCCGCCCTGCCCGGCTCGACCGGCGGCCCGCCGATCCAGTTCGTGCTGCGCTCGATCGGCAATTACAAGGACATCGCCGCGACCATGGCGAAGATCGAGACGGCCGCGCAGAAGAGCGGCCTCTTCATCTTCTCCGACTCCGACCTCAAGTTCGACACGCCGCAGCTCGAGGTGAAGATCGACGCGGCGAAGGCCAACCGCCTCGGCCTCTCGATGCAGGAGATCGGCTCCTCGCTCGCGACCTTCCTCGGCGGCAATTACGTCAACCGCTTCAATCTCTACGGCCGCTCCTACGAAGTCATCCCGCAGGTGCCGCGCGACGATCGTTTGGTGCCGGACTGGCTCCTGCGCTACCAGTTGCGGACGGCGGGCGGCGACCTTGTGCCGCTGTCCGCCGTCGCCAGCGTGAAGCCGACGGTGCAGCCAAACAGCCTGCCGAGCTTCCAGCAGCTCAACTCGGCGACGCTGCAGGGCGTGCCCTTCCCCGGCCACACGATCGGCGAGGCGCTCGCCTTTCTGCAGGCGACGGCGAAAGAGGTGATGCCGGAGGGGTTCACGCTCGACTACCAGGGCGAGAGCCGACAGTTCGTGCAGGAGGGCAACACCCTCCTCTACACGTTCGTCTTCGCGCTGATCGTCATCTATCTCGTGCTGGCCGCGCAGTTCGAGAGCTTCCGCGACCCGTTCATCATCCTCATCGCGCTGCCGACCTCGATGTTCGGCGCGCTGCTGCCGCTGAACGCACTCGGCGTGATGGGCATGGCGAGCCTCAACATCTATTCCGAGATCGGCCTCGTCACGCTGATCGGGCTCATCTCCAAGCACGGCATCCTGATGGTCGAGTTCGCCAATCGCCTGCAGGAGGAAGGGCTCGGCCGCCGCGCGGCGATCGAGCAGGCGGCCGCGGTGCGCCTGCGGCCGATCCTGATGACGACGGCGGCGATGGTCGTCGCCATGGTGCCGCTGATGGTCGCCGAGGGCGCCGGGGCGCGCAGCCGTTTTGCGATCGGCATCGTCATCGCCTTCGGCATGTCGATCGGGACGATGTTCACGCTGTTCGTGACGCCCGCCGTCTATACGCTGGTCGCGCGCGATCGCTCGCGCGGGCGGGACAGGCGCGAGGCGCGCGACCCCGTGCCGCTGAGGCCGCATCGCGCGGCGGCGGAATAGCGATCGGGACGCCGGATCGAGACTCCGCGTCCGTCCTGGCGTCCGTCCTGCGGCTGCGTCAGGTCCACGGCCTCATTCCTTCTCCCCCGCCATCTCCCGCCAGAGCAGGATCGACGCGGCCATGACGGCGGGGCCGACGAAGAGGCCGAGCAGGCCGAAGGTCTCGACGCCGCCGAGGATGCCGAGCAGGACCCAGATGAACGGCAGCCGGGTCGTGCCGCCGATCAGCGAGGGCCGCACGAAATGGTCGGCGACGAACGTCGTCGCGAAGCCGGCGCCGAGGATGACGATCGCCGCCACCGTCTTGCCCGCCGCCAGGACGGCGACCGCCGCGAGGACGATGGCGATCGCCGCCGCGAACGGGATCATCGCCGCGACCGCGGTGAAGGCCCCGAACAGGATCGGATGCGGCACGCCGGCGAAGAAATAGACGACGCCGAGCACCACGCCCTCGCCGAGCCCGACCAGCACCAGGCCATTGACCGTGCCGTGGATCGACGAGACGACCTGCCGCCCGATGCGCTCGCCGCGCGGGCCGAAGATGCGATTCGAGGCCGCACGCGACTGCTCGACCACGGCGTGCCCCTCCTTGAACAGGAAGAACAACGCGAGCAGCGCGAAGCCGAACAGGACGACGCGATGGACCGCGTCGCGACCGACGTTCTTGCCGAGCTCGCGGTTCGACGCGGTGTCGACCTTCTCCGCGAGGTCCTTCGCCCAGCCCGAACGCGCGAGGTTTTCGTTCCACCATTTGGTGACCGGCTGCGCGACCTTCTCGGGCAGCTTGTTCACCGCGTCCGGCACGGGGATGCCGTTGGCCTCCGCCTGCTTGCCGTAGTCGAGCACGGTGTGCGCCTCGCGCACCGCCTCGACGCCGAGCACCGCGAAGGGCACGACGAAGACGAGCGCCACCCCGAGCACGAACAACAGCGGCAGGATCTCGCCGCGCATCTTCGGCCCGACCCGCGCAGCGGCGCGCTCGAACAGCGGCCACAGGGCGATCGCAAGCACCAGAGCCCAGACGAGCGCCCGCACATAGTTCGAAAGCATGTAGACGCCGACGCCGAACAGCGCAGCCGACAGCGCGATGCGCGCGGCGAGATGCCAGTTGGCGAGGTCGTCGGCTGGCGGCTTCGGGAGGTCGGCGACCGGCACGGGCTTGGCGCCGGCGCCGCTCTCGGGCGCCCTGGTCGCGGCCTCGCGGGCGCCCCCCAAAATCCCTCCGAAAATACCTGTCAGCTTGCTCATCGCGCCACTCGTCCCCCCGCGGTCGGTTGTCGGCTCGTCATACATCAATCGGCGACGCCGGGAAGCGGCGCGCCGGCTAAGGCGGCAGGCTTGCTGCGGCCAGCGTGACCACGGCCTGCTGACCCTCGGCGAGCGCGTGGGGGCGTACGGAGACGACGTAGCGGCCCGGCGCGATCGCCCAGCGGTGCGTGGTCTCGTCGAAGCAGGCGACGAGGCGAGGATCGATCGCCATCGTCACGCGCCGGTGCTCGCCCGGCGCAAGTGCCACGCGCGCGAAGCCTGCGAGGCGCCGCACGAAGCGACGATCGCCGCTCTCGACGTAGATCTGCGGCGTGTCGATACCGTCCCGCCCGCCGACATTCGCCACGTCCACGGACGCAATGATGCGGTCGCCTTCGGCGCGCACCTCGAGCCCGGACTCGGCGAAGCGCGTGTAGGAGAGGCCGAAGCCGAACGGGAACAGCGGCGTGATGCCCCGGCGCAGATCCCATTTGTAGCCGACGTCGGCGCCCTCGATGCCGTAGTCGACATCGAAGCGGGGCTTGTAGGGCGCGCCGGGGCTTCCCTGCGTGGTCTTGCGATCCGGCGCCGTCGGCCGCGGCACCTGGGCGAGATCGACCGGAAAGGTCATCGGCAGACGTCCGGATGGATTCACCACGCCGAACAGCTCGTCGGCGATCGCCTCTCCGCCGCGCGCGCCGGGATACCAGGCCTCGACGATGCCGGCGACCTTGTCGCGCCACGGCATCGCGACGGGGTCGCCGGTCTCTAGCACGACCACCGTGTGCGGATTGGCGGCCGCGACCCCCGCGATCATCGCGTCCTGCGCGGCGGGCAGCGTCATGTCCGCCGCATCGTAGGATTCCGCGTCCCATTGCTCGGCGAAGACGACGACGGCATCGGCGCCGCGCGCCGCCTCTGCCGCCGCCGCGTGGTCGTTGCCGGCGACGAAGTCGACCCGGGCGCCGGGCACGAGCCGCCGGATCGCATCGAGCGGCGACGACGGGAGATAGAACTTTAGCCCGCTCGTGACGCCGATCGCCTGCTCCTTGACGAGCGAGAAGGCGCCCTTCGGCGTGACCTGCGAGGATCCTCCGCCCGACAGCACGCCGCGATCCGCATGCGCGCCGATGATCACCAGATGCCGCACGCCGCGCGACAACGGCAGCAGGCCGCCCTCGTTGCGGAGCAGCACGATGCCGTTGTCGGCGATCCTCTCGGCGACGCGGGCGTCGGCGGCGAGATCGCCCGCCCGGACCTGGCGCGGCGGGTCGTCGACGATGCCGCTGGCGAAGGCCGAGCGGAGCTGGCGCACCACCATGTCGTCGAGGCGCGCCTGCGGGACCTCGTTGCGCGCTACAGCCGCCGCGAGCGGCGCGCCGAAATAGGTTTCGTCGTCGAACTCCTCGCCCGACTCCTGATCGAGCCCGGCGAGGGCCGCCGGAACCGTCGCATGCACGGCGCCCCAGTCCGACATGACCCAGCCGGGGTAGTGCCAATCCGACTTCAGGATCGAGAGCAACGCGGCGTTCTGCGAGGCGTAGGTGCCGTTGACGCGATTGTAGCTCGTCATCACCGCGCCGGGATGGCCGATCTCCAGCGCCAGCTCGAAGGCGAGCAGGTCCGACTCGCGCGCGGCGCGGTCACCGAGATCGGCGCTCAACACGATGCGGCCGGTCTCCTGGTCGTTCAGCGCGAAATGCTTGGCGGTCGAGACCACACCGCGACTTTGCACCCCGGCAATCGTTTCGCCGACCATCCGGCCCGTCAGCAGCGGATCCTCGCCGATGTACTCGAAATTGCGGCCGCCGCGCGGGTCGCGCGTGAGGTTGGCGCCCCCGGCGAGCAGGACGTTGAAGCCCGCCGCGCGCGCCTCGCCGCCGATCATCGCGCCGCCGGCCCGCGCGAGGGCGGGATCGAAGGTCGCGCCGAGCGCCAGGGCCGAAGGCAGCGGCACGACGTCGTCGAGCCGATCGAGACCACCGGGATTGGCGACCCCGAGCCCGGCATCGGCTTCCTGCAGCGGCGGAATGCCGAGGCGTGGGATGCCAGGCGCGTAGCCGGCCGAGCCGATCGCGCCGGACGCCTTGCCGGCCTGCAGATGCGGCAGGCCGTAGTGCGTATGGACGAGGGAGAGTTTCTCGTCGGGCGACATCGCCTGCAGGGCGGCATGCGCCCTGACGTCGGGCGTCAGGGTCGGGTCGCGCCAACGATCGTCGAACGAGACGACGGTGGTCGATGCGGCGACGAGGCCGATCGGCGCGAGCAGCAGGAAGACGAGGGACTGGCGCAAGACAAGTCGAAGTCTGGATCGAAACGACGCGCCGGAGCGCGGAGCTCCAATCTAGAGCTTCGCCTTGACCATTGCCAGCTGGCCCTCGGGCGTACCCGCGGGCGGAGGCCTATCGCTCGTGCGCGGCGGTCGAAAGCAGCGCTTCGATCGGCGACAGGACGTAGTCGATCGCGCGCAGCTTCTCCATCTCGATCTCGACGTTGACGATCATGCCCGGCACCAGGGGGACGTGCTTGCCCTCGACCATCATCCAGGTCTGATCGGCCCGCAGGTGGACCGGGTACTGGAGATTGCCGGTCTTGTCCGCCGCCGTGGTCGAGCCGTAGGCGCCGTCGAGCGAGGATTCCTGTACGCTCGACTTGTCCTGCAGCTTCAACGCGTCGTTGGCGACGTCCGTCACCGTCGCGTTGATCGAGCCGAAGATGTTGTAGGTGAACGCGTCGACCTTCACCGTCGCCTTGTCGCCCTTGCGGATGAAGCCGACGTCCGCGTTCGGCACGTAGGCCTCGATCTCGAGCGGCTGCCCGCTCGGCACGATCTGCATCACCTGCTCGCCGGGCCGCACCACCTGTCCGATCGTCGTGACGGCGGTCGCGTGGATGGTGCCGGCGACCGGCGCGCGCAGCGTCATGTTCGCGAGGGTCACGTCGGCGCGGATGAGCTTCTGCGCCAGATCGACGATGACCTGCTCGTCGTCCGAGATCTCCTGCGTGTGCTTTGCGACGAACACCTCGCGCGCATGCGCGATCTGGCTGTCGATGACGAGGATCGCCTGCTTGGCGTTCTCCAGGCTGCCCTCGTAGCTCGTCTGCATCACCTGCTGGCTGTCGAGCGTCGCTTTCATGTCCAGGTATTTCGCCTGGCTGTTGAAGCCGCTCTTCATCAGCGTGTCGATCATCGTCAGGTTTTCCTGCGTGATCGCGACCAGCGCCTTCTGCGCTGCGATGTCCTTCGAGAACTTGTCGCGCTCGGCTTCGCGCGCCGTCTTCTGCGCACGGAACGTGGCGATCTGCGCCGCGAGATTGGCCAGCTCGGCGCGGGCCACGGCCTCCTCGCGCGCGCGCACGTTCGCCGGGACGCCGGACGACCAGGCGATCTTCGTCGTCGGGTCGACGGTGTCGAGGCGCGCCGCGGCGATCTCGACCTGCGCGCGCACCACCTCGGCACGCGCGTCGGTGAGCTTGTCGGCGATGATCGTGCGCGCGGCCTCGGCGTCGGTCGGATCGAGCTCGACGAGCGGGTCATCGGCCTTCACCTGATCGCCGTTCCGCACGAGGATCTTCTCGACCTTGCCCTTCGAAAGGCCCTCGACGACCTTGGTGCGGCCCGTCGTCTGAATCTTGCCGGCCGCCGTCGTGTAGGTCGAGATGTGGCCGAACCACGCCCAGGCGATCGAGCAGAGGAGCATCGCGCCGAGCGTGAGGCGCACCGCCGTGCGGATCGGCGACCGCGGATCGTCGTCGAGCGCCAGCGTGCGCGGATGGAACTCGGCGTCCCCGCGACCGCTGTCGACCGGCGCACGGAGGCTCGGCGGCGGCGCGCGCCGCGACGGCGCGACGGGCACGAGCTCGTCCGGCGTGCGCGGGCGCGCCGCTGGGAGCTGACGCTGCCTCTGTCGCGGCACCGGCGTTTGCGCCGAGGGATCGTCGGGCGCGAGCCCCTGCATCCGACGACTGAGCGCGCCCTCGCGCGGGGCGGCGCCGCGTCCACCACCGCCACCGCCACCGCCGCGCCGCGCGGGCAACTTGCGGTCGCCGTCGTCGTCGCGCCGGTCGCTCATGCGGTCAGATGCTCGTTCTGCAGCGACCACAGGTGCGCGTAGAGGCCGCCGCGGCGGCGCAGCAACTGGTCGTGCGTGCCGACCTCGACGATCTCGCCGTCGACCATGCCGACGATGCGGTCGCAATCGCGCACGGCCGCGAGCCGGTGCGCGATGATGACGACGGTCCGATCCTGCACGATCGCCTTCATGTTGGCGCGGATGATGCGCTCGCTCTCGTAGTCGAGCGCGCTGGTCGCCTCGTCGAGGATGAGCACGCGCGGGTTGGTGGCGAGCGCCCTGGCGATCGCCAGGCGCTGGCGTTGGCCGCCGGAGAGGTTGGCGCCCCGCTCCTCGATCTTGGTGTCGTAGCCCTGCGGCATCTTCGACACGAATTCGTCGGCGCCCGCGAGACGCGCCACGCGGATCACCTGCGCGCGCGGCATCTCCGGCCGCGCCATGGCGATGTTGTCGTGCACGGACTGGTTGAACAGGAAGTTCTCCTGCAGGACGACGCCGAGCTGACGGCGCAGCCAGGCCGGGTCGGCCTGCGAGATGTCGATGTCGTCGACCAGCACGTCGCCCGAGGTCGGCATGTGGAAGCGCTGCAGCAGCTTGGTCAGCGTCGACTTGCCCGACCCGGACGGGCCGACGATGCCGATCACCTCCCCGGGCTCGATCTCGAGATTGATGCCCTTCAGCACCGCGGGCAGATCCGGCCGATAGGAAAAGCGCACGTCGCGGAACGCGATGTGGCCGCGGATCTCGGCGCCCGCGAGGGTCGCGACGTCGCGTCGTTCCACCTCGGCATCGAAGATGTCGGCGACGTGTTCGATCGAGATCTGCACCTCCTGGAAGTCCTGGTAGAGCTGGGAGATGCGCATGATCGGCTTGGCGATCAGCCGCGAGATCATCTTGAAGGCGATGAGGCCGCCGACGGTGAGCGTGCCGGAGATGACCTGGAGCACGCCGAGGAAGAGGATGATCGCCGACGTGACCTTGGTCACGAATTTCACGGTCGTCCCGGCCCCGACGCCCAGCATCTTCGAATCGAAGCTGGTGCGCGCGAAGATGGCGAGCATCTCTTCCCATTTGCGCTCGAAGAGCGGCTCGACCGCCGCCGACTTCACGGTCTGGATGCCGACGACGCTCTCCACCATGAGCTTCTGGCCCGCCGCCCACGCGCGGAAGCGCGCCTTCGCGTGTCGCCGCAGCATCGGCCGGATGAAGAAGCCGATCACGACGTAGACCGGCAGCGACGCCAGGACGACGAGGGTGAGCGTCTTCGAGTAGAAGAACAGCACGGCGAAGTAGATGAAGATGAACAGCAGGTCGATGATCGTCATCATCGCCTGGCCGGTCAGGAAGGCGCGGATCGACCGCAGCTCCCGCGCCCGCGTCACGATGACGCCCGCGGCGCGGCTCTCGAAATACGAGATCGGCAGGTGCAGGAGGTGCGAATAGAGCTTGGCGCCGAGCTCGACGTCGATGCGGTTCGCCGTGTGCTGCAGGAGATACTGGCGCAGATACGACAGCACCCAGGAGAACAGGGCGAGCAGCAGCAGGCCGAGCGTGATCACGATCAGCGTCGAGTAGCTCTTGTGCGGCAGCACCTTGTCGACGACGAGCTGGAACATGAGCGGATAGCCCAGCGACAGCAGGTTCACGAAGAACGAGACGACGAGCAGCTCGATGATCGCGCGCTTGTATTTCTTGATGAACGGCACGAACCAGCTGACCCCGAAGGAGAGGTCCTCGGTGGCATGCGCGAAGCTCTTGCCGAGAAGCAGCACCTCGCCGCCCAGGCGGCCGTGCAGCTCCTCCAGGCTGATCTCGCTGACGCGCTTCTCGACCGGGTCCTGGACCTTGAAGAGATTGCCCTTCGTCTCGCCGCGGAAGACGTGCCAGGTCCCGTCGGAGAGCTTGATCATCGCCGGCGTCGGGATGGTGCGCAGCTTCTGCTCGGTCGGCTCGCTGAGGAGACGGGCGCGGATGCCGATCATCTTGGCCGCGCGCATCAGGTCGGCGGTCGAGGGGTTGCCGCGGCTCTGCCCCATCTGGTGGTTCAGCTGCTGCGCCGTGACGTGGTAGCCCATGGTCTTGGCGACCGTCGCCAGGGCCTTGTAGCCGCCGCTGAAGACCGGCGGATCGTCCGGGGAGGCTTCGGATCGGGTCATTCCTGGGCGATGTTCCAAAAATCGAGAATGGCGTGTCGCCCGCTCCACGGCGGACTCATGACCGCGCGCCGCAATGGCGGCTCGCCCTTCGCTTTCGAGACCATGCGCAAATCCCGGAAACGGCGCAACAAACAAACGTATGAGCGCCGCGGGCCCTACACGGGGTTATCGCCGCACGTCACGTAAGCGCCGGCCGGACCGCCCCTACCCCGCCGTGCTTGCCCAGGTCCGGCGCGTCGATTACACCTCGCGGCCCTTCAAGGAACGACGGCTCGCGTCCTGAGCAGGCAGCCCGGACCAGCAGCACAACGAGCGGGAGCATCAGGATGCCGACCAATCACGATCCCGCCTGGCTCGACCGCTTGCATGAGACGTTCGTCGAGGCGTTGCGCAGCAACGACCTGGCGGCGCTCGGCGGCTGCTATACCGAGACCGCGGTCCTGCTGCCGCCGGGCAAGCCCATCCTCGCCGGGCGCGAAGCGATCGTCGCCTTCTGGAAGGAAGCCGAGCAGATCCAGGATCTGGCCTTCGAGGCGACCGATACGAGAGCGTTCGGCACCGACGCTTTGCGGGAGACCGGTAATCTTCTCGTGACGACGCGCGGACAGGGCCGCGAGACCTTCAACGTCGCCTCCAAATACGTCATGCTCTGGGTGCAGGTCGAGGGCGGCTGGAAGATCGACTCGGCCGCCTGGAGCCGCGCCGGCGCCCGCGGCGGTCGGGGCGGCGGCGGCGGCGGCGGTG
>CAZZZM010000017.1:0-23182 GCA_964658465.1 uncultured Nakamurella sp.
CGGCACCGCCATCGAGACCGGTATCGGCGTCGAGATCGGCGTCAGCGTCCTCGAACGCGTCGAGGTCCACATCCACGTCCACATCCACCGACCCGATGGGATCGCCGATGTCGTCCGTGGGCGGGTCGTAGGGCGCGGGAGGATCGCCGGACACGGGCGGTGGGCAGTGCGAGCTGCCGCCCGAGAAATCGATGATGCCGCGCCGGCAATTCGCCCGGCCGTCAGGCGCTCGGGTCATTGCAAGCGCCGACGAGGCAGCCCGTCCGGAGCTTGGCGTATCGAGCATCAAATCCCCATTCACTTCGCCTGTCGCGCTCTTACGCCTAAGACGCCGACGTTCCTTTCGAGGGCGACCTAAAAGGCTCTCTCGACCAAGTAAAAAGCGCAATAAATAAGTATAAAAACTTATTCCCGCGACATCTTCTCGGTCAGTCGCGTAGTGAAGCGACCGTATCAGATCCCAACCGGGAGAATGTGATGTCGATCACACAGCCACTTTCGCTGCTGGAGCAGCTCGGAGATCAGGATCGCACGGCTTCGGATCGCAAGAGCGTGCGCAGACGGGTGCGGCTCGCCGGCGCTCAGAACGCGCCGCGGTTCACCACGACGACAGCGCCGCGGTGGATCTTAAGCGCACCGGCAGCGCTCCATTTTCGCAGCAGGCGATTGACGCTTTCGCGAGTGGCGCCGACGGAGCGCGCCAACTCTTCCTGCGTGATGACGATGCGATCGCCGAAGTCCTCGGCGAGGAGCAGGAGCCGGGCTTGCAAGCGGGCCTCGAGGCGCAGCGACAGGCTTTGCTCCATCTGCTTGGACAATTCGCGCAGGCGCTGACACAGGATCTCGATCAGCAGCGCGCCCACGCTCGGCTCGCGCGTGAGCAGGGCCAGCAGGTCCGGCCGTCGCAGCGCGTAAAGCTCCGTAGGCTGCATGGCGACGGCGTCCGCCGTGCGCCCCTTGCCGTCGAGCAAGGCGATCTCGCCGAAGAGATCGCCGGGGCCGACGAATGCCAGGGTGTGGCGTTGACCGGCCGGCGTCGTCGTCTCGATCCTGATCTGGCCGCGCCGCACACCGTAGAGCGTGTCGCCCGGGTCGCCCTTGCGGAACAAGGTCGCGCCCGACGGCAACGTCCGCGCCGAGCACTGCCGCGCCAGGGCCTCGATGATCGGCGGCGGGAGCGATTCGAAAAGCGGATTCAGCCGCAGCATCACTGCGAAATCGGCGTGTCTCAAAGGCAACCGCGCATCATGGCGCCCCGCTGTGCCCAAGGGGCCGCTCGGCACGGTCGTAAGTGATTGCCATCACACAGGCAATCGACGTCGTTTGCTAAGGCTCCGGGCGATCGACCTTTCAGGAGCACTCAAATGAGCGGACGCGGCCGCGAGGCGCCCAAGTCGGGGTCGAAGCCCACGTCCTCCTTGTTCGACCGCGACTCCCGATCCGCCGAGGAGAAGCTTGCGGTGCTCGCCTCGATCGGCTGCGAGTCGCCGGAGGTTCTCACGCTGGTGGAGATCAAGGCCCTCTGCCAGGCGTTGCTGCATCTGCTGTCGCCCGGACCCGCGTCGCCAGCGGAGCGGAGCCACGCGCAGCGCCGGATCGACTAGCTCCGTCCGCCCCTCACGCGAAGGCGCGGCCGATCACCGGCGTCGAGGGGGCGGCCATGTCGCGCGGCTCCATCGGCCCGGCGAGATGCGCGGCGCGACCGGCCTCGACGGCCAGGGCGAAGGCGCGAGCCATGGCGACGGGCTCGCGGGCCTTGGCGATCGCCGTGTTCAGCAGGATCGCGTCGTAGCCCATCTCCATCGCCTCGGCCGCCTGCGACGGCGCGCCGATGCCGGCGTCGACGATCAGGGGCACGCCGGGGAAATGCGCCCGCAGCGCGCGCAGGCCGAAGCGGTTGTTCAGGCCCCGTCCCGAGCCGATCGGCGCGCCCCACGGCATCAGCACCTCGCAGCCGGCGGCGAGCAGGCGCTCGGCGACGACCAGATCCTCCGTCGTGTAGGGGAACACCTGGAAGCCGTCCCGCGAGAGGACGCCGGCCGCCTCGACGAGGCCGAATACGTCCGGCTGCAGCGTGTCGTCCTCGCCGATCACCTCGAGCTTGATCCAGGGCGTCCCGAACACTTCCCGCGCCATCTGCGCGGTGGTCACCGCCTCCTTCACGGTGCGGCAGCCCGCGGTGTTGGGCAGGACGCGGACGCCGAGGTCGCGGATCAGCGCCCAGAAGGCTTCGCCCGCACGCCCGGCACCGGATTCGCGGCGCAGCGACACCGTGACGATCTCAGCACCCGACGCGCGCACCGCGCCGGCGAGCGTGGCCGGCGACGGGAACAGCGACGTGCCGGAGATGAGGCGCGAGCCGAAGGTGGCGTCGTAGAGGGCCAGCGCGTCGCTCATGGTCTCGATCTTCCCTGCTGCCACGCCTACCCCCCCTGCCGGGGCGAGACGATCTCCACCGCATCGCCCTCGACCAGCGTCGTCGCCCCGCGGTCGGCCGCGCGGACGAAGGCCTGGTTCAGTGCGGTGGCGACGGTCGCCGTGCCGAGATCGAGCTCGTCGAGGAGCGCGGCGAGCGTCGCCGCCGCGACCTCACGCGACGTGCCGTTGACGATGATCTGCATCGCGTCCTTCCTGCATCAGCTCGGGAAAGGTCTCGCCGCCGAGCACCACGCGGACCGCACGGGCGGCGAGCGCCGGCGCGAGCAGGAAGCCGTGGCGGTAGAGGCCGTTGATGAAGAGTCGCCGGCCCTCGACGCGCAGGCGCGGCAGGTTGTCGGGGAAGGCCGGGCGCAGGTCGCAGCCGATCTCCACCACCTCGGCCTCGCCGAAGGCGGGATGGATCGTGTAGGCAGCGCCGATGAGATCGAGCAGCGCGCGCGCCCGCACGCGACCGGGCTCCTCGCTCTCGATCATCGTCGCGCCGACCATGAAGCGGCCGTCGCCGCGCGGCACGACGTAGACGGGCGTGCGCGGATGCAGGAGCTGCACCGGGCGCGAGAAGGCGATGTCGCGCGTCGCCAGGACCAGCATCTCGCCCTTGACCCCGCGCAGGTCGGGCAGCGCGTCGCGGGCGGCGAAGCCGCGGCAGTCGACGATCCAGTCGGACGCCGGCGGCGTGTCCGCATCGAGCCGCAGCGTGGCCCGTGGATGCGCGACCACGCGGCGGGTCAGCTCGGCGAGCGCGACGCGCGGATCGAGATGCGCCTCCTCGGGGAAGAACAGCGCGCGCGAGAAGCGACCGGCGAGGTCGGGCTCGAGCGCGCCGATGGCCGCGGCGTCGAGCGTCTCGAAGTGCGTGGTGGCGCGGCCGAAGCGGGTCAGCTCCGGCAAGTCGCGCGGCGCGGCGACGAGGAGCGAGCCGTTGGCGAGCGCCACCGGGATCTCCTCGCGCCAATAGGCGAGCGCCTCGCGGCCGAGCTCGACGATCAGCGGCTCGCCGGCCTCCTTCTCGCAATAGGGCGCGATCATGCCACCGGCGTAGAAGGAGCAGCCCTGGCCCGTCCCGCCGCGCCGCTCGACGAGCGTCACGGCGCAGCCCTCGCGCAAGAAGGCGTCGGCGGCGGTAAGGCCGGCGATGCCGGCGCCGAGGATCGTGACGGTGGGGGCCAAATGGCGCCTCTCTCAACGGGCCGGCGCGCAGACTTCGGAAAGGGCATGACGGGTGGAACACCCGCGACGCCGTCCCTCCGCCAGTGCGAGCTGGTTCAGGTTCAAAGGGTCGCCGGGCTGCCCTTCGGCAATGCCGGCCTCTCAGCCCCCTGTCGGGGATCCCCTCGGCCGTCCTGAGAGTGGGATCGCCGGGCGCGAAGGTCAAGCGGGACGTCTCCCGCCCCAGGACCGGCGCTCGACGCGCGACGACGGCCCGACCTTTGCCAGAGCCGCGTCATGATCGATCCGACCGCACGTCCCGAGCGCTGGGCGCAACTGGCCTATGCCCTCGTCGCCATGATGGCGATCTCCAGCCCGCAATACGTCTGGACGCTGTTCTCCGGGCCGTTCGCCAAGTCCGTCGGCGCCTCGGCGACCGCCGTTCAGATCACCTTCTCGATCCTCGTCATGCTGCAGACCTGGGCGGCGCCGGCGCAGGGCTATCTCATCGACCGCTTCGGCCCGCGCTTCCTCGTCGCGCTCGGCGGCGCGCTGTCCGGCCTCGGCTGGATCCTTGCCGCCCAGGCGACGTCGCTGCTCGGCCTCTACGCCACGTACGGGCTGTTTTGCGGGATCGGCACCGGCTTCGTCTATGTCGGCGCGGTGGGGTTGATGGCACGCTGGTTCCCGGACAAGCGCGGGCTCGCCTGCGGGGTGGTCGCGGCCGGCTACGGCTTCGGCGCGCTCGCCACCACCTTCCCGATCGACTCGATGATCGCCGCACGCGGGTTCCGGCCGACGCTGCTGGTCTTCGGCATCGGGCTCGGCGTCGTCGGGATCGTCGCCGGCCTGCTGCTGCGGGCGCCGGACGAGGTGGCGCGCGACGAGCCGGAGCCCGGCGTCGCGCCGCGCGAGATGCTGCGCAGCCCGATCTTCTGGCTGATGTTCGTGATGATGACGATGATGTCGACGGGCGGCCTGATGGTGGTCTCCAACTTCAAGAGCTTCGCCAGCGATTTCGGGCTGGCCGGCACCACCGTGCTGGGTGCCGCGGCGATCCCGCTCGCGCTCTCGATCGACCGCGTCTCCAACGGCCTGACGCGCCCGTTCTTCGGTTGGGTCTCCGACCATATCGGCCGCGAGCCGACGATGGCGCTGGCGTTCACGCTGGAGGCGGGTGCGATCGCCCTGCTGATCGCGATGCGCCACGATCCGCTCGTCTTCGTCCTGATGTCCGGACTCGTGTTCTTCGGCTGGGGCGAGATCTTCTCGCTGTTCCCGTCGACCCTGACCGACACGTTCGGGCCGCGCTTCGCGACGGCGAACTACGGCTTCCTCTACATGGCGCAGGGCGTGGGCTCGATCCTCGGCGCGCCACTCGCCGCGGCGCTGCGGGCGCAGACGGGGAGCTGGCTGCCGGTCTTCGCGATCGTCGTCGCGCTCGACCTCGCGACGGCCGCGCTCGCAATGCTGGCGCTGCGCCCCTTGCGCAGCCGCCCGCCGTACCCGGAGCCCTCCGAGATCGTGGTGCCGGGCCACGCCTGAGCCGCGAGCAACGCTAAATTACAAGCGCGGTCATCACTCCGCAGGAATGCGCACCTACGTTCCGGACTGCCACACACTCGAACGAGGGGACGAGCCGTTTGCGCACGACAGGACAGACGAATGTTGCCAGTAAAACCTTCATCGCCGCGGCTATCGCCTTCGGCCTGACGATCGTCGGCTTCGAGAGCCTGCGGCCGCACGCGAACGCCGCGGTTGCCGTCGTCTTCCCACCCTGGGTCGACGCCGGCGCGGCGGTCGACCGGGCGGCGGAGGGCGGCGCATCCCTGCCGCACGCCGGCCGCTACAGCTTCGTCGCCGTCGTCGCGGACTCCTCGCCGCGCTTCCGCCAGCGCGTGCGGCAGGAGGGCGCGCTGCTCGTGCTCGATGCGGGCAAGCTCGGCGGCTATCTCGGCGAACCGGCGCAGGCGGTCGCCAGGGGCAGTTGACGCAGCGCTCGGGCGCGCAACCCGTGCTGGTGGTGCTCGACCTCGGGCGGCGAAGCTGCGATAGGAGCCCACCGAAGTCGAGCGAGGCGCACCACCGGGCATGCTGCGGGACCTGATCGAGAAGATATTCGGCAGCTACGGCGTGTTCGGCTGGACGCTCAAGCGGCACCAGTACAAGCAGGTCTGGAACGCCATCTCGCACACCGAGGGGCAGGCCAAGAACGCCGTCGCCGGCACGCTCGACGAGGGCCATCTCGCCGAGGCGGCCGACGTCACGCTGCAGATGCTGCAGGAGAGCGTCGGGATCCGGCCCGACGACGTGATCCTCGAGATCGGCGCCGGCGTCGGGCGCGTCGGCGCCGTTCTGGCGCCGCTCTGCCGGGAGTGGATCGGCACCGACGTGTCCGAGAACATGGTGCGCCATATGCGCAAGCGGCTCGCCGGCTTCCCCAACGTGCGGGTGCTGAGCGTGAGCGGCTACGATCTCGCCGCCATCGAGTCGAACTCGGTCGACCTCGTCTATTGCACCGTCGTGCTGATGCACCTGTCGCAATGGGACCGCTTCAAGTACATCAAGGAGGCCTATCGCGTCCTGAAGCCGGGCGGGCGCGTGTGGCTGGACAGCGTGAACATCGAGACGCAGTACGGCTGGGAGTTCTTCGAGTCGCATCTCGCCTTCGCGCCGAACGAGCGGCCGCCGAACATCAGCGAGCTGTCGACCCCGGGCGAGCTGACGACTTATCTGCGACGCGCCGGGTTCCAGGCGATCCGCCACCACAACCACGCCATGTGGGTGGTCGCCTACGCATCGAAATAGCCGCGTCGTCCGGCTACCGCGGCTTGCCGGAGAGGATCGCGCCGATCTCGTCGGCGAGATTGCCTTGACCGGGCGGCGTCGGCACGCCCGGCTGGAACATCTTTCCGAACATGTCCATGCCGGCCTGCATCATCGGCGGCAGGCCGCCGGCCCCCGGTGCGGCCGTCGCACCGGCGTCGGGCTGCGGCGCGCCAGGCTGGCCGCCACCGAAGAGGCCGCCCAGGATGCTCCCGAAGATGCCGCCCGCGCCCGCTGGCCCGGCGGTCCCGCCGGCGGTGGTGCCTGCGCCCTGACCGGCGCCCTGGCCGAACAGGTTACCGAACCCGGAATTGGCGAGCTGCCCGAGCATTCCGCCCATGCCCTGGCCGTGCATCGCCGTGGCGACGCCACCGAGCACCATCGATACGACGACCGGAAGCATCTGCCGCAGCACGCCCTCCGGCAGGCCGGTGTAGCGCGCGGCCTGTTGCACGACGGTGTCGACGACCGAAGCGCTGCCGAAGATCGAGGCGGCGACATCGCCACCCTTTTGGTCCGTCTGCGGCGCCGCGGCGACGTCGGGATCGGCATAAGCCTGGCGGTGATGGTCGTCGGTCATCGCGCCGGCGATCTCCTGCGGGCCGCCGGGTTGCGCCGCCTTGGTCATGAAGGCCGTCGCCAGCGCCGGGATCAGCGCCCTGACGGCGCTGTCGGCCTGCTCGCGCTTGAGGCCGAAGCGCTGGGCGAGATTGTCGAGCGCCTGGCCGCCCTGCCCGGCGAGAAGGATCTGATAGAGGTTGAACATGCGGTCCTCCTACGGCGCGGGCGCCCCGCGCGCGATCCAGCCGACGAGCCTATAGGACCCGGCCACCCCCGCAACGCCGAACAGGGCGGCGCCGATGATCATGCCGACATAGCCACCCTTCGGGCCATACCACGCCGCGCCGTAGGTGACGAAGGGGATCGTACCCGCGGTCGCCCGGCCCCAGTTGACGAGCGTCGAGAGGAACGGCCAGCCGAGATTGTTGTAGGCGGCGTTGGCGACGAAGATCCCGCCGAGGAAGAGCCACAGCAGGCCGCCGATGCGGCAGAAGAAGGTGAGCAGCTCGGCCGTCTCGCCCCTGGCGGAGAACACGGCGACGATGAGCGGCGCGGCGAGCCACAGCGCCGCCCCGACAAGGACCACATAGGCGGCGGCGACGACGTAGCATTCGTCGAGCACGCCACGCACGCGGCCGAACGCCCTCGCCCCGTAATTCTGGCCCATGATCGGCCCGACGGCGCCCGACAGGGCGAACAGGACGCCGAAGGCGACGGGCGTGACCCGGTCCATGATCGCGAAGGCGGCGACGACGGGATCGCCGAAGCGCGAGAAGATGCGCATCGCGTAGATGTTGGCGATCGGCGAGGCGATGTTGGTGAGCACGGCCGGCGCCGCGATCGCCGCCAGCGGCACGGCGTCGACGCGCAGCCCCGCGAGGCTCGGCCGGGCGACCAGATTGTGCACGCGCACAGCGCCGTGCCAGCCCGTCGCCACCAGGCAGACCCGCGAGACCAGGACGACGACGCCGGCGCCGACGATGCCGAGATGCAGAGCGAAGATGAAGATC
Organism: uncultured Nakamurella sp.; assembly: GCA_964658465.1. Lineage (GTDB taxonomy): Bacteria > Pseudomonadota > Alphaproteobacteria > Rhizobiales > Beijerinckiaceae > RH-AL1. Next base: position 7,986 of record CAZZZM010000017.1, read on the forward strand.
GGATCGAGCGCCGCAGTGACGAGGGCACCGCCGAGCGTGACGTACATCGCCCGGCGCGCGTCGCCGACGCCGCGCAGCACCGCCGAGAACGCCATGCCGAGGCCGAGCAGCAGCGTGCCCGGCAGCACGATGCGCAAATAGAGCGAGCCGGCCTCGAGCGTCTCGCCGCGCGCGCCGATCGCCGCGAGGATGGCATGCGTGAAGGGTATCGCCGCGAAGCTGAGCGTGCCGGCGATCAGCGCCATCAGCGTCACGCCCGAGGCGGCGACGCGGCGCGCCTTCTCGCGGTCGCGGGCGCCGAGCGCGCGCGACACGAGAGCGCCGAGCGCGATCGTCAGCCCGATGTTGATGGAGACGAGGAGGAACGTGACCTGCGACGCGTAGCCGACCGCCGCCGTCAGATCGGTGTCGCCGAGCCGCGAAATGTAGAGCAGCGTCAGGAACTCGACCATGAACACCGCGACAAGGCCGGCCGCGCCGGTCATCGTCATGATCAGCACGTGACGCAGCGTCGAGCCGGTCGTAAAGGCGCCCGACGCCAAGTCGCTGTCGTTTGCGATCTGCGCCGCCTCGACGGGCGGCCGCGGGATGAGGTTCATGCGATCCTGCCGCGCCGCACTCGGCGCCGCACGGCTCTATGGCAAAACAGGCGTGCCCGGAAGGGCGGCGCAACAGGGAGAGAACGATGATCGAGCGGCACGCCGAGATCCCGACGCCGGACGGCACGATGGGCACGTTCCTCTGCCACCCGGAGCGGAACGGGCCGCACCCCGTGGTGATCTTTCTGATGGACGCGCCCGGCATTCGCGGCGAGCTGCGCGACATGGCGCGGCGCCTCGCCAGCGTCGGTTATTACGTGATGCTGCCGAACCTCTACTACCGCGCCGGCGTCGAGGAGATCTTCAAGGGCCCGAACCCGGCCTCGAGCGAGCGCATGTTCGAGCTGATGAACGAGACGACCACGCCTCGCGTGATGATCGACGTCGACACGCTGCTCGCCTTCGCCGCCCTCGACCCCGCCGCCGCGGACGGACCCGCCGGAACCGTCGGCTATTGCATGAGCGGCCGGCACGCTATCGCCGCCGCCGCGCGCCACCCCGACCGCATCGCCGCGGCGGCGTCGTTCTACGGCACGCGGCTCGTCACCGACGATCCGGAGAGCCCGCATCGCATCGTCGGCAGGGCCAAGGCCGAGCTCTATCTCGGCTGCGCCGAGATCGACGAATATGCGCCGCTCGCGATGGTCGCGGAGATGCGCGAGGCGCTGGTCGCCTGCGGCGCCGACGCCGAGGTCGAGATCTACGAAGGCGTCAGGCACGGCTTCGCCTTCCCGAAACGCTCGTCCTACGACAGGGCCGCGGCGGAACGGCATTGGGAGCGGATGCTCGCGCTGTTCGCGCGCCGGCTCTCGGTGACGCGGAGGTAGACCGCCGGCGCTCAGTCGAAATCGGTGGCGAGACTCATGTCGCGGCGATGGGCGAACATGCGCCGCACCTGCTCCGGCAGGGTGCGCTCCAGCGAAAAGTCCGCGGGCAGCGCGTCCTCCGCGAACCAGCCGACGCCCGACGTCTCGTGACTCGTCCGCGCGGCGCCGCCGACCAGCTCGCAGATGAAGAACATCTTGCAGGCGGCGAAGAAGCGCGAGGGATGGCCGTGGCGCGAGCGGTCCCAGGCGCCGGCGAGCTTGGTGACGCGCACCTCGTAACCGCTCTCCTCGCGCACCTCCTTGACGGCGTTCTCGGCCGGCGAGACGTGCACGTCGACCCAGCCGCCGGGCAGCGTCCAGCGGCCGTCGTCGGCGGTCTCGCGCACCAGCAGCACGCGGCCCTCGGCGTCGAAGACCGCGCCGCGGACGTCGATCTTCGGCGTCGCGTAGCCCGCCTCGCCGCGAAACAGGTCGACGAGCGCGGGGGGCGACGCCTCGCCGTGGCGCGCGACCATCTCGGCGGCTAGCACGCGCAGCCGCTCGTAGCGCTCGCGGTCGTAGGGGCTTTCGCTGAAGGCGAGACCGATCTGGGCGATGGCCTGCAGCTCGCGCGACCAGGCGAGCCAGTCGGGATCGGTCGTCGTCATTCGAGATGCTTCATGCGAAATGCTTCGACAGCTTGAGCTGCTGGCCCTGGTAGTTCGAGCGCAGGTCGGCGCCGTAGAGCCTGTCCGGACGTGCCGCCATCGGCTCGTAGTTCAGCGTGGCGATGCGCTGGCCGTGGTCGAGCAGGAACGGCACGTCGTGGCTGCGCACCTCGAGCACGATCTTGGCGCCGGCGCCGCCCGCCTCGTCGAGGCCGAAGCCGGGATCGAGAAAGCCGGCGTAGTGCGAGCGCAGCTCGCCGACCGACGTGTCGTAGGCGACCATCTCGGACGCCTCGTCGGCGCCGACCCGCACCGCCTCGGCGGAGGCGAGGATGTAGAACTCGTCGGGGTCGAGCACGAGGTCGCGCTTGCCCTCGCGCGGCACCAGCGGCTCCCAGAAGAGGTCGCGCGGATAGGCGCCGATCCTGCCCATGTCGATCAGCCCCGAGGTTTTCCGCGCGCGGTAGCCGACGATGCCGCCCGGCTTGCCGGCGGGATCGAGGTCGACCGTCACCGGCACGACGCGCGACGGCGCGCCGCCGCCCTCGCGGAAGCGCAGCTGCGCGAGACGCGAGCCGGCCGGCGCGATCACCGGGAACGAGCGCGGCACGACCTCGGCGTAGAGCGGCCCGTCGTAGCCCGCCGGGATCTCGTCGAAGGTGGCGCCGCCATCGACGATGATGCGCACGAAGATGTCGAGCCGCCCCGACGAGCTCTTCGGGTTCGCCCGCGCGTCGACCCCCGCGGGAAGCCGCAAGCGTTCCATCAGCGGGATGATGTGCACGCAATTGCGCTCGAGCACGGTCGGCCGCGAGAGGTCGACCTCGTGCGTCGAGAGATCGGCGAGACGCGAGGCGACGCTGCGGCCGGGGCCGGGCAGGAAGCTCGCCGGCAGCCGGTATGCCTTCGGCCCGAGCCGCAGGTCGAGGCTCGCCGGCTGCACCTGGTCGGCGTCGGGCGGCGTGGCCGTGACGATGGTGCCGTCGGCGATGGCGGCCGCGATGCGCTGCGACGGCCAGATCAGGGGCATGCGTGGGGTCCCGGTTGAGATCGCGCTCAATGCCACGTTTGCCGGCACGGGGCGAGAGCCGGCGACGCTTGGTTAACCATGATCGCCTACGATGGCGGCCTCGCCACCGGGAAGGACACGCATGCGGGCTCGTCTCATCGTCGTCGCGCTCGCCGCTTTCGTTCCTCAGCTCGCCTGCGCCGCCGACCTCGATCGCCCCTATGCCCGGCACCGGCCTGCCCGCCTGCAGGCGGAGGCCTATGGCTACGGCGCGGTGCGCCTCGGGCCGCCGCCCGGCCCGATCGTCGTTGCACCGCCCGCCACCGTCCTCGTCGTTCCGCCGGACGGCCCGCGACCGGGGCTCTACTACGCGCCGCCGCCTGTGCCGAACCTGCCGCCGCCGCTGATCGCCGCCGTGCCGATCATCGGGCCATATCTCGTGCCGGCGCCAATCGGGCCGCCGCCCGCCACCGTGCTCGACACCTACGACCGTCGCTTCGACTACAACCAATAGCCGTCCGGGATAGGCGCCGCCGCGCCGGCGCACACAGGCACCGCGACCCTATTGGCCCTCGACAGGCCGGCGCCTCGGTTGCGATAAGCCGCGTTCGGTCGTACCCCTTCGCGGGGCGTGGACGAGCCGGAGCCCAGCTTGACAGATCCCTCGAAGCCGCAGCCGACCCCCGTGGAGAAGCGCCTCGACCGCGTCGTGCGCCTGGCGACGGCGGCTGCCTTCTGGGAGGGGTTGTGGCGCGGGCTGATCCCGCCGCTCGTCGTGATCGGCCTGTTTCTCTGCGTCTCGTGGCTCGGGCTGTGGCTCGACGTCTCGCATATCGGCCGGATGATCGGCGTCGCGCTGTTCGCCCTGCTGCTCGCCGCCTCGACCTTCGGCCTGTGGACCCTCGTCCCGCTGTCGCGCCAAGAGGCATTGCGGCGCATCGACCGGGCCTCCGGCCTGCAGCACCGGCCGGCCTCGGTGCTCGACGATTCCCTGGCGACGGCGGGGCGCGACCCGTCGACCGACGCACTGTGGGCGCTGCATCGCCGCCGCGCCGAGGCGGAGGCCGCGAAGCTGCGCCCCGGCCGGCCCTCACCGCGCGCGGTCGAGCTCGATCGCTACGCCCTGCGCGCCGGCGTCGTCGTCGCGCTGGTCGCCTGCGCCATCGTCGCCGGGCCGCAACGCTACGCGCGCGTCGCCGCCGCCTTCGACTTCGGCGACGGCCCGGCCCTCGGCGCGGACTATCGGCTCGACGCCTGGATCGACCCGCCGCCCTACACCGGCAAGCCGCCGGTGCTCCTCGACCTCGCCGCCGCCGACGCGCGCGATCCGGACCACCCGAAGTCGATCGCCGCGCCGGCCGGGTCGGTGGTCATCATCCGCTCGTCGGGCGGCGATCCCGCCGAGATCGAGACGACGGGCCCGCTGCTGCCGCCGCCCGCAAAGCCCGTCGAGCCGGGCAAGGCCGACACGAAGAAGACCGCCGACGAGGCGGCCGCGCCGGTGCCCGGCGACAGCGAGAAGCGCCTCGTGCTGCACGGCGACAGCCGGCTCGTGCTGCGCCACGGCGGCGCGCTGCGCGGCATCTTCGATCTCACGGCGATCGCCGACAAGCCGCCGACCATCATGCTGCGCGACGTGCCGAAGGCAAACGCCCGCGGCTCGCTCACCCTCGCTTACACGACGAACGACGATTACGGGGTCTCGAAGGCCGAGGTCCTGTTCTCCGACCCGATGATCGACGGCGTGCCGATCGACGGCCCCCCGCTGGTGGCGGCGCCGAAGGGCGAGCTGTCGCTGCCGGGCGTCAGCGGCGGCATCGGCGACGCCGAGACCACGCTCGACCTCTCGGATTCGCCCTGGGCGGGCACGCAGGTGAAGATGGTGCTCGTCGCCCACGACGAGGGCGGCAACGAGGGCCGCAGCGAGCCGGCCACGATCACGCTGCCCGAGAAGCCCTTCACCAACCCCGTCGCGCGCGCGTTGGTCGAGCAGCGCCGCGAGCTCGTGCTCAATCCGCACCGGAAAGCCGATGTCGCGGCGGCGCTCGACGCGCTGATGATCGCGCCCGATGCGTTCGGCACCAACGCCTCGGTCTATCTCGGCCTGCGCTTCGCCGCGACGAGCCTCCAGAATGCGAAGACCGACGCGCAGCAGATCGCCGTCGCCGACTTCCTGTGGGAGATGGCTCAGCAGCTCGAGAACGGCGACCTCTCCGAGGCCGAGAAGGCGCTGCGCGCCGCCGAGAAGGAGCTGCGCGACGCGCTCGACCGCCACGCTTCGCCCGAGGAGATCCAAAAGCTCACGAAGAACCTGCAGGCGGCGATGGACAAGTTCCTCAAGGAACTCGCCCAGCAGCAGAGCAAGCAGGACCGGCAGGCGCAGAACCAGCAGGGCGCCAAGTCGAAGTCGATCACCCAGAAGGACCTGCAGGCGCTGATCGACAAGCTCGAGCAGCAGGCGAAATCCGGCAACCGCGAGGAGGCCAAGAAGGCGCTCGACCAGCTGCAGGACCTGCTCGAGAACCTGAAGACCGCCAAGCGGCAGAAGGCCGACCCGCAGGCGCGGGCCATGGCGGAAGGTTTGAACCAGCTCGACCAGGCGATGCGCGACCAGCAGGACCTGCGCGACCAGACCTACAAGAAGGGCCAGCAGGGTCAGCAGCAAGGCCAGCAGCAGGACGAGGACCAGCAGATGCCGGGCGGCCAGGACCCCGGCCAGTCGCAGGGCATGAACTCGGGGCCGGGCCCCAAGGGCCAGCAGCGCGGCCGCAAGGCCCAGGGCCAGCAGCAGGACGGCCAGTCCGAGGGCTCGGAGGGCGGCCAGGGCAAGTCCGGCCGCGGCGAGGGCGGCGACTTGCAGCAGCGCCAGCAGGAGCTGCGCGACCGGCTCGGCCAGATCCAGAAGAAGCTGAAGCAGGCCGGCGAGGGCCAGGGCGACCTCGAGGAAGCCGGCAAGGCGATGCGCGAGGCCGAACAGGCGCTGCGCGAGGGCGAGAGCGGCAATTCGGACGCCGTCGACCAGCAGGGCAAGGCGCTCGACGCCATGCGCCGCGGCGCCAAGAAGCTCGCCGACGCGATGAGCCAGCAGGGCGATCCCAACGGCCAGGCCAACGGCGACACCGACGGCAGCACCGGCTCGAAGGAGAGCCAGCAGTCGGACAGCGACGACCCGCTGGGGCGTCCGCGCGGCGGCACCAACACGCTGAACTCAATGTCGCGCTTCGACCCGCTCGGCGTGCCCGCCGCGCAGCGCGCCCAGCGCGTGCTGGAAGAGCTGCGGCGCCGCCTCGGCGACCCCAGCCGCGCGCAGGAGGAGATCGACTATCTGGAGCGCCTGCTGCGCTCGTATTGAGCGCTGCGTCCTTCCTCGTCCCGCTACACTTGCGGACGGGGGTCGCGCGGCGGCGTTCGGTAGCGACGGCTCGGCTTGCGCTTGCGCCGGACCGCGTGCAGGGTCGCGATCATGTCCATGCATTTCGCCACGAACCTCCTGGTCGCGATCGCCTGCGGCGCCGTCGCCGTCGTCCTATTCATGGGGCTCGGCAACATGTGGCGCGGCGGCGATCCCAACCTCTCGCAGCGCCTGATGCGCTGGCGTATCGGGCTGCAGTTCGTCGCGATCGTCATCATCATGGGCGTGCTCTTCTTCCGCCCGCACCGGTGACGCCATGGTGGTCTTGAACCGCATCTACACGAAGACCGGCGACGCCGGCACGACCGCGCTCGGCACCGGCGAGCGCCGCCGCAAGGACGACCTGCGCATCGAGACCTACGGCACGGTCGACGAGGCCAACAGCGCGATCGGCCTCGCCCGCGTCGCCACCGCGGCCGAGCCGGCTCTCGCCACGCTCGACGCGATGCTGGCGCGCATCCAGAACGACCTCTTCGATCTCGGCGCCGACCTCTGCGCCCCCGACAGCGGCAAGCCGCTGCCCTACGAGCCGCTGCGCATCGTCGACGCGCAGGTCGATCGCCTGGAAGTCGACATCGACACGCTGAACGCCGGCCTCACCCCGCTGCGCTCCTTTGTGCTGCCCGGCGGCGCCCCGGCGGCGGCGGCGCTGCACCTGGCGCGCACGATCGCGCGCCGTGCCGAGCGCCTGCTCGTCGCGCTGCAGGCGACGCCCGGCGAACCGGTCGGCGACGCGACGCTGAAATACCTCAACCGCCTGTCCGATTTCCTGTTCGTCGCGGCCCGCTGGGTCAACGATCTCGGGCCGGGCGACGTGCTCTGGCAGCCCGGCAAGTTCCGGTAGGATTCGGCGCCCGCGACGGCTGCACCCTGGCGCCCGTACCCAGGCGGAGAAACCCGACCGGTCGACGTCTCTGCTGGAACTACGATCGAGCCTTTCCTGTTTGCGCGTCGAGAGCCAGCCGCGCGTCGGCTGGCGCCGATATCCCCGCAAGAGCATAGGACACGACATGACCACTGCCGCCTCGAAGCAGACCGCCAACAAGGGCGTCCGGATGCACCAGACGCGCAACGACACCAAGTCGAACGCCAAGAAAGTGTCGCTCGATACGCTGCAGGCACGCCTCGCCGACGGCATCGACCTCGCGCTCGACATCAAGCAGGCGCACTGGAACCTGAAGGGCCCGCAGTTCATCGGCATCCACGAGATGCTCGACGGCTTCCGCACCGAGCTTGACGACTTCAACGACAAGGTGGCCGAGCGCATCACCCAGCTCGGCGGCACGGCGCGCGGCACGGTCCAGGCCGTGGTCGACGAGACCAAGCTGACCGCCTATCCGCTCGACACCTACGCGGTCGCCGACCATCTCGCCGCGCTGATCGATCGTTATGCCGTCTACGGCAACGCCGTGCGCCAGAACATCGACGACACCGACGAGGCGGGCGATGCCGGCACGTCCGATCTGTTCACCGAAGTCTCGCGCGGCATCGACAAGCAGCTGTGGTTCCTCGAGGCGCACGTGCAGGAGCCGACCGGCCAGATGCGCGACGGCGACGGCACCGGCGGGAAGCGCTAATCCTCCGGCGGCTTGTCGGAGGCAAGCGAGTCCAAAAACTTGTGTTCGCGTGCGAAGGGGCGGCTCGGCCGCCCCTTTTTGCGTCCGGCGTCGAGATGACCGTGGGCGCGCAGGCGCAACCAGCGCTCGATGGCCTTGACCGTCTCCTGCGCCGTCCCGGTCTCGGCGATCTCGGTGCCGGTCTCGTCGGCGCCAAGCGGTTCGAGCGTCGCGAGCTGGCTCTCGAGCAGCGTCACCGGCATGAAGTGCTGGCGGCGCGCCTGGATGCGCGCAGCGATGGTCGCCCGGTCGATCTCAAGATGGACGAAGATCAGATCGTGTCGGGCGGCGCGCGACAGCGCCTCGCGATAGGCGCGACGGAGCGCCGAGCAGGCGACGACGACCGAGCGGCCCTGCCGCAGGTGCTCGGCGGCGGCGACGCCGATTTTCTCGAGCCACGGCCAGCGATCCGTGTCGTCGAGCGGCCGGCCCGCACGCATCTTTGCGATATTGGCCGACGAATGATACTCGTCGCCTTCGAGGAAGGTCGCGCCGAGCGGAGGCGCCAGCATCTTGCCGATCGTCGACTTGCCGCAGCCGCTGACCCCCAGCACGACGATCCCGATCGCCGCCTCGCCCGGCCTCGTATAGGCTTCGCCTTGCACGCCAGCGCCGCTCCCGGCTAGAGGGCGCGATGGCCGCGCCGCACCTGATCCCGTTTCGGGTTTATTACGAAGACACGGATTTCTCCGGCTTCGTCTACCATGCCAACTACCTGCGCTTCCTGGAACGGGCGCGGACGGAATTCCTGCGCACGCTCGGGATCACGCAATCCACCCTGCATCGCGACGAGGCCGGCCTCGTCTTCGTCGTCACCCGGCTCACGATAGATTATTTGCGGCCGGCGCGCATGGACGACGTCATCGACGTCTGCACGACCGTCGGCGAGGTACGCGGCCCGCTGGTCCGCCTGCTGCAGGAGGTGCGTCGCGCGGAAGAGAAGCTTGTACGGGCCGAGGTGTCGATCGTCGCTGTCCGCGATGCCAGGGTGGTGCGGCTGCCGGCCGGGCTGCGCACCGCCTTCGAGGCGGCGGCCGGCGACGCCGACGGCTGAGGCTCCGGTTCCGCGTTTCAGAAAGGGCACGCGATGCGTTAATCTGCCGGCTCGCCCAGACCGTGCCGCAGACCGGCCTTAACGGGCTGTTGGGAGAGACTGTAGGATCAAGGGATTCGCCGAGATGCTGCCGCAGGGCGCGCTGGGCGGAGAAGGCGCGGAGACGAGCGTGTACGTCGAGGAGATCATGGCGCTGATGAAGTTCAGCGACGGCACCGATCCCGTCGTCGCCAAGCTCGCGCGCGCCGTGCTGATCCTGGTCGAGAGCCTGCGCGAGGCCGAGATGCGCGCGGGCCTCGCCGAAGCGAGCCTTGAGGCCGAGCGCGCCGCACACGCCGCCGGCGGAGAGCTCGTCCGCCAGCACGAGGATGCCGCCTGAGCCCCTGGCGCCGGGCCGCCGCTTGTCCTACATTGGTCGGGCGGCGCTGCGGGGTGCGTGTGGATAGTATTCCCGGGGCCTTATCGATCTCAAGGGAGCTGTCCCTGGCCTTGTCCGTGGACTCGGTCACACGGCGCCCACCTACGTTGTAGGTTCCCGGGGTCGATGTCCCACGGCCATCGTGGCCCGCACATGTTCTTCGAGCCTGAATGACCCTCGACAAGACGGCCGCCCGCACCACAGCGCTGGCCCATCGCGCCGCGATCTCGCCCGCCGAGGCCGACGCCTTCGCCAGGCGCCTCGCGCGGATCGGCCCCGAGCTGGCCCGCGCGCACGGCGCGAAAACCGTGTCCGCCTACGCCTCGATCGGCGACGAGATCGCCACCGGCCCGCTGCTCGCGGCTCTGGATGACGCCGGCTTCGTCGTCGGGCTGCCGATCACCGGCAAGATCGGCACGCCGCTCACCTTCCGCCGCTGGACGCCCGACACGAAAATGGTGCCGGGCCGGATGAGCATCCCAGAGCCGCCTCCCGAGGCCGAGACCGTCGAGCCCGACGTGCTGTTCGTGCCGCTCGCCGCCTACGACCGGCGCGGCCACCGCATCGGCTACGGCGCCGGCTTCTACGACCGCACGCTGGCCGCCCTGCGGGCGAAGAAGCAGATCGTCGCCATCGGCGTCGCCTTTGCTGCGCAGGAACTGCTGTTCGTGCCGAACGACGCGCACGACGAGCCGCTCGACATGATCGTCACCGAGAAAGATACGATCCTCACCACGGACGACGCCTGATGCGGCTGCTGTTCGTCGGTGACGTGATCGGCCGCGCCGGGCGTGCGGCCATCGCAAAGCACCTGCCCGAACTGCGACGCCGATGGGCGCTCGATTGCGTCGTCGTCAACGGCGAGAACGCGGCCGGCGGCTTCGGCATCACCGAGGACATCTGCCGCGAGCTGCTCGACGCCGGCGCCGATTGCATCACCCTCGGCAACCATTCCTTCGACCAGCGCGAGGCGCTCGTCTTCATCGCCCGCCAGCCGAAGCTGATCCGCCCCGCCAATTATCCCAAGGGCACGCCCGGCGCCGGCGCGGCGCTGGTCGAGGTCGCCGAGGGCCGCCGCGTCCTCGTCGTCAGCGTGATGGGCCGCGTCTTCATGGATGCGATGGACGACCCGTTCGCCGCGCTCGACCGCGAGATCGACGCCTGCCCGCTCGGGCGCGGTTGCGACGCCGCGATCGTCGACGTCCACGCCGAGGCGACCAGCGAGAAGATGGCGTTCGGCCATTACGCCGACGGACGCGCCTCGCTCGTCGTCGGCACGCACACCCACGTGCCGACCGCCGACCACCAGATCCTGCCCGGCGGGACCGCCTTCCTTTCCGACGCCGGCATGACCGGCGACTATGATTCGGTGATCGGCATGGACAAGGCCGAGCCGATCCGCCGCATGACGCAGAAGACGCCCGGCGTACGCTACGAGCCGGCCATGGGGCCGGCGACCTTGTGCGGCATCGCGGTGGAGACCGGCGCGTCCGGGCTGGCGGAGCACCTCGCGCCGGTGCGGCTCGGCGGCCGTCTCAGCGAGGCGCGGCCCGGCTTTTGGGAGTGAGGCGCCACCCCTCCCTTCTCCCGCTCGCGGGAGAAGGTGGCCCGACGATGTCGGGTCGGATGAGGGGCGTCGCCACCTCTTGCGCGGTCCGAGCCGGCTTCGCAGGGCCACCTTCGCGCGCATGGAAGCGAACAGCTGCGGCGCTTCTCTTCCTCGTCGTCGCCGGCCCCGCCGACGCTGGCGGCATCTGGCGGCGCGGCGAGCTCACCGATCCCAGTTCGTTCGATCCGGCCAAGGTCTCGAACTCGGCCGAGGCCAACATCCTCGCCGAGCTCGACGAGGGCCTGCTCGCGCGCGACGCGCATGGCACGCTGATCGCCGGCGTCGCGGCCCGGTGGGACATCAGCTCCGACAAGCTCACCTACACGTTCCACCTGCGCGACGACGCGCGCTGGTCCAACGGCGCCAAGGTCACGGCCGACGATTTCGTCTACTCGATGCGCCGGCTGATGGACCCGAAGACCGGCGCGCAATACGCCTCTATCCTCTACGACCTGAAGAACGCGCGCGAGGTGAACGCCGGCAAGATGCCGCTTAACGCGCTCGGCGTCGCCGCGCCCGATCCTTCGACCTTCGAGATCAGGCTCGCGCATCCCGCGCCCTACCTGCTCGCCCAGCTCGCGCACATGACCGCGCTGCCGGTCTACCGGCCCAGCGTCGAGCAATGGGGCGACGCCTTCGCGCGCGCCGGTCGTCTGGTGACCAACGGACCGTTCCGGCTCGAGAGCTACACGCCGAACGATCGCATCGTGCTGACGAAGAACCCGTATTTCCACGACGCGGCGTCGGTCGTGCTCGACGGCGAGACCATCATGCCGCTCGAGGACCGGTCGGCCGCCCTGCGCCGCTTCATGGCCGGCGAGATCGACTCCTACAACGACGTGCCGATCGACCAGGTGAAATGGGTGCGTGCGCATCTCGGCGCGGCCTTCCGCGTGGCGCCGGAGATCGGCACCTACTTCCTGGCGCTCGACTGCCGCCATCCGCCCTTCGACGACGTGCGCGTGCGCCAGGCGCTGTCGATGGTGGTGGATCGCGACTTCCTGGCCAAGATCATCTGGGCGGGCGTCATGCTGCCGGGCACCTCGATCGTGCCGCCGGGCATGCCCGGCTACGGCGCGCCCGCGCAGCTCGCCTTCGCGAACGAGAGCCAGTTCCAGCGCGAGGACGAGGCCAAGGCGCTGATGAAGCAGGCGGGCTACGGGCCGGACCACCCGCTGCACGTCACATACCGCTTCAACCAGTCGGAGAACAACAAGGCGACGGCCATCGCTTTGGCGGACATGTGGAAAGTGCTCGGCGTCACCACCGAGTTCGTCGTGAGCGACGCCACGTCCTATTACGCCTTCCTCGCCTCCGGAGCGCCGTACGACGCGATCCGGCGCGGGTGGTTCGCCGACTACCCGGATGCGCAGAATTACCTCTTCCTTTCGGAGAGCGGCAATCCATTGAACACGCCGCACTACGCCGATCCCGCCTTCGACGCCCTCCTGCGCCAGGCCGACGACGAGGTGGACCAGGCCAAGCGCATCGCGATCCTGCACGAGGCCGAAGCGAAGCTGCTGGCGGCGGGCGCCTACATGCCGCTGCTCGACTTCGAGTCGCCGAACCTCGTGTCGCCGCGGCTGAAGGGTTGGTATTCCAACATCTTCGACGTGCACCGCGGCCGTTACATCTCGATCGACGCGAAACCGGCGGGCTGAGAAGGCGTCAACGCGCGACGGCGCGCGCGACCGACCATTCGGCGAGCGCGATGCCGCCGAGCGCCAGGACGAGCGACGCGGCATGCGCGAGCGTGAACGGCTCGTGCAGCACCAGGACGGCGGCCAGCGCGCCGGCGATCGGCACGAGGTTGGTCGCCAGCCCCGCGCGGCCGGGGCCGATGAGGTCGACGCCGCGCATGAAGCAGACCTGCGCCGCGAACGACGGTCCGAATGCGACGAACACGACGACGAGCCAGCCCTCGAGGCTCGGCCAGTACGCGTGCCCCGTCGCGATCTCGATCGCGGCCATTGGGACCGACCAGAGGAACGCCGCGCCGGCGAGCCCGGCGAAGAAGACCAGGGCCGAGCACGGCGGCCGCACGCGCAGGCCGAGCGCGTAGGCCGCGTAGAAGGCGCACGCCAGGACCACCGCGGCGTCGGCCTCACCGAGCCGCAGATGCGACAGCGCGAGGAGATCGCCCCTGGCGGCGACGATCAGCACGCCGAGGCAGGTGAGCAGCATGCCGGCGATCTGCAGCGCCCGCACCCGCGTACCGAAGACCAGCGCGGCGCCGGCGAGCGCGAACGGCGGCACCGCGCTCTGCAGCAGCGTCAGGTTGACCGCACTCGTGTGATAGGCGGCGAGATAGAAGATCGCGTTGAAGCCGGCGAAGCCGAGCAGGCCCATCCAGGCAAGGCTGGCCCAGTGGCCGCGGACGAGCGCCCTCAGCTCCGCGCGTTGCGCACGCGTGAGGATCACCGCCAGTGCTGTGCAGACGATGAGCCAACGCAGGGCGACGAGGACCAGCGGCGAGATCTGCCCCGCGGCGAGGCGCGCGGCGACGCCGTTGGCGCCGAACAGCGCCGCCATGACGACGAGCAGCAGCCACGGCTGCGACCAGAGCCAGCGCGCGGCCCGCGCCCAAGCGGGTTCCGCTGCGCCTTCGAGGGGGCGATCCGTCACGAGGTTGCCGAGCCCGGCCTCATATCGCGAGCCCGCTTGCAGTCGGCCTCATCCGGCGAGCCGCCGCATCCCCTCGATCAGCCCGGCCGTCGACGAGTCCAGCTCCGCCGTCGGCTTGGTCTTGTCCGAGACGATCGGCACGAGGCGGCCCGCGAGCTCCTTGCCGAGCTCGACGCCCCATTGATCGAACGAGACGATGTTCCAGATCACCCCCATCGTGAACACCTTGTGCTCGTAGAGCGCGATGAGGCGCCCGAGCGCCCGCGGCGTCAGGCTGGTGTAGAGGAAGGTCGAGGTCGGCCGGCTGCCTTCGAAGGTCTTGTGCGGCGCCAGCGTCTCGATCGCGGCATCGTCGAGACCCTGCTTCTTCAAGAGGGCCTTCACCTCGTCGAGCGAGCGCCCGCGCATCAGCGCCTCGCCCTGCGCGAAGCAGTTCGCGGCGAGCAGGTCGTGGTGGTGCTGGTCGGCATCGGTGGGCTTGGCGGCGAGCAGGAAGTCGATCGGCACCGGCTCGGTGCCCTGGTGCAGCATCTGGAAGAAGGCATGCTGCCCGTTGGTGCCCGGCTCGCCGAAGATGATCGGCGAGGTCGCCATGTCGGCGGGCGATCCGTCCTGCTGGGTGTGCTTGCCGTTCGACTCCATCTCGAGCTGCTGCAGGTAGGCGGGGAAGCGCGCGAGGCGATTGTCGTAGGGGATCACCGCCTGCGTCGCGAAGTCGAGGATGTTGTGGTTCCAAACCTCGATCAGGCCCATCAGCGCCGGGATGTTCTTGTCGAGCGGCGCCGAGACGAAGTGCTCGTCGATGTCCTGGCCGCCGGCGAGGAAGTCGTGGAAATGGTCGCGACCAATGCCGATCATCACCGACAGGCCGATCGCCGACCACACCGAGTAGCGGCCGCCGACCCAGTCCCAGAAGCCGAAGACGCGATCCTCCGCGATGCCGAACTCGGCGATCTTGTCGAGCTGCGTCGAGACGGCCGCGAAATGGTCGGCCACCGCCTTCTCGCCGAGCTTCGCGGCCACGGCGGCCCGCGCGGTCTGCGCATTGGTCATCGTCTCGAGCGTGGTGAAGGTTTTCGAGCAAACGATGAACAAAGTCGTCTCAAGCGGGACCACCTTCAGCACGTCGCCGAGGTCGGCGCCGTCGACGTTGGACACGAAATGCAGCGACAGGCCCTTCTGCACGTAGGGCGAAAGCGCGCGCGCGGCCATCGCCGGGCCGAGATCGGAGCCGCCGATCCCGATGTTGACGATGTCGGTGAATCTGGCGCCGCCCGAGGCCTTGATCGCGCCCGAGCGGATCGCCTCGGCGAATGCGCCCATCTTGTCGCGCACCGCGATCACCTCGGGCATCACGTCCTTGCCCTGCGCCTTCATCGGC
>CAZZZM010000018.1:0-4737 GCA_964658465.1 uncultured Nakamurella sp.
CGCCGCTCGCCAAGCTCTAGCGCGCTCGCCTACGATCGCGGGGCGGCGTGCGTGCCGCGTTCGCGCGGCTGCCAGAACACGAGCTTCTGCAGGTCGCGCGAGAGCCAGTAATTGCCGGTACGCGATGGTTGGACAGCCCCCTGCCGGTATTGGCTGGGTCCCGCCGCGGCCGGAGCGGCGGCGAGCAGGGCGAAGGCAACAAGCAAAACAATGTGTTTCATGGGCGTCGCGTCGGGCATGAGGTGACGTTCAGGACGACGCAACGCACAACCCTTGCGAAAGATGCGGGGGAAACGGCATCGATCGATCCGACGTCTAGATGCCCGGCGGAACCTGCTCGAAGCGCTTGACGAGCGCCGCCAGCGAGGCGTCGACGATACCGATCTCGCGCATGTGCTCGTGCGTGTTGCGCACATATTCGGGGTTGGGGCCCGAGACGCCGACGCCCTGGCGGACGAGGCGCTCGATCTCCGGCAGGTCGAGCGCGCCGGCGTACTGCAGGTGGCGGCGATCGACCGCGTAGCTGAGCGCCCTGATGGTGCGTCCGTCCGCCAGCGTCGCGCCGAGCACGATCTCGCGGTAGACCATCGTCACCTGCTCGCGCGACCGCAGGTAGGCGATCGTCTCCGCCGCGCGGGACGACGCGACGCGGAAGGCGACGCCCTTGCACGACCCGCCGCGATCGAGCCCGAGCACCAGGCCCGGCCGTTCCGGCGTGCCGCGATGCACGTGCGAATAGACGCACAAAGCCCGCCGGTAGCCGCGCACCACGGCCAGCGTCCGCTCCTCGAAGTCGAAGCCCGGCCGCCAGATGAGCGAGCCGTAGCCGAACACCCACAGGTCCGCATCCGTGGTCGGATCGCTCGCCGGGGGGTCGGTCGCCTGAATGTCCATCGCCTCGCACCGCCGGTTTGCCGGGCCGGTTCCGCCCGCCGGCGCAAAACCGCCATCTCGGCCGCCTAAGGCCGCGCCGGAGCGGCGCCTGTAGGCAAGGCGCGGCGTGGAGGCAACCCTTTTGAGATTGGGCAAGACAGGCATCGCCGTGGGGTTCCTGGCCGTCGTCGCCGTCGGATGGTCGGCGGCGTGGGCCTATGCGGCCCACGAGGCGAGCCGGCAGACGGACCTCTGGCTGCAGTCCGAGAGTGCGCAGGGGCGCTTGTGGACCTGCCCGGACCGCTCGATCGGCGGCTATCCCTTTGCGCTCAAGCTCTCTTGCAGCGACCCGACCTTCACGGCGCAGGCGATGGGCGAGGGCGTCGAGGCGCAGTTGACGCATTTGTCGGCCGAGCTCGCGCTCTGGCACCCGAGCCGCATCGCTCTGACGCTGACGGCGCCCTTCAGCTACCGCACCGCCGACAATTCGACCAATCTCGGCGCCACCTGGCACGCGCTCACGGTCGATCTGGACGGCCTTTCCAACGTGACGGCGGTCGCGCTGAACGCCGAGAAGATCGCCGTCTCCGGGACGTTCGGCGACCAGGGGCGCCAGTCCGGCGCGGCGGCGCGGCTCGACGCGCGGTTCGGTCTGCCGAGCGGGGGCACGGGCGACGCGAACCCGACGCTCGCCTTCGACATCGCCGCCGATGGCCTGCCGATCGCCGCGCTCGACCAGCTCGTCGGCGGCAGCGACCTCGCCGACGTCGCGCTCAGCGGGCGGCTCGATCGCGCCGATGTTGGCGATGCGCGCACGCCCGACGAGGCGATCGAGCATTGGCGCCAGGCCGGCGGCACGGTCGTGCTCGACGCGAGCCGCCTCAGCCGCGCCGGCGCCAAGGTGACGGCGACGGGCGCGTTGGCGCTCGACGACGCGCACCGCCCCAAGGGCAAGCTCGATGCGCAGTTCGTCGGCCTCGAGCCGATCCTCAAGCGCTACGGGATCAGCGGCAATCTGGCGGCGGCGGGGTCGCTGCTCTCCACCCTGTTCGGCGGCGGCAAGCCGGCGGCGCCGGCCGAGCCGGGCGCGCTGGCGCTGCCGATCTCGCTGCGCAACGGGCATCTCGGCGTCGGACCGATCGACACCGGCGTGGCGCTGCCGCCGCTGTACTGAGGGCGCGGCTCACCGGATCAGGTTGGTCTTCGCCAGGTCGAGCACGGAATCGCCGCGTCCGCTCATCACGGCGCGCATGACGTAGAGGCTGAAGCCCTTGACCTGCTCGGCCTGGATCTTCGGCGGCATCGACAGCTCGTTGCGCGCGGTCACGCAGTCGAGCACCGCCGGGCCGTTGTGCGAGAGCACGCGCTCGACCCCCTCGGCGAGGTCGCCCGGATCCTCGACGCGGACGCCGTAGACGCCGATGGCGTTCGCCATCGCGGCGAAGTCGGGATTGTCGAGCGCGACGCCGGTCTCGACGTAGCCCGCCGCCTTCATCTCCATCTCGACGAAGCCCAGCGTGCCGTTGTTGAAGATCACGATCTTTGCCGGCAGCTTCTGCTGGCGCAGCGTGAGGATGTCGCCCATCAGCATGGCGAAGCCGCCGTCGCCGGAGAGCGAGACGACCTGGCGCTTCGGAAAGGCGGCCTGCGCGCCGATCGCCTGCGCCATGGCGTTGGCCATCGAACCGTGCATCCACGAGCCGAGCAGCCGCCGTCGGCCGTTCATCTTCAGGTAGCGCGCCGCCCAGATCGTCGGCGTGCCGACGTCGGCGGTGAAGACCGCGTCGTCCGCCGCCGCCGCGCTCACCGTCTTGGCGAGGAACTGCGGATGGATCGGCTTGCGCCCCTTCTTGCCGGTCGCGAGGTCGTCGAGGTCTTTCCGGGCATCGACATAATGCGCGAGGCTGGCGTCGAGGAACTTGCGGTCCTTCTTCGGCGCCAGCTTCGGCAGCAGCGCCTCGATCGTCGCGCCGACGTCGCCGACGATGCCGAGATCGAGCCGGGTCCGCCGCCCGAGGTTTTCCGGCCGGATGTCGATCTGGGCGATCTTGGCGTGCTCGGGAAAGAACTGGCGATACGGGAAGTCGGTGCCGAGCATCAGCAGCGTGTCGCAGCCGAGCATCGCCGCGTAGCCCGACGAGAAGCCGATGAGGCCGGTCATGCCGACGTCGTAGGGATTGTCGTACTCGACATGCTCCTTGCCGCCGAGCGCGTGGACGATCGGCGCCTTGAGCGTTTCGGCGAGCTTCATCAGGCTCGCATGCGCGCCGGCGCAGCCGCGGCCGCAGAACAGCGTGACCTTCCGGCCGGCGTTGAGGAGCTGCGCGAGGGCGTCGAGCTCGGCCGAGGCCGGACGGACCACGGGCGCGGCGGGCAACAGGCCGGCGACGGGCGACATCGGACGCGCCGGGGCGTCGCGCAGCGCGATGTCGCCCGACAGCACGATGACGGCGACGCCGCGCTGACCGACCGCGGCGCGGATCGCCGTCTCGAGCACGTAGGGCAGCTGCGCCGGGCTCGAGACCAGCTCGCAATAGACGCTGCACTCGCGAAACAGCTCCTGCGGATGCGTCTCCTGGAAGTAGTTCGATCCGATCTGGTCCGACGGGATGTGCGCGGCGATGGCGAGCACCGGCGTCCGCGTCCGGTTGCAGTCGAACAAACCGTTGATGAGGTGCAGGTTGCCGGGGCCGCAGGAGCCGGCGCAGACCGCCAGCTTGTCGGTCAGCTGCGCCTCGGCGCCGGCCGCGAAGGCCGCGACCTCCTCGTGGCGCACATGCACCCATTCGATCGTTCCGCGGCGGCGCAACGCCTCGGTGATGCCGTTGAGGCTATCGCCGACGAGCCCGTAGATGCGCTCGACGCCGACCTCCTGCAGGGTCTCGACGACGAGGTCGGCGACTGAGTTGATCTTCATGGGATCCTCGCGGCTGGCTCGGCCACGAGATAGGGCGGCGGCAACGCCGGAACAGCGGGTCGTGGGGTGGGGAGTATCCCCTAGGATCCTCGACGCCACGCAAATAACGCAATTTGCATGCCAGATGTTGCGGATTTGTTATATGTCGTTTGGCGGATGTGTGATCCACTCATGGTTGAGGCGGCCATCGTGAGGCGACAGCCGGCGACGCCTCGCTGAGGGGCAAGCCATGCTGAAGATCCTCGTCCTGATCTGCTCGTCATCCATCGACCATGCGGCCTGCGACGCGACCAACGCGATCGACGTCGTGCGCGCCATGCAGGTCTCGAACCCGCAGCAGTGCGGTTTCATGGCCCAGGCGCTGCTGGCGCAGACCAGCCTCGCCCCCGAGCCCGACAAGCAATACATGAAGGTCGTCTGCCTCCGGACGCCGACGCAGACCGCCTCCGCGAGCCCCGATCCGCGTCAGTAGCGCGGCGATCAGAACGCCACGCACGCCGAGGAATCAGCGCGCAGCACCGAGCGCTGGCGAAAGCGGCGCTTGTAGCTCGACCGGATCGCCTCGATGCGCGCGTCGCTCGTGGCGTCGGGCCGGTAGAAGATGACGACGACGCGCGTCGCCTCGTGGGTGATCGCCTGCCGCGCCCGCCATTGGCCTTGCCCCGAGAGCACGGTCAGCCCGTCGGGAAAGCGCGGCGTGACCACCTCGGCCAGGAAGCGATCCCAGTCGGCAGCGCGCCCGGCGGCGCCCATATAGAGCTCGACCTTCGCCATCCGCGTGCCGATGCGGCATGGCACCTCGGCCCCCGCGCTCGTCTGCGCCGCGAGCGTCTGTGTCGCGAGCGACAGCGCCGCCGCGAGCAGCAATCCGGCGATCGGTACGAGGCGCGCCGGGCCTATGGGATCAGCTTCCGGATGTTGTCGAGGCCGGCCTGGTAGATGTCGCC
>CAZZZM010000018.1:4837-22999 GCA_964658465.1 uncultured Nakamurella sp.
GGGCCTATGGGATCAGCTTCCGGATGTTGTCGAGGCCGGCCTGGTAGATGTCGCCGATCGCCGTCGCGGCATCCGTCTCCTTGCCGGCCACGGGCGTGTAGGTCGCCGACCACTCGACGGTCGACCGGTCCGTGCCCTTCGGCGTCACCTTCAGGGTCGCGACGTATTTGGTGATCGGCAGCGGGCTCTTCTCGATCGCGTAGCTGTAGGTCGTGGCCCTGTCGTCGCGGGCGGTCTGCCGCTCGACGAAGGTGGCCTTGCCGTCCTTGGTCGTCAGGGTGCGGACGTCGCCGTCGTCGGTGCACCCGCCGATCGCCGGGTGCCAGTCCTTGATCGAGCAGAACGGCCCGATGCGCGCCCAGATCTGCGGCGCCGAGGCGGCCACGTCGATGCTCTTGTCGAGCGAGGCGGCCGCGGCGGGAACGATGGTCGTCGCGAGACACGCGACACTCAGGATCAGACGCAAGCTCGGATACCTCGGCGGAACGGTCCGCGTCAGACCGACTTTGCACACCGAGGATCGTTGTCCAGTCGACATTCGGCGGGCGCCTCGCGCCACCTGCCGGAAACCGGCGTCGGAGACCAACGAGCGGCATGCCGGAAGGCCATACGATCCACCGCGCGGCGCGCGACCAGACGCCGATGCTGCGCCGAAAGATCCTGGCGGTGTCGTCGCCGCAGGGCCGCTTCTTCGAAGGCGCCGCCCGCCTCGACGGCAAGCGCTGCATGAGCGTCGAGGCCTGCGGCAAGCACATGCTCTATCGCTTCGCCGGCGGCGACACGCTGCACATCCATCTCGGCCTGTTCGGCAAGTTCCGCTCGACGGCACGTCCGGCCGCCGAGCCGCGCGGCGCGGTCCGCGTGCGGATGGAGAGCTCGACCCATGTCGTCGACTGCAACGGCCCGACCGCCTGCGAAATCCTCGATGCGGAGGGCGTCGCGACGCTGATGCAGCGGCTCGGGCCCGACATCCTGCGCGACGACGCCGACCCGGACCGCGCCTTCGCGCGTATCGCCAAGAGCCGGGCGCCGATCGGCCAGCTGGTGATGGACCAGAAGGTGATCGCCGGGCTCGGCAACATCTACCGCACCGAGATCCTCTGGCGGCAGCGCCTCCACCCCGAGCGCGAGGGGCGCTCGCTGTCGCGGGCGGAGTTCGACGCGTTCTGGGAGGACGCGGCCGCCCTGCTCCGCATCGGCGTCGAGCAGCGCGCGATCATCACGGTCGACGGCGCGACGCGCGGCAAATCCCGCTACGGCGCGCGCACCAACATCTTCAAGAAGAAGACCTGCCCCCGCTGCGGCGGCCCGATCCGTCAGCTCGAGATGGCGGCGAGAAAAGTCTTCTGCTGCGAAGCCTGTCAACGGAAGGACGCGTGCCTTTCGCCGCCGGGCGCGGAGCGGTAAGACCGGCACCGCCACGTGAAAGACGCTCGATGCCGCAAAGCCCTTCCGCCGCCCCCTTCGACCCCCAGGTCTTCAAGGCCGTGATGCGCAAGGTGGCCGGCACCGTCACCGTCATCGCGACGGCGAGCGAGACCGGCCTGCACGGCATGACGGCGACGGCGATGTGCAGCGTCTCCGCCGACCCGCCGCTGGTCCTCATCGTGGTCAACCGTTCGGCCCGCACCCACCTGCACATCGACACCAAGAAGGCCTTCACGATCAACATCCTCGGCGAGCACCAGCTCGACATCGCGACGCTCTTCGCGACGAAGGGCGACGACCAGTTCGCGCAGGTGGAGCACCACCTTCTCGCCGACGGCTGCCCGATCATCGTCGACGTCGCGGCCTACGTGCACTGCGTGGTCCAATCTCAGCTCGACGCCGGCACGCACACGATCTTCGTCGGCCGGGTGCTCGACGCCGGCACCAGCGCGGCGCTGCCGCTCGTCTACCAGGACGCCCGTTACGGGCGGGTCGCCGGGGACTGAGAGCCCGGCGAGGAGCGCGAAACCTGCCCTACCCCTCGCTTTTGCCCGCCACGCCCGCCTGGGCGAAGGTCGCCATGTCGCGCGTGCAGGCGAGCGCCGCCTTGAGCAGGCCGAGCGCGAGACCGGCTCCCGATCCCTCGCCGAGCCGCATGCCGAGATCGAGGAGCGCCGGCTTGCCGAGCTTCTCGAGGACGCGGCGATGCGCCTGCTCCGCGGAGACGTGGGCGGAGAGGCAATGGTCGATCGCGGTCGCATCGAGCGCGTGCAGCACCGCCGCCGCCGCGCAGACGACGAAGCCGTCGAGGATCACCGGCACCCGCTGCATCCGCGCCGCCAGGATCGCGCCGACCAGCGCGGCGATCTCGCGGCCGCCGAGCCGGCGCAGCACCTCGAGCGGGTCGCCGAGGTGGTCGCGGTGCAAAGCGAGCGCCGCCGTCACGGCGTCGCGCTTGCGGGCCAGCCCCGCGTCGTCGACGCCGGTGCCGCGGCCGACCCAGTCCGCCGCTTCGCCGCCGTAGAGCGCGGCGTAGATGGCGGCGGCGACCGTCGTGTTGCCGATGCCCATCTCGCCGAGGCAGAGCACGTCGACGTCGCCCGCCACCGCCTCCATCCCGAAGGCGATGGTGCCCGCGCAGGCGGCCTCGTCGAAGGCCGCCTCCTTGGTGATGTCGCCCGTCGGGATGTCGAGCGCCAGTTCGAACACCTTCAGCCCGATCCCGTAGGTCGCGCAGATCTGGTTCACGGCGGCGCCGCCGGCGGTGAAGTTCGCGACCATCGCCTTGGTCACCGACGCCGGGAACGCCGAGACGCCCTGCGCGACGACGCCGTGGTTGGCGGCGAACACCGCCATCTGCGGATGCGCGATCGTCGGCATCGGCTTGTCCTGCCAGGCGGCGAGGAAGACGACGAGGTCGTCGAGCCGGCCGAGCGAGCCGGCGGGCTTGGTCAGCTCCGCCTGGCGCGCGCGCACCGCCGCTTCGGCCTTCGCCGAGGCCTCCGGCATCAACGGCAGCAGGGCGCGGATGTCGTCGAAGGGAAGGCCGCTGGTCGGCATGGCAGGCTCGTGCAAGAAAAGGACGCCCGTCTTTAGGCACAAAGCGACGCCCACCACAAAATTCCTATCGCCAACCTTCTGCGGCGGGGTGAAGATGGCCGCCTCCCGGAAGGAGGTCACGATGGACAAGCAGCATGTAAAGGGCGCGGTCGACAAGGCGAAGGGTGCGGTGAAGGAGGCGGCGGGCGCGGCGACCGGCAGCACGAAGCTGAAGGCGGAAGGCAAGCTCGACAAGGCCAAGGGCGCGGCACGCACGACCGCCGGCGACGCCAAGGACACGGTTCGCAAGAAAACCAAGTGAGCATGCGAGGCCCTCCTTCTCTCGCTTGCGGGGGAAGGTAGGTCCGCCATCATGAACGTCGCCGACGATCTCTTCATCGCCCTGCGCTTCTTTTCGCGATTGCCGGTGCCGGAGACGGAGCGCGAGCGGGCGCTCGGCGCCGCCGGGCTCGCACATGCCGCGGCTCTGGTGCCCGTCGCTGGCGCGATCATCGGCCTCGGCCCGGCCTTCGTGCTCCTCGCCCTCGGGGCGATCGGACTGCCGCCCGTGCTCGCCGCGCCGCTGGCGATCGCCACGCTCGCTCTCGTCACCGGCGCGCTGCACGAGGATGCGCTCGCCGATTGCGCCGACGGCTTCGGCGGCGGCCGCACGCGCGAACGCAAGCTCGAGATCATGCGGGACAGCCGCATCGGCGCCTTCGGCGGCGTCGCCCTGGCGCTGTCCCTCTATATCCGCGTCGTCGCGCTCGCCGTCGTCGCCGACCGCTCGGCGGGCGTCGGCGCGCTGGCCCTGGTCGCGGCCGCCGCCCTGTCGCGCGCGGCGAGCCTCTGGCCCCTCGCCTGGCTGCCGCCGGCCCGCGCCGACGGCAGCGGCGCGGCGACGCAGCCGGCGCCCGCCGCCGCGGGGCTGGCCGCCGGTCTCGCGCTCGTTCTCGGACTGGCGCTGCTGGCGCCGGCCGTCGGGCTCGGCCGCGCGCTCTGCGTCTGCGTTTTCGCGGTGCTCGCCACCGCCGCGTTCTGCGAGCTCGCGCGAAAACAGATCCAAGGCCAGACGGGCGATGTCGCCGGCGCGACGCAGCAGCTCGCCGAGATCGCAATCTACCTCACCCTCGCCGCCAATCCCTGAAACGGCCCGCCTCTGCGCGGTCCCGGAGTTTGACATGACGACGATCTACGACTTTGCGGCCGCGCGACTGGACGGGACCGAGGAGAAGCTCGAGCGATGGCGCGGCGAGGTGCTGCTGATCGTCAACACCGCCTCGAAATGCGGCTTCACCCCGCAATACGAGGGCCTCGAAGCCCTGCATCGCGAGCTGGCGCCGCGCGGCTTCTCGGTGCTCGGTTTCCCCTGCAACCAGTTCGGCGGCCAGGAGCCCGGCGACGCGGCCGAGATCGGCAGCTTCTGCCAGGCGCACTACGCCATCAGCTTTCCGATGTTCGCCAAGATCGACGTCAACGGCGACGGCGCGCATCCGCTCTTCACGTTCCTGAAGGACGCGCAGCCAGGGCTGCTCGGCTCCAAGGGCATCAAGTGGAATTTCACGAAGTTCCTGATCGACCGCGCCGGCGCCGTCGTCGCGCGCCACGGCCCGATGACCAAGCCGGCGGCCCTCAAGGAGGAGATCGAGAAGCTGGTGTGAGGCGCCCGGGCGGGCGCTACACCCGCAGCTCGGAGCGCCGGCGCCCGAAATCCGGCTCGCCGGAATCCTGGCCCTGGGCGATGATGCCGCGGCGGATCGCCCGCGTGCGGGTGAACAGGTCGAAGAGACCCTGGCCGTCGCCGTCGCGGACCATCCGCTGCAGCGAGGCGAGGTCCTCGTTGAAGCGGCCGAGCACCTCGAGCACCGCGTCGCGGTTGTTGAGGAACACGTCGCGCCACATCGTCGGGTCGGAGGCGGCGATGCGGGTGAAGTCGCGGAAGCCGCCGGCCGAGAACTTCATCACCTCCGACTGCGTCACGGTCTCGAGGTCGGCGGCGGTGCGCACGATGTTGTAGGCGATGAGGTGCGGCACGTGGCTGGTGATCGCCAGCACGATGTCGTGGTGCTGGGCGGTCATCGCCTCGACGTCGGCGCCGGCGGCGGTCCAGAACGCGGTGAGCCGGGCGAGCGCGTCGGCATCGGTGCCCGGCGGCGGCGTCAGGATCACCCAGCGCTTGACGAAGAGGGTCGCGAAGCCGGCGTCCGGCCCGGAATATTCGGTGCCAGCGACGGGGTGACCGGGGATCAGGTGCGCGTGCGGCGGCAGCAGCGGCGCGACGTCGGTCAGCACCGACACTTTCGACGACCCGACGTCGGAGACGATGGCGTTCGCCTTCAAGACGGGCGCGATCTCGGTGGCGATCGCCGCCATCGCCCCGACGGGCGTGCAGAGGATGACGAGGTCGGCGCCTTCGGCCGCCAGCGCCGCGCTCGCGGCGACCTCGTCGACGAGCTCGATCTCCGTCGCGCGCAGGCGAACGGCGGGGTCGGCGTCGGCGCCGACGATGTGCCGGGCGAGGTTCTGCGCGCGCGCGACGCGGCAGATCGAGGCGCCGATCAGCCCGAGGCCGACGATCGCCAGCTTGTCGATGAGAGGCCGCGCCAGCGGCGCGCCGAGGGATGCGGGCATGCCTAGAAGCGCTGCTTCGCGAAGTCGGCGAAGGCGTCGATCACCAGCTGCATCGCCTCAGCACTGCCGATGCTGAGGCGCAGGCAGCTCGGCAGGCCGTAGGCCTTGACCATGCGCAGGATGAGCCCGCGCGCCGACAGGAAGGCGTCGGCCGCCGCCGCCTCGTTCGGGTCGCGCAGATGCACGAGCAGGAAGTTGGCGGCGCTCGCCGTCACCGGGAAGCCGAGCGCGCCGATCTCGCGCGTGGCGATGTCGCGCCAGCGCGTGTTGTGCGCGACGGCGGCCTCGATATGCGCCTGGTCGCCGACGGCGGCGACGCCGGCCCGCATCGCCGGATCGTTGACGTTGAACGGGCTGCGCACGCGGTTCATCGCGTCGCAGACGGCGGCGGGCGCGTAGCACCAGCCGAGCCGCAGGCTGGCGAGGCCGTAGATCTTCGAGAAGGTGCGGGTGACGACGACGTTCTCGCGCCCGTGCACGAGGTCGAAGCCGCAGTCGTAATCGTCCTTGTCGGCATATTCGGCATAGGCCGCGTCGAGCACCAGCAGGACGTGCGGCGGCAGCGCGTCGGCGAGCCGCGTCACCTCGGTCTTCGAAAGATAGGTGCCGGTCGGGTTGTTGGGGTTGGCGACATAGACGATGCGCGTCTTCGCCGTCACCGCGGCGAGGATCGCGTCGACATCTACGGTGAAGTCGCGCTCGGGCACGACCACCGGCGTCGCATCCGCGGCGAGGATCGCCACGCGATACAGGAGGAATCCGTGCTCGGTGTAGATGCCCTCGTCGCCCGGTTGGCAGAAGATGTTGGCGAGCATGAACAGGATCTCGTCCGAGCCGGCGCCGCAGACGATGCGCGCCGGGTCGAGCCCGTGCAGCTGCCCCAGAGCCTCGCGCAACGGCGTGGCGTTGCCGTCGGGATAGGCCTCGAGCTTGTCGCACGCCGCCTGGAACGCCGCCTTGGCGGCCGGCGAGGCGCCGAGCGGCGTTTCGTTCGAGGAAAGCTTGTGCACCGTGCCGGCATAGCCTTGCACCTTGCTCTTGCCGGGCACGTAAGTGTCGACGGCAAGCACGCCGGCGTGCGGCTGCGGGCGGAGCATCTGGGTTTCTGCGGTCATGAGGGCCGGCCTGGAGGTAGCTCGAAGCGCGCGGCGTGCGAGCCGATGAACGCCACCCGCGCCTCGTGGGTCGGGAAGGCGGCGGCGACGTCGTCCGGCTCGACGCCGTCGGCGACGGAGGCGATCAGCGTGATGCCGGCGGCGTTCGCCGTCCAGGCGCTGATCTCGACCGGCGCCTCGGCGCGCGGCGGACCCGCGGCGCCCGGCAGCAGCACGGCGTAGAGCAAAACCTCGTGCAGCGCCGCCTCGCGCACCGGCTTGGCGACGACGTAGAGCGGCAGGCCGGCCGCATGGTCGGCCCGCTCGACGAAGGGCAGCCGCGCGATGATCTTCGGCGCGTCGGGCTCGACGAGATCGGTCCACCACGCCTGGCTGGTGTCGTTCGTGCGCACGAGGCCGAGGTCGCCGGCGCCGGCCGCGACCGCCTGGATCACCGCGCGCGCGCCCCGATGCACCTCGAGCGGCACGGTGAAGCCGAAATGGAAGCGGGCGCTGTCGCGAACCGTGGCGTCGCCGCCCGACGTGTCGGCATGCACCCTGTAGGGCGCCTGCACGAAGGTGAAGGTCGAGATGATGATGCGCCAGATGCCCTCGACCGTGTCGAGCGGCAGGATGCCCCGGTGGCGCTGGACGAGGCGGCGCATCATCTCCGCCTCGCGGGCCGGCCGGAACGCCGAGCCGCCGCCGGCCTGGGCCTTCACCGCGATCAGCCGGTCGATGATCTCGCCGCGCTCGATCAGGCGCGCGTGAAGATCGCGGTCGATCCGGTCGATCTCCTCGCGCAGCGCCTCGAGCTTGGGTTGCGGTTCCAGGGCAGTGGCGTCCATGTCGGCGTCTTCATAGTCGCCGGGGCGCGGCAAGGCAAAGCGCCTGCGCCGCGACATGCGAATCGGCGATTCGCGACGACAGGCGCTGGTGCCGAGACTTTAGCTTCTAGGCGGCGCGATCGGCGAGGGCGGCCCGCAACTCGCGCAGCGCCGCCTCGATCTGCGCCCTGCGTTCTTCGAGCCTGGCGGCCTGGCGCGCCACGGTCTCGGGATCGAGGCGATGAATGATGTCCGCCGCCGCCGCGTCGTCCCCCGACTCATCGCCCGCCTGCGAGGGCGCGCCGATCAGCTTGCCGATCTCCTGGAGGGTGAAGCCAAGCCGCCTCCCCTTCAGGATGAGCTGCAGCCTGATCTCGTCCTTGGCGGTGTAGAAACGCTCCTGCCCTTCGCGAATGGGTTGCAGCAGGCCCTGCTGCTCGTAGAACCGCAATGTCCGGAACGAGACGTTGTGACGCGTCGCCATGTAATTGATGCCAAATCTGCGCTGCGGGGTCGTCACGTTGAGCCTCCGGATTGCTTCGAAATAGTATGCGTTTTATTGCCAACCTTCTTCCCAGGGCTTCAGGGTAAGCACGCCAACGTTGCAGCGGCAATGACTGAGACTGCCGGATCGCTTGTCTCGCGCTGCAAGGGGAAGTTAGCGGACAGTAAACGAAGTGTCGGGTCGAAGTGGGTGTGTGTAAAACCGCTTCCCTAAGTCAGCGGTGTGAGGTTTGATCTGCTACGAAAGTCGGATAATTGAATCGTTATGTAGGAACTATGGGGAGCAGCGCAAGGGTTAATACAATAGAAGGTTGTATCGCAGGCAATTGCATTGTAGACAAGTGATGGCGGAATTGCGATCGCCGAAGCATCGACTGCATTCCGTAAGGTCAATGATGCAGTCAATCAATCTGTACGCATAGCTGATGCGACTGGAAAACGGCTTGACAACGCAAGGCATAGCGAAAGACTTATGAGCGTCTGTCGTGCCGTCATTGCGCGAGTCGAAGGCTTCGGCGCGGCCGACACTTCAGCGGCAGCGATCAATGATCCCCGCTGTCTGTTACCGGAGACGAGATGCTTCAGACGTTGCTTCCACGGCTCATGAAACGAACAGCCAATACACGAAATATTAGGTATATAATTGTCCAGTGAATGATCCGCTGCGTATAAGTACTGAAGATGTGCCGGAGAAGGATCGCCTCGACTACTGGCAGCATGTGCTCGGCGAGTTGATCGGCGGCTTCGAGCTTCGCGACTACGACAGCGCGAATTTCAGCAGTCGTTTCGCCGTGTCGGCGATGGGCGATCTGAAGTTCGGCCATTTCACCGGCGTCAGCCAGACGATCGACCGCAAGCCGCAGCTCATCAACAAGCTCGACAGCGACGACTACATCGTCCTCCTCGAATCGTCGAAGCTCTTCAACATCGAGCAGAACGGACGCCACCACTCCGGCCGCGGCGGCATGGTGCTGATCGACATCACGCGGCCCTATCACGCAAGCCATCCCGAGGAGATGGACGTCATCGACGTCTTCATCCCGCGCCGCGTCCTGGAGCGGGCGTTCGGCCCGGCGCCCCAGACCGCCGGCCTGTCGATCGATGCCAGCCAGCCGAGCTTTCCCGTCATCATGGGCTTCCTGCGCTCGCTGGCGGAGCACGGCGCCTCGCTCGATCCCGCCGCCGCCGCGCGCATGTCGGCCTTCGCGGTCGATCTGATCGCCTCCGCCTTCGCCGAGAAGCTGGGACAGGAACCCTCCCGGAATGTCAGCGGGGCCGTCATCGTCTCCCGGGCGCAGGCCTATATCGCCGAGCATCTCGGCGTGTCCGGCCTCGGCATCTCGGAGGTCGCGTCGCAGCTGGGCATCTCGGTGCGCCGCCTGCATCAGATCGCGGCCGACGAGGGCATCTCTCTGGTCGATTGGATGTGGGAGCGCCGGCTCCAGCGCGCGCGCTGGATGCTGATCGATCCGGCGCACCTTACGGCTTCGGTCGGGTCGATCGCCTACCAGTGCGGCTTCGTCGATCAGGCGCATTTCTCGCGCCGCTTCAAGCAGCGCTTCGGGCTGGCGCCCTCCGAATGGCGGGCCTCGATGGCGTCCACCCGACGCGGACTGAAGCCGCCTTCGGCACCCTGAGGTCTTCGATCGCGACCCGGATCGAGGCCGCAGGAGCGGGCGCTCGTCGCGCTCCCTCAGGACGGCCGTCGCGCGCTCGGGAGGACCGCTTGCCCGCGAGACGATTGTCCCCTCGCCTTGACGGTAAGTCCCGCAGCTTCCCATATGGCGCCACGATGAACGTGATGCCCACCAAGCCGGCGAGCCAGAGGGAGGTCGAGAGCCCAAGCTCGCAGCTCGTTCGCTTCGGCGCCGACGCGCCGCTGGCGATGGATGCGGGCGTCGCGCTGGCGCCGTTCCAGATCGCCTACCAGACCTACGGCGAGCTGAACGCGCAGAAGTCCAACGCCATCCTCGTCTGCCATGCTCTGACCGGCGACCAGCATGTCGCCAACCTCAACCCGCTCACCGGCAAGGCCGGATGGTGGTCGAGCTTCGTCGGCCCGGGCCTGCCGATCGACACCGACCGCTATTTCGTCATCGCCTCCAACGTGCTCGGCGGCTGCATGGGCACCACCGGCCCCGCCTCGACGAACCCGGCGACCGGACGCCCCTACGGGCTCGACCTGCCGGTCGTGACGATCCGCGACATGGTGCGGGCGCAGGCGATGCTGATCGATCATCTCGGCATCGAGACGCTGTTCTGCGTGGTCGGCGGCTCGATGGGCGGGATGCAGGCGCTGCAATGGGCGGCGAGCTATCCCGAGCGCGTCTTCGCGGCCATGCCGGTGGCCTCGGCGGCCCGCCATTCCTCGCAGAACATCGCCTTCCACGAAGTCGGGCGCCAGGCGGTGATGGCCGACCCCGACTGGTGCAAGGGGCGCTACCTCGAGGAAGGCCGCCATCCCGGCAAGGGCCTCGCGGTGGCGCGCATGGCCGCGCACATCACCTATCTCTCGGAGCAGGCGCTGCAGCGCAAGTTCGGCCGCAAGCTGCAGGGCCGCGAGGCGCCGACCTTCTCGTTCGACGCGGACTTCCAGATCGAGAACTACCTCCGCTACCAGGGCTTGAGCTTCGTCGACCGTTTCGACGCCAACTCGTACCTCTACGTGACGCGGGCCTGCGATTATTTCGATCTCGCCGACGACTACGGCGGCCGACTCGCCGGCGCCTTCAAGGGGTCGAAGACGCGGTTCTGCGTCGTGTCGTTTTCGTCGGACTGGCTCTACCCGACCTCGGCCTCGCGGGCGATCGTGCACGCGCTCAACGCCGCCGGCGCCTCGGTCTCCTTCGTCGACATCCCGACCGACCGCGGCCACGATGCCTTCCTCATCGAGGACCCCGAGTTCAACGCCACCGCGCACGGCTTCCTCGAGGGCGCGGCCAAGGCGCGGGGGCTCTGAGGCCGGGATGACCCGCCATTTTCCGCCCGGCGACATCCGCGCGAGCCTGCGGCCCGACCTCTACGCGGTCGCCCGCATGCTGGAACCGCACTCGCGCGTGCTCGACGTCGGCTGCGGCGACGGCACGCTGCTGCACTATCTCGCCGCCGAGCACGGCGTCGACGCCCGCGGCATCGAGCTGTCGCAGAAGGGGGTGAACCAGTGCGTCGCCAACGGGCTCTCGGTGATCCAGGGCGACGCCGACACCGACCTCGCCGACTATCCCGACGACGCCTTCGACTTCGTCATCCTCTCGCAGACGCTGCAGGCGACGCGCAAGCCGCGCCAGGTCGTCGAGAACATGCTGCGCATCGGCCGCCACGTGGTGGTGTCGTTCCCGAACTTCGGGCACTGGAAGGTGCGCGGGCAATTGCTGGTGCGCGGACGCATGCCGATCACCGACGCGCTCGCCTACCAATGGTACGACACGCCCAACATCCACGCCTTCACGATCCGCGACTTCGTCGACCTCGTCGAGGGCTGCGGCGGCCGCATCGAGCGCTCGATGGCGCTCGACCAGAACGGCCGTCCGATCCAGTTCAAGGTGCCGTGGTGGTTCTGGAACCTGTTCGGCGCCCAGGCGGTGTTCCTGCTGACGCGGCGCTAGCCGTCACACGACCAGGACGCGGACGCTGCGTGCGAGCCGCGGCAGCAGGCGCCGCATGTCCTGCGGGCGCAGCGCCACGCAGCCGAGCGTCGGCGGCATCCCCGGCTTGGCGCAATGCAGGAAGATCGCGCTGCCGCGTCCGGCGCGGCGCGGGCCCATGTTCCAGTCGAGCACGAAGACGACGTCGTAGAGCCCGTCGCGCCGCCACATGATCTCGTGGCCCTCGGCCAGGGGCAGCGGCGCCGGGCGGTTGTAGCGGGCCGAGCGGGCATCGTCGCACCAGCCGAGAGCGGTCGTCAGCGGGCGCAGCGGCACGCGGCAGAACGGGCGCGCCATCTTGTCCGGGCGATAGTAGCCCCAGAGGGCCTGCATCGCGGCGACGGGCGTCGCGCCGTCGCCCTCGCGCTTCGCATGCGTGGTACCGGTGCGCCCGAGCACACACGTCAACGTGACCTGCCCCGCCTTGACATGACCGCGCGGGCCGACTTGACCCGGCAGACGCGCGGCCGGCCGCACGATCAGGGTCGAGAGGCCGCCCCGCTCCTGGCTTTTCTTCGTCACCGGCCGATCATCTGTCCTGCTTGCGCGACGCAGGCGAAGCGCGCACGTTCCACGCGTGTTAGGCGCCCGCTGCGCCGGAGAGAAGAGGTTATGCAAGTTCGCAAGATCCTCATCGCCGATGACGACGACGACCTGCGCGACGCGCTCGCCGAGCAACTCGCTCTCTACGACGAGTTCGATCCGATCCAGGAGAAGGACGCCAGGAGCGCCATGGCGCGCGCCCAGCGCGAGCGCCCCGACCTCGTCATCATGGATGTCGGCCTGCCCGACATGGACGGCCGCGACGCGGTGAAGGAGATGCGCGCGTCGGGCTTCAAGAACCCGGTTATCATGCTGACCGGCCACGACGGCGAGGCCGACCAGGTGATGGGTCTCGAATCGGGGGCCAACGACTACGTGACGAAGCCCTTCCGCTTCGCCGTCCTGCTCGCCCGCATGCGCGCGCATCTGCGCCAGCACGAGACCTCCGACGACGCCTCGTTCCGCATCGGCCCCTACACGTTCCAACCGGGCTCGAAGCAGCTCGTCACGGACGGGGGCGGCAAGCTGCGGCTCACCGAGAAGGAGACGGCGATCCTGCGCTTCCTCTATCGCGCCGGCGAGGATGTGGTTTCGCGCGAAATCCTCCTGAAGGAGGTCTGGGGCTACAACGCCGCGGTGACCACCCACACGCTCGAGACGCACATCTATCGCTTGCGCCAGAAGATCGAGACCGATCCGACCAAGGCCGTGTTGCTCGTGACCGAGGCGGGGGGCTACAAGCTGGTCCCCTGACAAGGACCGGCCATGGCGCTGCAGGACAACGTCCGCAATCTCGCGCAGAACCCGACGCTGCGCGACCTCGAGCCCGACGCGTTGCGTCTCATCGCCTTCTCGGCCGAGACGCGGATCCTGCGCGCCGGCGATGTGCTGTTCCGGCGCGGCGAAGCCTCGGACGCCGGCTACGTCGTCTTGAGCGGCGCGATCGCCCTGCAGACCGAGACCGGCCGCGAGACCGTCGTGCGGGCGCCGACGCTGATCGGCGAATCGGCGCTCATCACAGAGACGACGCGCGGCGCCACCGCCGTCGCGCGCGAGCCGTCGAGCGTCCTGAAGATCACGCGCACCCTGTTCCATCGCGTGCTCGACGAGTTCCCTGACAGCGCGGCGCGGCTGTTCCAGATCCTGCTCGAACGGTTGCACGGCCTGACCGACGAACTCGAGGCCTTGCGCAGCGCGCGGCTGGAGCCGAGCGCGTAGGACATCGCGCGCTGAGGGAGCCTGCCATCGAGCGACCGGCGTCGCCGACCACTGCCGTCCGACGCCCAACGTCCCTGCGATGACGACGATCGCGCCGATAGCGACGACAGAAGCCTGAATCGATGACATCTATGGTCGCGGCGAACAAATGTGCGCTCGCTCCCAACGATCCGCGAATGGTGTCGAATCCTCCTATTCAAGCTTGTCGTTTCCTGGCGAAGGCGCTATGCGAGCGTCGACTACAGTAGAGGCCGTCGTCCGGCGGTTATTTGTTACAGTCCGAATCCCCTTCCACTTGCCTACGGCACGCGACGGGCGTCGATGACTGCAAAAGTAGCGCCGCCGCGGACGTCGACGGCTTCACGTCTGGTCTTGAGAGGACGCCCCTTTGGATCCCAATGATAACGTCGATGCGAGCCCGGAAGCGGCGGCCTACGAGTCTCATGTCGACCTGACGACGAACATCGTGTCCGCCTACGTCAGCCACAACTCGGTGCGCGCCGCCGACCTTCCCGAGCTGATCGCCTCGGTGCATTCCGCGCTGAGCGGCCTGTCCGGCACCACCGAGGCTCCGGCCGCGGCCGCCCCGCCGCAGGCCCCCGCGGTTCCGATCAAGAAGTCGGTCACCGACGACTATATTATCTGCCTCGAAGACGGGAAGAAGTTCCGGTCGCTCAAGCGTCACATCGGCACCGTCTACAATCTGTCGCCCGAGCAATATCGCGAGAAGTGGGGCCTGCCCCGCGACTATCCGATGGTGGCGCCGGCCTATTCGGCGATCCGCTCGCGCCTTGCCAAGGATATCGGCCTCGGCCAGCAGCGCGGCGAGGACGTCGCCGCCGAGGAGCCCAAGCGCAAGCGCGGCTCGGCGAAATAGCTGGCGGTCCGGCGCGCACCGGTGTCCGATCGGGATGATGGGCAGGTGGGCGGCATTGCCGCCACCGCCCCCACGCGCTAACCACCGGCACTCCTCTCGGACCGGGACGCCATGGGCTTCAAATGCGGTATCGTCGGCCTGCCGAACGTCGGCAAGTCGACCCTCTTCAACGCGCTGACGCAGACGGCGGCCGCGCAGGCGGCGAACTATCCGTTCTGCACGATCGAGCCGAACGTCGGCGACGTCGCCGTGCCCGACGCGCGCCTCGCCACCCTCGCCGCGATCGCGAGCTCGAAGGAGATCATTCCGACGCGGCTCACCTTCGTCGACATCGCCGGCCTGGTGCGCGGCGCGTCGAAGGGCGAAGGGCTCGGCAACCAGTTCCTCGCCAACATCCGCGAGTGCGACGCGATCGCCCATGTCGTGCGCTGCTTCGAGGACGACGACATCACCCATGTCGAGGGCAAGATCGCGCCCGTCGCCGACATCGAGACGATCGAGACCGAGCTGATGCTGGCCGACCTCGAGAGCCTCGAGAAGCGCATCGTCCCGCTCGAAAAGCGCGCCAAGGGCAACGACAAGGAGGCGAAGGAGCTCGTCGACCTGATGAGCCGCTGCCTGGTGCTGCTGCGCGAGGGCAAGCCGGCGCGGCTCGCCGAGGTGAAACCCGAGGAGCAGCGCACCTTCGCCCAGCTCGGCCTCCTGTCGTCGAAGCCGGTGCTCTACGTCTGCAACGTCGAGGAGGCGTCCGCCGACAAGGGCAATGCCTACTCGGCCGAGGTCGAGGCGCGGGCGAAGGCGGAAGGCGCGGTCGCCGTCGTGGTCTCGGCGCAGATCGAGAGCGAGATCGCCGTCATGTCGGCCGAGGAGCAGACGGAGTTTCTCGAAGCCGTCGGGCTCGCCGAGCCTGGCCTCAACCGGGTGATCCGCGCCGGCTACCGGCTGCTCGACCTCATCACCTATTTCACCGTCGGGCCCAAGGAGGCGCGCGCTTGGACGGTGCCGGCCGGCACCAAGGGGCCGGCTGCCGCTGGCGTCATCCATACGGATTTCGAGAAGGGCTACATCCGCGCCGAGACCATCGCCTACGACGACTATGTCGCCGGCAAGGGCGAGGCCGGCGCGCGCGAGGCGGGCAAGTTCCGGCTGGAGGGCAAGGACTACGTGGTCGCCGACGGCGACGTGCTGCACTTCAGGTTCGCGAACTAGCCCGGCGCGGCACCCCGCTACGGAACGACGGCGGCGACGGCATCCGGGTGCATCAGCACGACCGCGCTGATCACCAGCATGGCCAGCACGGCGGCCACGAGAAACAGGTTTCCCGTGCGCGTCGCCGTGGGCGGCGTGGGGCGGCGGATGGGAAGCTCGGTCGGCATCGCGCAACCTCGCGGACTTGGAACGCCTGCGGCATCGGCGGTTGATCGGACGTCCGGGTCGCAAGGACTCGGACGCGGCAAGATTGCGCCTATAGTAAGTACTCGTCCATTCCGGTTAAAGAATCATGCCGAGACATTTCGTCCGCTTCGTCCTCGCGCTGCTCCTCGCGACGACCCCCGCCCTCGCCAAGCACGGCCATCACCACGACGCGGACGGCGCCGCCGGCGCGCCCGGCCTCGCCGGCGTGACGCTGCTGGTGGTCCGCCACGCCGAAAAGCCGGCGAGCGAGGGCGACCGCGGTCTGTCGCCGGCAGGCGAGGCCCGTGCGAAGGCCTACGCCACCTACTTCCGGCACTTCTCGGTCGACGGCGCGCCGGTGGCGATCGACACGCTGATCGCCAGCGCCGATTCGAACGAAAGTGCGCGGCCTCGCCTGACGCTGGAGCCGCTCTCGAAGGCGACGGGCATCGCGATCCAGACGCCGTTCGCCAACAAGCAGGTGAAGGACGCCGCCCGTTGGATCGAGGCCGGCCAGACGCACAAGGCCGCGCTGATCGCCTGGCACCACGGCAAGCTGGCCAAGCTTCTCGAGAAGCTCGGTGCCGACACCTCGACCCTGCTGCCGGACGGCGAATGGCCGGACGGCGTCTACGATTGGGTCATCGTGCTGCGCTACGACGGCGACGGCAATCTGTCGGAAGCCAAACGGATCGTCGAGCCGGCGGACCTGAAGTGACGCCGGTCGAAAGCTCGCGGCCGGGCCGCCGCGGGTGATCCGGGACGCCGGGAGGTGCCATGACGCCAAGGTTGGATGACGCTATAGATCCGTGCCGGAGACCGGACCTTCGCTTCGAGACGATAGGGAGCCCGCCATGATCCTCGTCTTCTACGGCTCCTATCGCGCCGACCGCCTCGGCATCCGCCTCGCCAACTACGTCGCGACCGGGCTGCGGCAGCGCGGCGAGACCGCCGAGCTCGTCGACGCGCGGCTCATCAACCTGCCGATGCTCGACCGCATGTACAAGGAATACGCCCCCGGCCAGGCGCCTCCGGCGATGGCGGCGCTCGCCGCCCGCATCAAGGCGGCCGACGGCTTCGTCTTCGTCGTCGGCGAGTACAATTGGAGCGTCCAGCCGGGGCTGAAGAACCTGACCGACCATTTCCTCGAGGAATGGTTCTGGCGGCCCGCGGCGATCGCCAGCTACTCCGCCGGGCGGTTCGGCGGCGTGCGCGCGGCGACCGCCTGGCACGGCATTCTCTCCGAGATGGGCATGGTCGTGGTCTCGAGCACGCTCGCCGTCGGCGGCATCGCGCAGGCGCTCGACGAGGCCGCCCGCCCCCTGGGCGACGGCGGCGCGGCGCTCGACAAGGCGTTCCCGCGCTTCGCCGCCGACCTCGGGTGGTGGGTCGAAGCCGCGAAGGAACAACGCGGCCGGCGCGCCCCGCCCTATTGACCGGGCCGAAGTTGACAGCCCGGCGCATGGCATGGATCAGGGCCGCATGGCGCTCCTGACCTTCGAGGATATCGAGATCGGCCTCGTCGCACGCTCGCAGCCGGCGACGCTGACCCGCGAGGCCATCGTCGCCTTCGCGCAGGTCTACGATCCGCAGCCCTTCCACCTCGACGAAGCCGCCGGCGCCGCCTCCCTGCTCGGCGGCCTCGCCGCCTCCGGCTGGCAGACCACCGCGCTCGGCATGCGGCTGCTCTACGACAGCTGGCTGTCGCGCGTCGCCGGCATGGGCGCGCCGGGCGTCGACGAGGTGCGCTGGCTGCGGCCGGTGCGCCCCGGCGATTCGCTGACGCTGGAGATCGAGGTCGCGGCTAAGCGCGAGTCCGCCTCGCGGCACGACCGAGGGTACCTCACGCTGGCACTGACCCTGCGCAACGGCGCCGGCGAGACCGTGATGACGCAGGGCGGCCCGGTGATCGTCGCACGACGCGGCACGACGCCGGCGCATGCGCAGGCGCAGCCGGTCGTGGCGGCCGCCGCGGCGCCGCCGGTGGTCGCTGAGGCAAACCTGATGCTGACCGCCTTCTTCACCGACCTGTCGATCGGCCTCGCCGCGACGCTCGGCACGCAGCGCTTCACGCCGGAGATCATCAAAACCTTCGCCAGGCTCTACGATCCGCAGCCGTTCCACATCGACGAGGCAGCGGCGGCGGCGAGCCCGTTCGGCGGCCTTGTCTGCTCCGGCTGGCAGACGGCGGCGTTCTGGATGCGCCATTACATCGCCGCCCGGACGCGCTCGAGCGAGGCGCGCGCCGCGGCCGGCCTGCCGGCGGCGGTTGGCGGCCCGTCCCCCGGCTTCCTCAACATGCGCTGGCTGCGCCCGGTGCGCGCCGGCGACGACATCACCTACGGGCTGCGCATCACCGGCCTGCGCCGCGCCGGCCGCTCCGACTGGGGCATGGTGCTGACCGAGAACACCGGCCACGCCGCCGACGGCACGCTGGTGTTCTCCTTCGAGGGGCGGCTGCT
>CAZZZM010000019.1:0-11515 GCA_964658465.1 uncultured Nakamurella sp.
GTCTACGGCATCGGCTCGCCGGACGGCGGCCACGACGCGATCCACCCGGAGCTCGGCACGATCGAGGATTTCCGCGCGCTGGTCGCGGCGGCGAAGGACCATGGGCTGGAGATCGCGCTCGACTTCGCGATCCAGTGCTCGCCGGACCATCCCTGGATCAAGGAACATCCCGAGTGGTTCCAGTGGCGGCCCGACGGTACGATCCAGTACGCCGAGAACCCGCCGAAGAAGTACGAGGACATCGTCAACGTCCAGTTCTACGGCGCCTCGCTGCCGTCGCTGTGGCGCGAGCTGCGCGACAACATGCTGTTCTGGGTGCGCGAGGGCGTGCGCATCATCCGCGTCGACAACCCCCACACCAAGCCGATCCCGTTCTGGAAGTGGGTGATCGCCGAGATCAACCGGCAATATCCCGACGTGATCTTCCTCGCCGAGGCCTTCACCCGGCCGCCGATGATGCGCGAGCTGGCCAAGGTCGGCTTCCAGCAGTCCTACACCTACTTCACGTGGCGCAACGAGAAGTGGGAGATCGAACAATACATGGCCGAGCTGGCCGGCAAGATGGGCGACTACTACCGTCCCAATTTCTTCGTCAACACGCCGGATATCAACCCGCCCTATCTGCAGACCGGGGGGCGTGCCGCCCATCTCGTGCGCGCCACGCTTGCGGCGACGCTGTCGGGCAATTGGGGCGTCTACTCTGGCTTCGAGCTGTGCGAGGCGCGTGCGCTGCCTGGCAAGGAGGAGTACCTCGACTCGGAGAAGTACCAGATCCGGGTGTGGGACTATGACCGTCCGGGCAACATCAAGGACTACATCCGCGCCCTGAACCGCATCCGCCGCGAGAACCCGGCGCTGCACGACTTCCGCAACGCGGTGCGCCTCAACGCCTACAACGACAACATCATCGCCTATGCGAAATTCACCCCCGACAAGACCAATTGCATCTTCGTGATGGTCAACCTCGATCCGCGCAACCGTCAGGAATGCGC
Source organism: uncultured Nakamurella sp. (assembly GCA_964658465.1). Classification (GTDB taxonomy): domain Bacteria; phylum Pseudomonadota; class Alphaproteobacteria; order Rhizobiales; family Beijerinckiaceae; genus RH-AL1. Next base: position 993 of record CAZZZM010000019.1, read on the forward strand.
CTACGAGATCCCCTTGTGGGAATGGGGACTGCCGGACTCAGGGTCCGTCGACGTCGAGGACCTACTCGGGGGCTACAAGTTCACGCTCTACGGCAAGGTCAATCAGATCGCGCTCGATCCCTACGAGCGCTCGGCGATCGTGTGGCGGCTGTCGCCGCCGGCGGATTGGAAAGGCGGCCAATGATCGATCGCAACGACACGCAGTGGTATCGCGACGCGATCATCTATCAGCTGCACGTGAAGAGCTTCTTCGACGCCGACAACGACGGCATGGGCGACTTCGTCGGCGTCACGCAGAAGCTCGACTACGTCCGCGAGCTCGGCGCCACCGCGATCTGGGTGATGCCGTTCTATCCCTCGCCGCTGCGCGACGACGGCTACGACATCTCGGACTATCGCGGCATCAACCCGTCCTACGGCACGGCGAAGGACTTCAAGGCCTTCGTCAGGGCGGCGCACGAGCGCGGCATCCGCGTCATCACCGAGCTCGTCATCAACCACACGTCGGACCAGCACCCCTGGTTCCAGCGCGCCCGGCTCGCCAAGAAGGGCTCGGCGGCGCGCGACTTCTACGTCTGGTCCGACACCGACGAGAAGTACAAGGACACCCGCATCATCTTCCTCGACACCGAGAAGTCCAACTGGACGTGGGACGAGGAAGCGCAGGCGTTCTACTGGCATCGTTTCTATTCCCACCAGCCCGATCTCAACTTCGACAACCCGAAGGTGATCGAGGCGGTGCTCGACGTGATGCGCTACTGGCTCGACCTCGGCGTCGACGGGCTGCGGCTCGACGCGATCCCCTATCTGGTCGAGCGCGAGAACACGAACTGCGAGAACCTCGCCGAGACGCATGCGGTGCTGAAGACCATCCGCGCGGCCGTCGACAAGGACTATCCGGACCGCATGCTGCTCGCCGAGGCCAACCAATGGCCCGAGGAGACCGCGCAATATTTCGGCGACGGCGACGAGTGCCACATGGCGTTCCACTTCCCGCTGATGCCGCGCATCTACATGGCGCTGGCGCAGGAGGATCGGCACCCGATCACCGACATCATGCGCCAGACCCCGGAGATCCCGGAGGGCTGCCAATGGTCGATCTTCCTGCGCAACCACGACGAGATGACCCTCGAGATGGTCACCGACAAGGAGCGCGACTATCTCTGGAAGTTCTATGCCGCCGACAAGCGTGCGCGCATCAACCTCGGCATCCGCCGCCGCCTGGCGCCGCTGCTCGACAACGACCGTCGCAAGATCGAGCTTCTGAACTCGCTTTTGCTCTCGATGCCAGGCACGCCGTGCCTCTACTACGGCGACGAGATCGGCATGGGCGACAACATCTACCTCGGCGACCGCGACGGCGTGCGCACGCCGATGCAATGGTCGGTCGACCGCAACGGCGGTTTTTCCCGCGCCGATCCGCAAAAGCTGTTCCTGCCGACGATCCAGGATTCGACCTACGGCTTCCAGGCCGTCAACGTCGAGGCGCAGCTGGCGAGCCCGACCTCGCTCATCAACTGGCTGCGCCGCATGATCGTCGTGCGCAAGTCGCACAAGGCGATGGGCCGCGGCGCGCTGAAGTTCCTTTATCCGAAGAACCGCAAGGTGCTCGCCTATCTGCGCGAGCTCGACGACGAATCGATCCTCTGCGTCGTGAACGTGTCCAACGCGCCGCAGGCCGTCGAGCTCGATATGAGCGAGTACGACGGCACGGGGCTCACCGAGCTTACCGCCGGCACGTCGTTTCCGCGCATCGGCGAGCTGCCCTACCTGCTGACGCTGCCGGCCTACGGCTTCTACTGGTTCCGGCTCGAGAAGGTGAGCGAGGACGGCAAGATCTCCTCGGCCTTCCTGCCGGAGTTGTTCACGCTCGTGGCCGCCGGGCCGCTGGAGAACATCTTCGCCGGGCGCGAGCTGAAGATGTTCGAGACCACGGCGGCGCCGAGCTATCTTCAGACCAAGCGCTGGTTCGCCGCCAAGGGCACACGCATCCCGCAGGTGTCGGTGCGCGACTACACCGTGCTGCGCGAGCCGCCGCACGGGCGCTACATGATGCCAATCGTCTCCGTGCCCGTGGGGCGCGGCGAGGAGCAGCTCTACTTCATGCCGCTCGCCGCCGATCTCTTCTCGGACGAGGACGAGAGCCTGACGCCGTTCGCGGTGGCGCGCCTGCGCCGCGCCGCGCGCATGGGCCTGCTCTACGATGCCGATGCCTCCCCGGATTTCGCGGCCGCGCTGATCAACGCGCTGCGCATCGAGGGCTCGCTGAAGACGGCGAAGGGCGGCGAGATCCGCTTCACCAAGTCGCCGCTGCTCGACGAGGAGGAGCCGGTCGACGTCGCCGGCATCCGCCGCATGGGGGCGGAACAATCGAATTCGTCGATCAACATCGACGATCGCATGGCGCTGAAGGTCTATCGCCGCCTGCAGCCCGGGGCGAACCCCGAGGTCGAGATCGGCCGTTTCCTTACCGACGTCGCGCATTTCACCAACGCGCCGCCGACGCTCGGCGTGGTCGAGCACGTCTCGGCCGACGGCGTCGTCACCGCCATCGCCGTGCTGCAGCGCTTCGTGCGCAACCAGGGCGACGCCTGGACTTGGACGCTCAACGTGCTGACCCGCATCATGGATGCGATGGCCTTCTCCGGCACGCAGAGCTTCGCTGCGGCGCAGGAGGGCTTCGAGGCCTACACGCCGCACATGCGGCGGCTCGGCCACCGCACCGCCGAGATGCACAAGGCGCTGGCGACGGAGACCGACGACGCCGCCTTCGCCGCCGAGCCGCTGACGCTCGCGGACGTCGAGGAGGCGGCCCGCGACGCCCGCGCTCTCGCCGACAAGGCCTTCGCGCGGCTCGACAAGCTGAGCGACGGCGCGAGCGACAACGCCCGCGCGCTGGCGGCGCGGCTGCGCGAGCGCAAGCGCGAGGCCTACGATCTCATCGACCATTGCGCGGCCGAGCCCGTGGGCGCCATCAAGACGCGCATCCACGGCGACTATCACCTCGGCCAGGTGCTGGTGGTGAAGGACGACGTCGTCATCATCGACTTCGAGGGCGAGCCGGCGCGCACGCTCGAGGAACGCCGCATGAAGGCCTCGCCGCTGCGCGACGTCGCCGGCATGCTGCGAAGCTTCGCCTACGCCGTGGCGACGGCACGCCGCCGCATCGCCGAGCGGTTGCCCGAGATCTCGTCGAAGTTGAACGAGGAACTGATCGAGTTTTCGCAGATTTTCGTCGACGCCTACATGGAATCGGCGAAGGACAGCCCGATTTGGATCGACGACGAGGCGACGCAGCGTCGCCTCCTCATCCTCTATACGCTCTCGAAGGCGTTCTACGAGGTCGACTACGAGGCCGGTAACCGCCCTGATTGGATCGACATTCCGATCGAAGGCGTCCTGACCATTCTGGACTATGTCGCGGAGGCTGCATGACGGCGAGCACGGACCTGACCCAAGGCGATCTGTCCAAAGGCGATCAGTCGCAAGGGGCTTTCCATCGCACGCCATCGGAATGCGTCGACCGCGGCGCGGTGGCGGCGATCGTCTCCGCGACGCACGGCGATCCCTTCTCGGTGCTCGGGCCGCACGAGGTGGCACCGGGCGTGTGGGACATCCGCGCGTTCGTCCCGTGGGGCGAGAAGGTCGAGGCGATCGGCTATCACGACGATGCCGTGCTCGCACCGTTCGGGACGGTCGATCCGGCCGGTTTCCGCGTCGCGCGCGTGTCGTCCAAGGAGCGGCCGGGGTATCGCATCAGGGTCACGCAGGACAATTTCGGCCACGTCCTCTTCGACCCCTACGCGCTCGGTTCGGCGCTCGCCGACTACGACATCGCCGCGATCACCCATTCGAACGACACGGTCTTCTACTACATCTTCGGCGCGCATCCGATCACCCACGCCAAGCTGCCGGGCATCCGTTTCGTCGTGTGGGCGCCGAACGCGCAGGCGGTCAGCGTCGTCGGCGAGTTCAATTCGTGGGACGGCCGCCGCCATCCGATGCGTTGCCATTACGATGTCGGCGTGTGGGAGATCTTCATCCCGCATCTGGCGCTCGACACGCACTACAAGTTCGAGATCAAGGGCCACGGCGGTCAGCAGGTGCCTTTGAAGGCCGACCCGGTGGCGTTCGCCGCCGAGCATCCGCCGGCGACGGCCTCCGTCGCGCACGGCCTGCCGCGGCACGAGTGGCACGACGCGGCATGGCTCGCCGAGCGCGCGCGCGGCGACGATCGCCAGAAGCCGATCTCGATCTACGAAGTGCATCTCGGCTCCTGGGCGCGCATCCCGGAGGAGGGCAACCGCAAGCTCACCTATCGCGAGCTGGCGGATCGTTTGATCCCCTACGTGAAGGACATGGGCTTCACGCATATCGAGATGCTTCCGATCACCGAGTTCCCGTTCGATGGTTCGTGGGGCTACCAGCCGGTCTCGATGTTCGCGCCGACGAGCCGGTTCGGGTCGCCCGAGGATTTCGCCTATTTCGTCGACGCCGCGCACGAGGCCGGCATCGCGCTCATCCTCGACTGGGTGCCGGCGCATTTCCCGAACGACGCGCACGGGCTCGCCAACTTCGACTCGACGCATCTCTACGAGCACGCCGACCCGCGCCAGGGCTTCCACCAGGACTGGGGCACCTACATCTACAATTTCGGGCGCAAGGAGGTGCAGGCCTATCTCATCGCCAACGCGCGCTTCTGGCTCGACCAGTACCACCTCGACGGCCTGCGCGTGGATGCCGTCGCCTCGATGCTCTACCTCGACTATTCGCGCAAGGCGAACGAGTGGGTGCCCAACCAGTACGGCGGCAACGAGAACCTCGAGGCGATCGCCTTCCTGCGCAAGATGAACGAGGTCGCCTATCAGGCGGCGCCGGGCATCGTCACCATCGCCGAGGAATCGACGGCGTGGCCGGGCGTCTCGCAGCCGACCTTCAACGGCGGCCTTGGCTTCGGCTTCAAGTGGAACATGGGGTGGATGCACGACACCCTGCGCTACATCCAGAACGATCCCGTGCATCGCCGCCATCATCACTCGGACATGACGTTCGGGCTGCTCTACGCCTTCTCCGAGAACTTCATCCTGCCGATCAGCCACGACGAGGTCGTGCACGGCAAGGGCTCGCTGCTCGGCCGCATGCCGGGCGACCAGTGGCAGCGCTTCGCCAACCTGCGCGCCTATCTCGGCTTCATGTTCGCCCATCCCGGCAAGAAGCTGCTGTTCATGGGCTGCGAGATCGCCCAGCCGAGCGAGTGGAACCACGACACGTCGCTCGACTGGCACCTGCTCGACATCCCGGAGCACAAGGGCGTGCAGAGCCTGGTGCGCGACCTCAATCACGCCTATCGCGCGACGGCGGCGCTGCACGAGCGCGACTGCGATGCCTCGGGCTTCAAATGGCTGGTCGGCGGCGACATCGAGAATTCCGTGTTCGCCTTCGCGCGCTTCGGCGAGCATGGTGAGACGGCGGTGGCGGTGTCGAACTTCACGCCGGTACCGCGCACCAACTACCGGATCGGCGTCCCGCACGCGGGCCATTACAAGGAAGCCGTCAACACCGACGCCGAGGTCTACGCGGGCTCCAACGTCGGCAACATGGGCGGCGTCGACTCGGAGCCGGTGCCGTCGCACGGCGAAGAGCAGTCGATCGTCCTGACGCTGCCGCCGCTGTCGACGATGATCTTCACGCTGGGCTGAGGCCTACAGGTACGGCATCATCAGCCGGACGCCGGCGTCGCGCAGCCGCACCGGCAGGCTGCGCGCCTTCAGCTGCTTGTCGGTCAGCGCTTCGCTGCCCTGGTGCGAGATGAAGCGCTTGAGCCCGAGGGCGAGCGACTCGTCGTACACTTCCATGCACAGCTCGAAGTTCAGCCGGAACGAGCGCAGGTCCCAGTTCGCCGAGCCGATCAGGCACCACTCGCTGTCGACGACCATCACCTTCGAGTGCCGGAAGGGCGGGGCGCCAAGCTTCACGCGCACACCGTCCTTCAGAAGCGTGCCGATATTGGCGCGGGTCGCCCAGTCGACGACGCGCTTGTTGCTTTGCGCGGGTATGACGACGTTGACCCTCACGCCGCGCATCGCGGCGAGCGACAGCGCGGTGAGCAGGCGGTCGTCGGGCAGGAAGTAGGGCGTCATCACGTCGATGGTCTCGCGGGCGCAGGCGATCGCCTGCATCGCGCAGAACTCGATCTTCTCGAGGTCCTGGTCTGGTCCCGAGGTAAGGACGCGCGCCTTGGCGGCGCCGGCGATCGACAGATCGGGGAACCAGGCGTCGCCTTCGAGGTCCTCGTGCGTGACGAAGGTCCAGTCGTCGGCGAAGGCGTCGACGAGCTGCGAGACGACGGGGCCCGTCACCTTGAAATGCGTGTCGGCGACGGGATGCTTCGGCTTCGAGGCCATCACGTTGTCGTCGCGGATGTTCATGCCGCCGGTGAAGCCGATCCGCCCGTCGACGACGAGGATCTTCTTGTGCGAGCGCAGGTTCACGAGCGGCATCCGCCACGGCAGCGGCGAATGCAGGAAGCGCCCGGCCGGCACGCCGCGTTTCTTCAGCGCGCGGTAGGCGTTGGAGAAGATCCAGTTGCCGCCGACGCCATCGATGATGACGCGCACCTCGACGCCACGGGCCTTGGCGGCGGCCAGCGCCTCGACGAAGCGCATCCCCGCCTTGTCGGTGGCGAAGATGTAGCTCGAAAGCCCGACCGACTGTGTCGCGCTCTCGATCGCCGCCAGCATCGGCGGATAGGCCTCGTCGCCGTTCTGATAGACCTCGAACGCGTTGCCGATCTCGAGCGGGCGGCGCGAGATGCGGGTGACGCCGCGCTGCAGGGGCTCGAGGTCGTCGTTGGGGTCCTCGTCGATCTCCTGCGCCTGGCGCCGCGTGCGGGTCCGCCGGCGCAGCCGCTGCGCCCGCCGGCGCACCCGGTTGATGCCGGCCACGAAATAGAGAAAGCCGCCGACGAACGGCGCCAGCCAGGAGAGCCCGATCCAGCCGAGCGCTGCGCCGACGTCGCGCTTGTGGAGGAGCGCGTGCATCGTCACCGCCGTCGCGAGCGCGAGGTGGAACGGCAGCAGGATGTTCAGCTGCAGGTGATGGTAGAGGGTGAGGATCAGGGACACGCGGGCGGGGCTCTGGCACCGGATGCGTCCGGCCAAGCTTCATTGCGGAATTTTTTCGCGCGCGCCAGCGTTTCCAGGGAGGTCGTTTCTGGGCGCTGAAGCCGCGCGAGATCGGCGGCCTTCCTAGGCGGCCGGGCTCGGCGTTCCGGTGCGGCGCAGCCCCGCGACATAGGTCTCGATGAACGCGACCAGCTCGGCGTCGATCGCGTCCGCCGGCAGTGCGACGAGCTTGCCTTCGATGCCGAGCGACACGATGCCGTGCACCGCCGCGAAGAGCGCTCGCGCCCGTGCCTGGAGCCGCTCGCCGTCGAGCGACGGCACGAGAGGTGCGAGCCGCACCTCGAGCCGCGCGAAGAGCCGCATCTGCGCGTCGGCGAACCAGGCGGGGAAGTCGCGCGGATGGGCCATCCGGAACTCGAACAGCGCGCGCCACAGCTCGTGGTGATCGGCCGCGAAGGCCGCGTAGGCGCGCGCCCAGGCGACGAGCTGAACGCCGACGTCGCCGTCCTGTCCCTCGGCCCGCCGCAGCGCGGCGTCGAGCTTGCCCATCGTGCGCTGCCCGACGAGCAGGGTCAGCTCGTCGAGATCCTCGACCAGATTGTAGATCGCGCCCAGCGATACGCCGGCGCTGCGGGCCAGATCGCGGGCGCGCAGCCCGGGCAGGCCGTGCGTTCCAATCGCCGTCTCGGCGCAAAGGATCAGCCGCTCGCGCTGCTCGAGGCGGGACCTCGGCGCGAGTTTTTCTTCTTGAACATCGTTCATGGTTGCGATACAGGCATTTGAACGGCGTTCATACCACTGTCGCCGGGGTTCGCAAGGCCGGCGCCGCCGACTACAAGCGATCGTAGATCGAGCCGAGGTGTCCCCATGAGCCGCACGCTGTTGAAGAGCCGCAAGTTCGCGCCGCTCTTCTGGTGCCAGTTCTTCTCGGCCTTCAACGATTCGTTCTTGAAGATGGCCGTCATCTCGCTGCTGCTCTACCCGATCGCGGTGGCGCATGCCGACCCGCTGATCCAGCTCGCCACGGCGCTGTTCATCCTGCCGTCCTTCGTCCTGTCGGCGATCGGCGGCGAGATCGCCGACCGCTACGACAAGGCCGTCGTCGCGCAGCGCATCAAGCTGGTCGAGTTCGGCGCCGTGGCGATCGCCTCGGCCGGCTTCCTGATGGACTCGCTGCCGCTGCTGTTCGTCGCGCTGACGCTGTTCGGCGTGCTGTCGGCTTTGTTCGGGCCCGTGAAGTACGGCATCCTGCCGGATCATCTCTCGGTGCACGATCTGCCCGCCGGCAACGCGCTCGTCGAGGGCGCGACCTTCATCGCCATCATCGCCGGCACCTTCGCCGCGACGCTCGCCGAGAAGTACGGCGGCAAAACCATGTGGCTGCCGCTGCTCACGCTCGGCTTCGCGGCGCTGAGCTGGCTCGCGGCGCTCGCGATTCCGCGCACCGGGCAGGGCGCGCCGCATCTCAAGGTCGACTACAATTTCGTGCGCTCGACCTACCACATCATGCGCGACCTCAAGAACGATCGCCGGCTGTGGCACGGCGCGATCATCGTCAGCCTGTTCTGGCTCATCGGCGCGATCGTATTCGGGCTGCTGCCGCCGATGGTGAAGGGCGTTCTCGGCGGCGACGAACTCGTCGTCCCCGTCTACCTCGCCGTCTTCGCGATCGGCATCGCCGCAGGCTCCGGCCTCGCCTCCTGGCTCGTCGATGGCCGCACCCTGATGCTGCCGACGCCGCTCGCGGCGATCCTCATCGGTTTCGTGTCGCTCGATCTCGCGCTGGTGCTGCACGGCAGCCCGACGCCGACGGGGCTGACGGGCGTTTCCGCCTTCTTCCATCACTGGCATGCCTGGCACGTCGGCATCGACCTGTTCCTGGTGTCGGTGGGAGGCGGCCTCTTCGTCGTGCCCGCCTTCGCGGCCGTCCAGGCCTGGGCTCCGGCCGATCACCGCGCCCGCATCATCGCCGGCGTCAACGTACTCTCGGCGCTGTTCATGGTGCTGGGCTCGCTCACCGTCGCCGGGCTCCAGTCGTTCGGCTGGTCGATCGCGACGATCTTCGCCACGCTCGGCGTCGGCGCGCTGCTCGCCTCGGCCTGGATCTTCAAGATCCTGCCGACCAACCCGCTGCGCGACTTCGCGGCGATCGTCTTCCGCGTCGTCTATCGGCTCGAGGTGGAGGGCATCGAGAACGTCGCCAAGGCCGGCCCCAACGCGATCATCGCGTTGAACCACGTCAGCCTGCTCGACGCCGAGATCGCCTTCTCGATCCTCGACAACGACCCCGTCTTCGCGATCGACCACCAATTCGCGCAGAAATGGTGGATGAAGCCGGTCGTCAAGTTCATGCACGCGCTGCCGCTCGACCCGACGCGGCCGCTCGCCACGCGCCAGCTCATCAACGAGGTGAAGGCCGGCGCGACGCTGGTGATCTTCCCGGAGGGGCGCCTGACCCGGACCGGCAGCCTGATGAAGGTCTACGACGGTCCCGGCCTCATCGCCGACAAGTGCGGCGTGCCGGTCGTGCCCGTCCGCATCCAGGGCGCCGAGAAATCGCGCTTCTCCTACCTGACCCGCGCGCAGGTCAACCGCAGCCTGTTCCCGCGCATCAAGGTAACGGTGCTCGAGCCGCAGCGCGTCAGCGTGCCGGATCATCTGAAGGGTCGCCTTCGCCGTCAGGCGGCCGGCGCGGCGCTCTACGACATCATGTCGGAGATGGTGTTCCGCACCACCTCGACCGACCGCACCATCTTCCAGATGACGGTGGACGCGGCGCTCGAGCACGGGCCGAAGCACGTCGCGCTGGAAGACCCGATCGCCGGCCCGATGACCTACAAGCGCACGCTGATCGGGGCCCGCGTGCTCGGCGCCAAGCTGATGCCGCTGGTCCCGGCGGGCGGCAGGATCGGCGTCATGCTGCCGACGTCGGTCGGCTGCGTCGTCACCCTGCTTGGTTTGATGTCGGCCGGTCGCGTCGTCGCCATGGTCAACTTCTCCGCCGGCGCGGCGGCGATCAAGTCGGCCGGCAAGGCGGCGCAATTCGACACGATCATCACGTCCCGCGCCTTCGTCGAGAAGGGCAAGCTCGACAAGCTCGTCGCCGACATCGGGCAGGTGTTCAAGCTCGTCTATCTCGAGGACGTCCGCGCCGAGATCACGACGCCGGACAAGCTGCGCGGCCTGCTCAACTGGAAGAAGCCGCTGGTGCGCCCGAAGGGGCCGTTCGGCGGCGCCGACGAGCCGGCCGCGGTGCTCTTCACCTCGGGCTCCGAAGGCAAGCCGAAGGGCGTCGTGCTCTCTCACCGCAACATGTTGTCGAACGCCGCGCAGGCCCGCTCGATGATCGACTTCGGGCGCGAGGACATCGTGTTCAACGCGCTGCCGCTGTTCCACGCG
>CAZZZM010000019.1:11615-21528 GCA_964658465.1 uncultured Nakamurella sp.
CAGGAGAAGTTCGGCGTCCGCATCCTCGAGGGCTACGGTATCACCGAGATGGCGCCGGTGCTCTCGTGCAACACGCCGATGTTCAACAAGGTCGGCACGGTCGGCCGCCTGTGGCCCGGCATGAAGATGCGTCTCGAGCCGGTCCCCGGCATCGAGGATGGCGGCAAGCTCGTCGTCTCCGGCCCCAACACGATGCTCGGCTATCTGAAGGACGATCGGCCGGGCGAGCTGCAGCCGCCGCCGGACGGCTGGCACGACACCGGCGACATCGTCTCCGTCGACGACAGGGGCTTCATCACGATCAAGGGTCGCGCCAAGCGCTTCGCCAAGATCGCTGGCGAGATGGTGTCGCTGGCGGCGATCGAGAACCTGGCTGCGCATCTGTGGCCGGACGAGATCTCGGCGGCCGCCGCGGTGCCCGACCAGCGCAAGGGCGAGCGGGTGATCCTGCTCACCCGCCACAAGGGCGCGACGCGCGGCGACTTCGCCGCCTTCGCCAAGCTGCGCGGCGCCGCCGACGTGATGGTGCCGGCCGACGTCCGCGTGGTGGAGGAGATCCCGCTGCTCGGCTCCGGCAAGCTCGATTTCGCCGGCGTCAAACGCATGGTCGACGAGCAGGAGGAGGAGAAGGCGTCGGCGGCGTAGGCTCGCTCGACTTATCCGCAACGAAATGCGGTCTCGTGGATTCAGAGGCTTCCGAATCAGGCAGACTCCTCTGCCTGAACCAGGGAGCAGGACCCGTGCGCATCGTCGGGATCGAAGCGAACGAGCCGGACGCCGGCGCCATCCACACGATCGACGTGTGGTTCTCGCAGCGCCGCGGCAAGTGGATCATCGAGCGGCTGAACGCCGACGGCCATCGGATGGGCGCCGCGCATGTCTGCGAGAGCCGCGAGGAGGCCGAGGATTGCCTCGCCGACTGGCTGCGCAGGCACGACGAGACGCATCTCGTGGCGCCGTTCGACGTGCTGCAGCGCGCGAAGATCGCCCGCGCCGCCTGAGCGCGGCGCCCGCTCGGCGTTCGAGAACAATCGTTTAGGCGGCTGCCGAGGGTGTGCGGAGCCGATGCCGCGTGCTTGTCGCGCGGCACCCCTGTCCCCGATTTCACTTGCGGCCAGGGGCGACCTGTTGCAGGGCTGCCGCGCAAAAGCGGAAACGCCAAAACTTCAGGGAGAACGCCGCGCCATGATCATCAAGATGAGCCCCTTCGTCCTCGCGGCGGCGCTCGCGCTTCCCCTCTCGCCCGCCGTCGCCCAGACCGGTGCCGCGCCGATGGGCGCCCCCGCCGCGCCCGACGAGAAGCCGCTGCCGCCCGACACGCTGCTCGCCACCGTCAACGGCCAGAAGATCACCCAGCTCGACGTCAACATGGCGGCCGAGGACATCGGCGCCAACCTGCCGCAGCAGCTGAAGGGCAAGGCGCGCAACACCTACCTGCTCGACTATCTCATCGACGGCACGCTGGTGGCGCAGAAGGCCAAGGCCGACAAGCTGAACCAGACGCCCGACTTCGCGCAGAAGATGACCTATGCCGAGGACAAGGTGCTGATGGAGGCGATGCTGACGCAGATCGCCAAGGGCTCGACGTCCGATGCGGCGCTGCACAAGATCTACGACGACGCCAAGGCGCAGCAGAAGCCGCAGGAGGAACTGCACGCCCGCCATATCCTCGTCGCCACGGAGGCCGATGCCCAGGCGGTCGAGAAGCGCCTGAAGAGCGGCGAGGACTTCGCCAAGGTGGCCAAGGAGGTCTCGAAGGACCCGAGCGCCGAAGGCGGCGAGCTGCCCTGGTTCACCAAGGAGCAGATGGTGCCGGCCTTCTCCGAGGCCGCGTTCAAGCTGCAGAAGGGCCAGATCTCCGATCCGGTGAAGACGCAGTTCGGCTGGCACGTCATCCAGCTCGAGGACCGTCGCCAGAAGCCGTTCCCCACCTTCGACCAGGTGAAGGACCAGATCGAACGCTTCGCGATCCAGAAGGCGCAGAGCGAGCTGATCGTCAGCCTGCGCAAGGACGCCAAGATCGAGCGCACCGCGGCCGCCCCGGCCGAGGTCGCGCCGACGACGATGCCGGGCGGGGATAAGTAGCCCCGTCGTCTTGCGTCGCGGTGGATTGCGCGGGAGAAGCGCGGCGTCGCATCGGCCGACGCCGAGTCTGTGCCCGCCGACGATGATGGTTGCGTCATGCCCCGCCTTTTCACGGGCCTCGAGCTGCCGAAGAGCATCGCGACCGAGCTGTCGCTGATGCGCGGCGGCGTTTCCGGCGCGCGCTGGATCGACGTCGAGAACTACCACATCACCTTGCGCTTCATCGGCGATGTCGACGAGCGCGCCGCGCGCGACGTCGACGCGCTGCTGGGCGACATCCGCCGCGAGGCGTTCAAGGTGACGCTCGACCGGCTCGACGCCTTCGGCGGCGACCGGCCGCGCGCCATCGTCGCCGCCGTCCGGCCGTCGCCGCCGCTGGTCGAGCTGCAGGCCGAGCAGGAGCGGCTCATCCGCCGCGTCGGGCTGCCGGCCGAGACGCGCAAGTTCGCACCGCACGTGACGCTCGCGCGCCTGCGCCAGGCGACGCCGATGGCGGTGGCCAATTACCTCGCCGTACGCGGCTGGATCGCCCCGCTCACGTTCGAGGTCGACCGTTTCACCCTGTTCTCCTCGCGCGATTCCGTCGGCGGCGGTCCCTATGTCGCCGAGGCGGTCTACCCGCTCTATTGAGGCCCAGATGATTCGTCGGCCGCTTGCGAAGCTACTCTCACTGGCCGTCGTCGCGGGCCTCGCCGCCCCTGTCGCGCGCGCGGACGCACCTGTCGCGACGAAGACCTTCGACGGCTGGACGGCGACCTGCAACAATCTGAACAGCTGCGTCGTGCTGGCGACGGCGCCGGACGATCTCTTTTACATCCGCATCGCCCGCGACGCCGGCGCCACCGCCGCGCCGCAGGTCAAGATCGTGCTCGCCGCGCAGGAACCGCTGAAGGGCGCCGCACCGGCGTTCCGCCTCGTCGCGAGCAGCGACGAGCACCGTCAGGTGCTTGGCCCCTTCCCCGCCAAGGCGCCGGACAAGGACTCGAGCATCCTCGTCGCCGACCTGCCGGAAGGCGCGCCCAGCCTCGCCGTCATCGATGCGATCCGCAACGCCGCGACGCTGGACTATGCCGTGCTGGCGACGCGCGGCACGCTCGACCTCAAGGGGCTCTCGGCGGCGCTCCGCTTCATCGATGCGCAGCAGGGCCGGCAGGGGACGCCGACCGCGCTCGTCGCGCGCGGCATGACGCCGATCGGCCAGGTCCCGCCGCCGCCCCCCGCGCCCGTGGTCACGGCGGCGCCGGCCGACGGCGCGAGCGCGATCGACAAGCCGACCATCGGCAAGGCGCTCATCGATGCCGCGACGCCGGTCTGCGATCCCGAGGCGGTCGCCGACCAGTCCGAGGCGCAGGCCTGGCACCTCGGCCCCGACGTCACGCTGTACGCGCTGACCTGCACGCAGGGCGCCTACAACATCGCCAGCGCCCTCTACATCGTCGATGCCGGCGGGGGGGCGCCGAAGCCGGTGGCGCTGCCGCGCCCGGCGATGCTCAAGGGCGAGTCCGCCGACAATGTCGCCGAGAATGTCGGCTTCGACCCCAAGACGATGGTCCTGAGTTCGTTCGACAAGGGCCGCGGGCTCGGCGACTGCGGATCTTCCGCCTCATGGCTGTGGGATGGTCACGCCTTCGCGCTGCTCGAGGCGTCCCTGCTCGATGCGTGTCCCGGTGCGCTGCCGGAGGACTGGCCGAGCGTCTACACGGCGCGGCGCAAATAGAGGTTGCCGGCCTAAGCGCTAGGAACGCCAAAAGAAGGCGACGGCCGCTCCGACGAGGCCGATCACCACCGCAGCAAGCATGACGATCGTGCCTGTGTCCATGGGCGCGACAATAGGTGAGGCGCCATCCTTGCCTACGCGCCGCCGATCGCAAATGGGGACGATCGGACAACTTGAGGTTGTCGACGCCGGCCGCGCGCGTGGCATGCGTTGATTCGGACGCCACGTGCCGCACAAACAAAAAAGCGCCCGCGAGGGGCGCTTTCTTTGATCGCGATAGAACGTCTTAGAAAAGAACGTCGAGGTCAGCCGACTCGTAGCTGGTGACTTCCATTCCGACGCAGATCTCTTCGACGACAGGCACGGTCCAGGTCATGTGAAACCCCTTGGTTAGGCGGTGGAAACGATGGATTTGATGTACGCTACCTGCCGCAAACCGCCACTGAGGTGTTTCTTATATTTCCTATGTCGTTTGGGGGATGCTGGCGTCACGCTACCTGCGGTGGGCGCCGCTCGCCCACGGCGTCGCGCACGAGCCCGTGCACGAAAGCGAGCTTTTCGATCACCGGCGGGGACAGGATGAACGGGTAAAGTTCCTCCTTGCCCATGGTGCGGTTGAGCGAATTCAGCGCGGTCGAGACCGGCAGCCAGACCCTGACGAGATCGTGGACGTCCTGCGTCGCGTAGGGGTCGATCCCGTAGCTCACGGCGAACTCGTCGCCGTGGTCGGCGCTCGGCGCGAGCCGCAGGTCGTAGGCCTGAGCCATCTCGAGCGTGTCGACGATGTGGAGGTAGTGTGCCCACGTCTCAGCGAAATCCTCCCAGGCGTGCGACGTGGCGTAGGTCGAGACGTAATGCTCCTGCCAGTCGACAGGGGCGCCGGTCTGGTAGTGGCGCTGAAGCGCCTCCTGATAGTCCTCCTCGTCGTTCCCGAAGACGGCGCGGCAGGCGTCGAGCTTGCCGCCGTCGCGCACCAGCCGGTCCCAGAAGTAATGGCCGACCTCGTGGCGGAAGTGCCCGAGCAGCGTGCGATAGGGCTCGCCCATCATCTTGCGCCGCTGCTCGCGCTCGGCGTCGTCGGCCTCGGCGAGCGCGATCGTGATGACGCCGTCCTCGTGCCCCGTCATCACCTTCTCGCCGGCGACGTTGGGATAGTCGGCGAGAAATTGGAACACCAGCGGCTCGTGCGGCGCGCCGAGATCGATGGTCTGCGCCAGGCCGAGCCGGTAAAGCGTGTAGAAGAGCCGGTGCTTGCCCGCCTCGATCTTGCGCCAGGCGAGCCTGTTGCCGGCATCCGACAGCTCGGGAATGACCTGGTTGTGGCGGCACGCGGCGCACATCGTCTGGCCGGAGCCGGCATCGACGAGCCAGTTGCAGACGTCGTGCTCGGCATTGGCACAGAAGCGGAACGTACGTCCCTCGATGCCGAGCGCGCGCCAGTCGGTCGGGCCGGCCGGCTCGATCGCGTGCAGGGTCTGACCGTCGTCGGCAAGGAAACCGAGCAGACGGCCGCAGCGCTCGCAGCGCGTGTTTTCGAAGTACAGCATCTGCCCGCAATGCTGACAGTTGAAGAGGCGCATGATCGTCGGGCCCGGTCTATGGTCTAAGGTCTATGGTCGTCGGCCGCCGAACAGGCTTGGCCGATCGCTGGTTCCGTCCGGTGTTCCGTCGTCGAGCGATCGCGACGCTTATACAGGTGCCGCTCAGCTTCCATTCACGCAAGCCATGCAAGACAGGCGGGGCGCCCATGGGCTGCAGGGGTGTCGCAGAGGCGGGCAGGTAATTGCTGCGCCGGTGTGGTCCGGGTCCCACAGTGGAAGCGGGCGCGAAATGGTACGGCCCGCCGCGGCGGGGGCAGGGGAGCGGTGTGCGGGCTTCGTCTCGCGCCGTGACAGGACAGATTGATGAGCATCGACGCGATCTACGCACCCGCGAGCCAGGCCGGCGCCAGCCCGTCGCGCGCCACCGCCGCCAAGCGCGAGTGGAGCGCGGTCCAGGCCGTGATGATCTTCTTCGTCTTCCTGCTGATCTCGATCATCCCGCTGCTGACGCATCCGCTGCCGCCGCTCGAGGATTACGCCAACCACGTCTCGCGCATGCTGGTCCTCGCAGACCACGGCCAGAATCCGAATCTCGCCAAATATTACGAGATCGACTGGGAGATCCTGCCCAATCTGATGATGGACATCGTGGTGCCGTGGATCGCGCGCTACGTGAACGTCTATCTGGCGAGCCAGATCTTCACCGTCGCGATCTTCATGCTGATCATGTCGGGGACGTTCGCGTTGAACCGCGCGCTGTTCAAGCGGTGGTCGATGCTGCCGCTCGTCGCCTTCCCGCTGCTCTACAACTACATGTTCCTGATCGGCGTGATGAACTACTTCTTCGGCATCGGCCTGTCGCTGTGGGGCCTCGCCGCCTGGATCCACCTGCGCAACCGGCCCTGGCCCTACCGCTACCTCATCTCCGCGGCGATCGCCTTCGCGCTCTACCTCTGCCACCTCTTCGCGGTCGGCGTGTACGGGCTCGGGCTCATGGCCTTCGAGATCTGGTTCGCGCTGTCCGTCGACCGGTCGCCGTGGCCGCAGCGGGCGCTTAGGTTCTGCGCGGCGGGCCTCCCCTTCCTGCTGCTCGTGCCCTTCCTGCTGACCAGCTCGACCTGGGGACACGCCAAGGAATGGGAGTGGGATTCGCTCGGCAAGCTCGACGGCCTCATCTTCGTGGTCGAGACCTATTCCGACATCGTCGCCTTCGTGCTCACCGCGGTCGTCGTCGTCGCCGGCGTCTGGGCGGCGCGCCATCGCATGCTGCGGGTGCACCCGCTGCTGATGCCGCTCGCCGTCACCGGGGCGATCGTCTACATGGCGATGCCGCGCATGCTGTTTGCGAGCTATCTCGCCGACCAGCGCCTGCCGATCGCCATCGCCTTCATGGTCGTCGCCTGCTTCCGCGTCGAGATGCGGCAGGAGTTCGTGCGCCGGCTGTTCCTGGTCGGCACGCTCGGGCTGCTGGGCGCCCGCGTCGCCGAGGTCGACATGGCCTGGGCCAACGCCGAGCCGACGACGCTCGAGATGCGCGAATCGCTGCGCAAGGTGCAGCGCGGCTCGAAGATCCTCGTCGCCTACATGGACAACAACATGCCGAACGAGGTCGAGCATCTCGGCCTCGTGCATGCGGTGTCGCTGGCGATCATCGAGCGGCAGGCGCTGATCACCACCGCCTTCACGACGAACGGCAAGCAGATCATGCACGTGCGTCCGGACTACCGGAAGATGGTCGACACCGAGGACGGCGTGCCGCCGACGATCGACCAGCTGGTGATCGACGCGGTCGGCCGCTCGACCGATGACTCGAGCTACTGGCACGACTGGCTGAAGAAGTACGACTACGTCTACCTGCTGTTCACTGACGAGGATTCGGACAATCCGATGCCGGACAAGTTGAAGACGATGTACGAGGGCGAGAATTTCCAGCTCTACCGCATCATCAAGCCCGGCATGGACGTGAACGCGATGGACACGCCGAAGAAGCCGATCAAGCTGAACGCCGCGGCCACCGCCGCGCAGGCGGCCGGGCAGAAGGCGGCGGCGGGGCAGCAGGGATCGGCGGGCCACAGCGGAGCGGCCCCGGCGCCCGACGCCACGCCGGCCAGCGCCAACGCGCCGAACCACTGACGCGAGGTGCAACGGCCGGCGTCTCTCCGGCCTCGGAGAGAGGCTCACGTGAGGCCGCCGGTCGTGTGAGGGCTGTCGTCCGATAAGACGCGTTAGGCGTCCTCAGGCCGCCGAGCGCGCCTTGGCTGCCTTGCCCGCGGCGTCCGGCTCCCGCCAGCGCGCCAGCGACAGCCGCTCGTCGATCATGTCGGCGGTGAGCGGCGGGTCGAAATAATAGCCCTGCATCTCGTCGCAGCCGAGGCTCTGCAGGAACTCGACCTGCTCCCTGTGCTCGACGCCCTCGGCGGTCACCGTCAGGCCGAGGGCATGACCGAGCGAGACGATCGACTCGAGGATGATCGCGCCTTCGCCCGACATCTCCATCGTCTCGAGGAAGGCGCGGTCGATCTTGATCTTGTCGAAGGCGAAGCGGCGCAGGTAGATCATGCTCGAATAGCCGGAGCCGAAGTCGTCGAGGCCCATGCGCACGCCGAGCGCGCGCAGCTCCATGATGACGTTCTCGGCCTGCTCGGCATCCTGGATCAGCACGCCCTCGGTCAGTTCGAGGTCGAGGCGCGACGGGTCGATGCCGCTGGCGGCGATGATCTTGCGCACCGTGTCGACGAAGCCGCGCTGGCGGAACTGCACCGGCGAGACGTTGACGGCCATGCGCAGGCCCGGCCAGCGGCGCGCGTCGGCGCAGGCGCGGCGCAGCACCCATTCGCCGAGCGGCACGATGAGCCCGCGGCTCTCGGCGACCGGGATGAATTCCTCGGGCGACATCAGGCCGAGCTCGTGGTGCGTCCAGCGCACCAGCGCCTCGAGGCCCTGGATCCGGGTGCCGCACGCGGCCATCAGCGGCTGGTAGTAGATCGTCAGCTCGTCGTTGGCGATCGCCTTGCGCAGGTCGTCCTCGATCGTCATGCCGAGGTGGAGCTTCTGCTCCATCGTCTTGTCGAAGAAGGCGAAGCGGTTGCGGCCCTCGTGCTTGGCCCGGTAGAGCGCGAGATCTGCCGCCTGGGTCAGCGTCGCGCGGCTGTCGCCGTCCTGCGGGCACAGCGCGATGCCGAGCGACAGCGTGCCGTTGACCTGGGCCCGGCCGAGGTCGAACGGGGCGATCATCGCGTCGTGCAGGCGATGCGCGGTCGCGGCGCATTTGGCGGCGGCGATGTCGGTGAGCAGCAGCGCGAACTCGTCGCCGCCGACGCGGGCGAGGCAATCGCCCTCGCGGATCACCCGCTTGATGCGTTCGGCGATGCCGACGATCAGCTTGTCGCCGGCGAGGTGGCCGTGGGAATCGTTGACGCTCTTGAACTTGTCGATGTCGATGACGATCAGCGCGATCGGCGCATCGACGGTGGCGTTGGCGATCGCGCTCTCGAGGATCTTGTCGAAGAACAGCCGGTTCGGCAGGCCGGACAGCGGATCGAGCCCGGCGTTCTGGATCGCCTCCGCCTGCTTGGCCTCGAGGTGGTGGATGCGGAACCGCGCCCGCCACAGGAAGACGGCGAGGAGGAACGAGGACAGCGGCACGGCGACGAGGAGGAAGGCGGAGGCGGGATCCGCTCCGAAGGCCGACGGGGCGAATCGGAACATCCACAGCGAGGTGGCCGGCAGCAGGGCCCCGATCATGAGCGTCGCCGGCGCCGCCATCCGGCCGAGACGGCCGGCGGCCACGCGCAACGCGCCCTCGGGCGTGACTGCAGCAGCTTTCGCTTCCATTCGCGCACTTTGCCCCAACGGGCTTAAAACTCCGTGCACGCGCTGACTGCAACGTGGCCGTTGTTTCGCGCCGTCAGATCAGTTTCAGGCCCCTGAAGCTGGCGTGGCCCTGACGCCCGATGATCAGGTGATCGTGAACGACGACGCTGAGCGCCTTGCCGAGCGTGGCGATCTGCATCGTCATCGCGATGTCGGCGGTCGACGGGGTCGGGTCGCCGGAGGGGTGGTTGTGGACCAGGATCAGGGCGCTGGCGCCGAGCTCGAGCGCGCGGCGCATGATCTCGCGCGGGTAGACCGGCGCATGGTCGACCGTGCCGACCCCCTGCACCTCGTCGGCGATCAGCTGGTTCTTCTTGTCCAGGAAGAGGATCCTGAATTCCTCGTGGCCGATGAACGCCATCACGGTGCGGCAATATTCGATGACGGCGCTCGTCGAGCCGAGATTGCGGCGCTTCTCGATCGAGGCCAGCGCCAGCCGGCGCGCCGCCGCCTCGACGATCTTCAGCTCGGTGATCGCCGCCTCGCCGAGCCCGGCCACCTCGGCCAGCCGCTCCGGGCGCGCCGCCAGCACCTCGCCGTACGAGCCGAAACGGGCGATCAGCGCCTTGGCGATCGGCTTCACGTCGCGCCGCGGCATGGCGCGGAAGAGGATCAATTCGAGAAGCTCGTAGTCGGCGAGCGCCGCCGCGCCGCCCTTGCGGAAGCGCTCGCGCAGCCGCTCGCGGTGGCCGGTGAA
>CAZZZM010000019.1:21628-22846 GCA_964658465.1 uncultured Nakamurella sp.
TCTCCCGCCGGCGGGAGAAGGGAGGACCAAGCCTCACCCGGCGCTGGCATAAGGCGGCTGGTGCAGGCCGGCGGGGGAGAAGGTGAACACCTCGCAGCCGTCCTTCGTCACGCCGAGCGTGTGCTCGAACTGGGCCGAGAGCGAGCGGTCGCGCGTCACCGCGGTCCAGCCGTCCGACAGCACCTTCACGTGCGGGCGGCCGAGGTTGATCATCGGCTCGATCGTGAACAGCATGCCGGCCTTCAGCGGGATGCCCTCGCCGCGGCGGCCGTAGTGCAGGATGTTCGGCTCGTCGTGGAAGAGGCGGCCGAGCCCGTGGCCGCAGAAGTCGCGCACCACCGAGCAGCGCTCGCTCTCGGCATATTGCTGGATCGCGGCGCCGATGTCGCCGGTGGTCGCGCCGTCGCGTACCACGGCGATGCCGCGCATCAGCGCCTCGTGGGTCACCTCGACGAGTCGCGCGGCGCGCCGCGGCACCTCGCCGACGAGATACATGCGCGACGAATCGCCGTGCCAGCCGTCGACGATCAGGGTGACGTCGATGTTGACGATGTCGCCGTCGCGCAGCGGCTTCTTCTCGGGCAGGCCGTGGCAGACGACGTGGTTCAGCGAGGTGCAGATCGACTTGCGATAGCCGCGATAGTCGAGCGGGGCCGGGTAGGCGCCGTGCGCCATCGCGAACTCGAACACCAGGTCGTCGAGCGCCTCGGTGGTGACGCCCGGCTGCACGTGGGCGGTCAGCATGTCGAGCGCTTCGGCGGTCAGCCGGCCCGCCTTGCGCATGGCGGCGAAGGCCGCCTCGCCGTGCAGCTTGATCTGCCCGGTCTTGCGATGAGGCGCCTCGAGGGCGTCGACGAAGGTCATGGAGGGTCCCGGCGGCCTGATAGGGCGACGGGAGGCAATCTAGTCGCTTGCGCGAGCCGGGAAAAGGGCCGGCCGGCAGGGCGACCGAGGCGGAGGGGGAGAGGGGGCGCGATCGGCGTCCCCTCTCGGGCGTGATCTACCAGTTGCGCACGCAGCGGCCGAGGCGCGGTGCCCAGTGGAAATGCCATGGGCAATGGCGCCAGCCCCCGACCCAGCCACCGCCGTATCCGCCGTACCCGCCGCGCCAACCGCCGCCGTACCGGCCGTAGCCACCGCGGAACCCAAGCCCGCCACGGAAGCCGCCGTGTCCACCATGCCAGCCGCCATGGCCGCCACCGTGCCAGCCGCCGTGAC
>CAZZZM010000020.1:0-1481 GCA_964658465.1 uncultured Nakamurella sp.
ACACCCACCCCGCCAGCTCGCGCCGCACGATGTCCTCGATCACCGTCATGCCGATGTCGGAATCGTTGAGGCAGGGCAGGGCGGCGAAATGCTGGCCGCCGTGCTCGAGGAAATAGTCGCGGTTCTCGACACCGAGCTCCTCGATCGTCTCGAGGCAGTCGGCGGCGAAGCCCGGCGCGACGACGGCCATCGACTTCACCCCGGCCTTGGCCATGCTCTTGATCGTCTCGTCGGTGTAGGGCTGCAGCCATTCGGCCGGCCCGAAGCGGCTCTGGAAGCTCATGCGGAACTCGTTGGCGGAGAGCCCCATCGCGTGGCGCAGCCGCTGCCAGGTCTCGATGCACTGGCCCTGGTAGGGGTCGCCGAGGTCGCAATAATCCTGCGGCACGCCGTGGAACGAGGCGAGCAGCACCTCGGGCTTGAAATCGAGCTTGGCGAGCTCGGCGCGGATCGAGCGCACCATCGCGTCGATATAAGCCTGCGACTGGAAGTAGGGATGGGCGACGCGCATCGTCGGCTGGAACCGCATCGAGGCCAGGGCCTCGAAGGCCTTGTCGCAGACCGTGGCCGACGTCGCCGCCGCATATTGCGGGTAGAGCGGCACCAGCAGGAACTTGTCGCAGCCCTGCGCGACGAGCGAGTTGATGCCCTGCTTGATCGAGGGATTGCCGTAGCGCATGCCCCATTCGACAACGACGTCGTGGCCGGGCGCGCCGCTCAGCCCACCCTCGGCGATCCAGGCGGCGAGCTTGTCGGATTGCGAGCGGGTGATGGTGCGCAGCGGGCTCTCGTCGCGCTCCCTGTTCCAGATCGAATCGTAGTCGCGCCCCTTGGCCGACGGGCGCACCGAGAGAATGATCAGGTTGAGGATCGGCCACCAGACGAGTCGCGGCGTCTCGATCACCCGCCGGTCGGACAAAAACTCCTTCAGGTAGCGGCGCATCGACCAATAGTCGGTGGCGTCGGGCGTGCCGAGGTTGACGAGCAGGACGCCGGTCTTCGCCCTGGGAAAGCCGAGCGGGGCCGCGACGGGGCAGGTCCCGGTGGCGGGTTCGAGCCTGTGCAGGGGGATGACGTCGGCGGTCACGCGGGTCCTCTGATGCGGATTGCAGCAGCCTGAACCTAGGGCCTGGGGCGCCGCCTGTCATGTACTGCGAGGGTCACGCGTCGTCGCAGCCGCTCCCGCCGCGCCAGGCGGCGAAATGATCGACGGGTCCCGCGCCTCGGCCGACCGTAAGGCGGTCGGCGCCGGCGAGTGCCGCCGAGAGGAAAGATTTCGCCGCCGCGACGGCGGTGCGCAAGGTCTCGCGCCTGGCGAGGCCGGCGGCGATCGCCGACGAGAGCGTGCAGCCGGTGCCGTGCGTGTTGCGCGTCGCCACCCGCGGCGCCTCGAGCCAAAGGAGGCCGTCGTCGTCGAGGAGGGCGTCGTCCGCGCCGGCGCCGGCGCCGTGGCCGCCCTTGACGAGCCAGGCCGCCGGTCC
>CAZZZM010000020.1:1581-6369 GCA_964658465.1 uncultured Nakamurella sp.
ACCGCCTCGACGATCGCCGCCGACCCGAGCATGCCGATCTTGACGGCCGCCACCTCGACGTCGGCGAAGACCATCGCCACCTGCTCGCGGACGAAGTCGGCCGGCGGCAGATGGACGGCCGAGACGCCGCAGGTGTTCTGGGCCGTCAGCGCGGTGATCGCCGCCATGCCGTGGCAGCCAAGCGCGGCGAAGGTCTTCAGATCGGCCTGGATGCCCGCGCCGCCGCTCGGATCGGAGCCGGCGACCGATAGGACATTCGGGATCAAACCATCAGCCTCAGTTGAGCGGGCGCTCGTCGACGATCATCGCGTCGTCGTCCGACAGCGTCCCAGGTTGCACCAGCTCGACGGTGCCGGAGAGCTGGGTGACGACGCGCAGGGTCTCGCGCAGCTTCTCGTCGAGCGTCGTGCCGTCGCCGGCATGCTCGACGCGCAGGACGAACTCGTCGCGGTCGCGCGGGCGCCGCGTGTAGCCGCGGATGCGCGTCACCTCCGGGTGGCGCGCCGCGATCTCGCGGACCTGCGCGATGTGCACGCGCGTGTCGTCGATCTCGACGCTCGTCGGGTTCATCTCGCGCGGGCAGGCGATGCGCATGTTGGTGCGTCCGCAGGTCGACGGCTGGGCCAGGATCTTGGACCGCAGCCCGGTCGCCAGCCGCACCAGCGGATAGTCGGGATTGAGCCGCGTGACGACGATCTCGCCCTGGCCGCCCGGCGCCGACGGCTGCCGCGTCTGCGGATCGACGATCTCGAGGATGAGCCCCTCGTTGACGACGAGGCCGGGCGTCGTGCCGCTCTCGTAGGCGATCGGTCCGAGCTCGGCCGTCACCAGCACCTGGCGCACGGCGACGCCGCGCAGCTTCAGCTCGTTGCGCTTGCCAGGCGAGGCGCAGCAGGCAACGAGCGCCGCCTCGAGGCTCGTCGTGCCGATGCCCAGCGCCTCGGCATGGTCGAGCAGGTCGCCGAGGTGATTGGCGGCGCCGCAGAAGAAGCGCGGCGCCAGCCGGCGCATCGCGTCGAGCTTGCGATCGAGGTCGGCGCAGCCCGCCGGGATGACGGGGCAGCCGATCGCCCGGGCGCCCGACTCGATCATGTGCCCGAAGGGAGAAAGGTCGTAGGCAAAACAATTGAGCACTGGCGCGCCCTTGCGCAGCCCCGCGGCGTGGAGCACGCGGCCCATCCCCCACCAATCCTTGGCACAGCCGGAGAGGGTGAGCGGACGCCCCGATGCCGGGAAGACATGGCAGAGGGCGCCAAGGCGCGTCGCGGCGAGGCCGCCGAACGGCGGCGCCTCGTTCTGCTCCGCGAGAAGGTCGGACACGCGCCGCAGAGGGACGTTCGCGAGCGCGGCGCGGTTCGTCAGGCTCGCGGGGTCGATCCCCTTGAGCTGCGCGCGCAGCGCCGGGGCGCGCGAACGCGCGATCGACAGGAGGTGGCGGAGATCCCGAAAAAGCGCGGTCTCGCGCGCCGCCGGCTGGCGATTTTCGAGTCGGTCGTAGTGATCGTGCATTGCGACCGTCGTCTACAGGCGCGGCATTAAGGAAGGCTTCCGCCAACTTATCGACAGATCAATGCCACAGGCGAGTCGACTTTCGCGATTCTCGCCCGCGATCGCGCGCTTTGGCCTTCGATGTGGCCGCAAAACATCGCTCAGGCCGGGGTGGTAACGGGCTCGCGCCGGCGTCGGCGCACCTGATGCCCCGTGAGATGGATGACGCCGCCGCCGAACACGAAGCCGAACAAGCCCAGCGCCAACGCCTCGGGCGACGTCGGCACCGCCGGCTCGAAATCGTTGTAGGCGCCGCGGGCGATCCGCTGGTCGTAATGCGTCGCGAAGGTCGCGATGCGGGCGATGGGACCTTCGCTCTTGAACGCCGCCTGCGTCTCGCGCAGGTTCGCAAGACGTGCGATGTCGTCCTGGATCTCGTCGCCGCGTTCGCGCACGAACTTGTCGCCATTCGCATGCAGACGATCGATGCCCGCGCTCTGCGTGAGGCCGTGCTGCGCGCTGTCGGAATCGAAGCGGGCGACCACGGCGGCGAGCTCGTCGATCGCGCCGCCGAGGCGCTGGCAATACTGCTCGACGAACTCGGGCAGTTGCGTCATCGCGAGCCCGCAGAGCGCCGCGATGAAGAACGCGATGCGGCGGAAGATCATGGGGAAACATCCACGGGCAAGTCCTCCGGTCGACGGCGGGACCAGCCTACCATGTTTCCCCGTCGCGGGTCAGGACGGGACGCTGAGCAGATGCGCCGCGCCGCCGCTGGTGCCGAACAGCAGCCGCGATCCGTCGGCGCTCCACGCCATCGCCGAGATCGCGTCGCGCGCGACGTCCGGGCGATGCACCAGCATCTCACCCGAATCGAGGAGGCGGCAGAGCAGCACCCAGCCGTCCTCGTAGCCGACGGCGAGCATCAAGGCCTTCGGGTTGAAGGCGACGCTGGAGACCTTGGCGCGACGCCCGGCCACCTCGCGCGGCGGCTTGCGCATCGGGCCGTCCTTGTCGCGGAACGGCCAAACGACGCAGGTGTCCGCGCCAGATGTCGCGAGCCAGAAGCCGTCGGCGGCCCAGGCGATCGATTTCACGCGAGACGGGTAGCCCGACATCCGCATATGCGCGCGATCGTCGAGCTTCCAGCCGTGCAGCGCCGGCTCCTGCATCGAGGTGACGAGGAAGCGGCCGTCGGGCGAGAAGGTGATCGCGAGGTGCGAGCCCTTCCACTCGAGCACCTCCGGCGCCGTCTCGGTGTTGGGGAACCACAGGCTGGCGCCGTTGTAATGGGCGATCGCCACGCGATAGCCCTTCGGCGCGAAGGCGAGGCCGCGCGCGGTGGTGGCGACGGCGATCTCCTTCAGCGTGCCCTTGGCATCGCGCGCGAACACGCGCTTGCCGGTCGAGAACGCGGTGGCGCCGTCGTCGCGGGCGGCGATCGCGTCGATCCATTTGCCCTTGGCGTCGTGCAGGATGGTCGTCGTGCCGTCGCCCTTCGTCGCGACGACGAGCCCGTCGTCGCCGCCGGTGACGAGCGTCGCGCGCGTGGCCGCGCTGGCCAGGATGGCGCCGTCGGGATGCGCCGCGACGATGCGCGCCGCGTCGGGGGCGCCGAGCGTGATCGTGCCGTCGTCGCGCGCGAGCGCCGGCGTGCCGTCGAGGAAAGCGGCGGCGTGCACGGGCGCGCCGGGCGCATAGGCGACGACGTGCTGCGTCAGCGAGGTTGTCTGCTCGACCATCGGATCAGGCGGCGCAGGCGGTGAAACCCTTGCGGATCTCGTCCTCCTTCAGGTGCCGGCCGATGAAGACGATGCGGCTGGTGCGGCGCTCGCCGGGCTTCCACTCGCGCTGGAGATCGCCGTCCATCATCATGTGGACGCCCTGGTAGACGAAGCGGCGCGGCTCGTCCTTGAAGGCGAGGATGCCCTTCGAGCGCAGGATGTCGCCGCCCTCGCGCTGCACGTAATCCTGGATCCAGGGCAGGAACTTCTCCGGGTCGACATCGCCGTCGATGGTCACCGCCAGCGAGGCCATCTCCTCGTCGTGGTAGTGCTTC
Source organism: uncultured Nakamurella sp. (assembly GCA_964658465.1). Lineage (GTDB taxonomy): Bacteria > Pseudomonadota > Alphaproteobacteria > Rhizobiales > Beijerinckiaceae > RH-AL1. The sequence continues at coordinate 5,129 of CAZZZM010000020.1, forward strand.
AAACCATTGTGGTCGTGCTCGTTAAGATGGCCGTGGTCGTGGTGCTGGTGATCGTGGCCGTGATGGTCGTGACCATGACCGTGGTTATCATGGGCGTGGTCGTGGTGGTCGTGATTGTGGTCGTTATGGCCCTCGTCGCCGAGAAAGGCCGGCTCCAGCTCGAGGATGCGCTCGAGGTCGAAGGCGTTGCGATCGAGCACGGCGTCGAGCGGCACGGCGCAGCGCTGCGTCTTGTGCAGCTTGGCGTAGGGGTTGATCGCGCGGATGCGCGCCTCGACCTCGCCGAGCTCGTCGGCGGAGACGAGGTCCGTCTTGTTGAGCACGATCACGTCGGCGAAGGCGATCTGGCTCTTCGCCTCTGGCGCGTCCTTGAGGCGCGCCGAGAGCCATTTGGCATCGGCGACCGTCACCACCGCGTCGAGACGCGACTTTTTCTGCACGTCCTCGTCGACGAAGAAGGTCTGGGCCACGGGGGCCGGATCGGCGAGGCCCGTCGTCTCGACGATGATCGCGTCGAACTTGCCGCGCCGCTTCATCAGCCCTTCCAGGATGCGGATGAGGTCGCCGCGCACGGTGCAGCAGATGCACCCGTTGTTCATCTCGAAGATTTCCTCGTCGGCGTCGACGACGAGCTCGTTGTCGATGCCGATCTCGCCGAACTCGTTGACGATCACCGCGTATTTCTTGCCGTGCGGCTCCGAGAGGATGCGGTTCAGCAGCGTCGTCTTGCCGGCGCCGAGATAGCCGGTCAGCACGGTCACGGGGATCTTCGCGTCCTGCGCCTCGTTCCGCTGCTCGTGGATCTCGGTCATCATCGTCTCCGGCTGCTTCGCGGCCCCGATATAGGGCTATAAGGTATCAGCTGGAAGCCCGCTGGCCTTCCGGGCCGAGCCGGTCCATATCGGCGTCATGCAGCGCAGCCGCCTCCTTACGATCGTCGCTCTCGTCGTGTCCCTCGCCATCGCGGGCCTCGGCACGGCTGCTCTGCTGATGCCGCACGGCTCCGCCACACGGGGCGCCGCGGAGGTCGGCGGGCCCTTCACGCTGACCTCGCAGGACGGCGCGCCGGTGACGGAGAAGGCGCTGCTCGGGCACCCGACGCTGGTCTTCTTCGGCTACACGCACTGCCCGGACGTCTGCCCGACGACGCTCGCCGACATCTCCTCGATGTTCAAGGCGCTCGGCGACGACGAGAAGGCGCGCGCGCTGTTCATCACGGTCGATCCGGAGCGCGACACGCC
>CAZZZM010000020.1:6469-15388 GCA_964658465.1 uncultured Nakamurella sp.
GGTCTCGCTGGCCACAGAATAGGCGGCGCGCGGCGGCGCGTAGGGCTTCAGCGCCAGCAGCGTCGACGCGGCAAGCGCCAGCATCAGGAGCGTCAACATCGGAATCTGGAGCGGCATGGCGAGCCTGGCGATCTGGGTCATGGTGCACTGCAAATAGGCATTGCTGCGTCGCCGCAAAGGGGCGGGATGTGCAGGGCAGATGCGCGTGAGACGGGCAACTGATCGCCCCTTGGGCAACTTTTGGCGGCGGGGACGCGACCGGCTCAGGCCAAAGATTTCGCTCAGTCGAGGTCTTTGCCCCGCGTCTCCGGCATCGCGAATGCGGCGATCGCGCCGATGATGCCCGTCACGGCGAGATAGTAGGCCGGGGCGAGCTTGTCGCCGGTGACCGCGATCAGTTTGTTGATCACCCATTGCGTCGAGCCGCCGAACAGCGTGACGGCGAGCGCATAGGCGACCGAGAGGCCGGTGCTGCGCACCGCGCGGGGCAGCGCCTCGGGGATGCCGACGATGGAGCCGGCGCTGGCGAAATTGGTGAGGATCGACACCAGGACGGTCACGAGGATGACGCTCGCCGCCGAGCGATCGCGCACGACCCAGACGAAGGCCGGCACAGCGCAGAGCGCGACCGCCAGCCGCGGGTAGATCATCAGCGGGCGCCGCCCGATGCGGTCGGCCAGCCAGCCGCCGAGCAGGCTGAAGACGATGGAGGTCACGCCGAGCGCCACGGTCACCGCGGCCGAGATCTTCAGCGACAGGCCGAGGGTGGTGCTCGCGTAGGTCGGCATGTTGATGCCGGCATAGGTCGCGACCGTCGAGGCCATGATCATCAGGAAGCCGGCGACGAGGAGCTTGGCGTGGCCGCTCGACAGCGTCGTGAGAACCTCGCTCATCGTCTGCGTCTCGTCGGAGTGCGCGGTCTCGGGCAGGTGGTTGCGAATGACGATGCCGATCGGGACGATCAGGACCCCGACGACGAACGGGATGCGCCAGCCCCATTCGTGCATGGCCGTCGTGCTCAAGGCATAGGCCAGCACGATGCCGATGCCGCCGGCGAAGAGCTGGGCGACGCCCTGGCTCGCAAGCTGCCAGCTCGCCATCAGGCCGCGTCGCCCCGGCGCCGCCGCCTCGACGAGATAGGCGGTCGTCGGGCCGAGCTCGCCGCCGAGCGCGAAGCCCTGGACCAGCCGGCCCAGCACGACGAGCGCCGGCGCCGCCCAGCCGATCGTGCGGAACGGCGGCGTCGCCGCGATGATCAGCATGCCGGCCGCCATCAGCGCGATGGTCACCAGCATCGCCGGCTTGCGGCCGGCCTTGTCGGCGAAGGCGCCCAGCACGACCGCGCCGACCGGCCGCGAGAAGAACCCGACCCAGAACACCAGCAGCGCGGAGAGCAGGCGCCCGGTGTCGCTGCCGGAGGGGAAGAAGGCGTCGCCGATCTCCTTGGCGAAGAAGGAATAGGCGAGGAAATCGTAGAACTCGAGCGCATTGCCGAGGACGACCGCCGCCACCGCCTTGCGGTCGAGCGGGCTTTGCGTCTGTGCGTCCATGCCCTGCGCCGTGCTCCTGTCTGGGTTGTCGCGGTGGCCCTTGACCTCTCGATGCGAGCACTGATGTAGACGATCGGATACAGACTTGGCGCATCGGAGCACCTCGCCTTGACCTCGAACGCCAGTCTCGCGGCGCCGAACGACCTCGATGCCTACTTCATGCCGTTCACCTCGAGCCGCGCGTTCAAGGCACGGCCCAAGCTGATCGCCTCCGCCGAGGGCATGTACTATGCCTCGACCGACGGCCGCAAAATCCTCGACGGCATCGCCGGGCTCTGGTGCTGCAACGCCGGCCACGGCCGCAAGCCGATCGTCGAGGCGATCCAGGCGCAGGCAGCCGAGCTCGATTTCTCGCCGCCGTTCCAGTTTGCGCATCCGAAGGCGTTCCAGCTGGCGACGCGCGTCGCAGAGCTGGCGCCGGCCGGCCTCGACCATGTCTTCTTCACGAATTCCGGCTCGGAGGCCGTCGAGACGGCGCTGAAGCTGGCGCTGGCGACCCACGTTGCGCGCGGGCAGGGCACGCGGCAGCGGTTGATCGGTCGCGAGCGCGGCTATCACGGCGTCAATTTTGGCGGCACGGCCGTCGGTGGGATCGTCGCCAATCGAAAGCTGTTCGGGACGCTGGTTGCCGGGGTCGATCACCTGCCGCATACCTACAATCGTGCCGAGCAGGCCTTCACCAAGGGCGAGCCGGACTGGGGCGCGCATCTCGCCGACGACCTCGAGCGGCTCGTCGCGTTGCACGATGCCTCGACGATAGCCGCGGTCATCGTCGAGCCGATGGCCGGCTCGACGGGGGTGCTGCCGCCGCCGAAGGGCTATCTGCAGAAGCTGCGCGCGATCTGCGACACGCACGGCATCCTGCTGATCTTCGACGAGGTCATCTCAGGGTTTGGCCGCCTCGGCCACGCGTTTGCGGCCGAGCGCTACGGCGTGACCCCCGACATGATCACCTTCGCCAAGGGCGTCACGTCGGGCACGGTCCCGATGGGCGGCGTGCTCGTCAGCCGCGCCATCCACGAGACGCTGATGCGCGGGCCGGAGCACGCGATCGAGGTGCCCCACGGCTACACCTATTCGGCCCACCCGCTCGCCTGCGCGGCCGGCCTCGCCACGCTCGATCTCTACCGCGACGAGGGGTTGTTCGAGCGCGCGCGGGCGCTCGAGCCGGCGTTCGCCGACGCCGTGCATGGCCTGCGCGGGCGGCCTGACGTCGTGGACATCCGGACGGTGGGACTTACGGCTGCGATCGATCTCGCGCCGAAGCCGGGCCTGCCGGGCCGGCGCGCCTTCGACGTGGTCGAGGACGGATTCTGGAACAAAAACATCGTCGTCAGGCAAGCGGGCGACTCGATCGTTCTCACGCCGGCGCTCGTCATCTCGCAGGACGAGATCGGTCTCCTGGTCGAGCAGACGGGCATGGCCTTCGACGCCACCGCCGGGTAAGATGCGCCAGTTTGTCGCGGTCGCATCCGATCCGGGGTGCGACATGCGTGCTACTTAACCGCCCGTTTCTTGAGGGAGGAGCGCCGATGGCGGGTGAGACAGACATCTTCACCGAATGGGCCAGCCAGCCATTCCAGCCGAGCCACACTGACAACAACGGCGCTGCGGTCGACACCTCGACGCGCGTCGCAGTCGCGCTCGAGTACATTGCCGCGCAGCTCGGCGAGATCAGCCGGAAGATGGATATGATCGGAGCCGGCACCGGCGCAACCAAAGAAGATTTCGACGCCATGAACGAGCTTTTGAGCAAGCTCTGACCGTCCGATCTCATCGGACATTGGCCGCTGCCGAAAGCGGCGCAGCCTGAACAGAAACGTCGCCTTGACCGAGATTTCCGACACAGCCGGTCAGACGTTCGCGTTCAGAAAGCTCTATGGTCGCCGCAGCGGCAAGGCGCTCGCGCACTACCAGCGCGAACTCGTCCGGACGCTCCTGCCTGAGTTGTCGCTCGATCCCTCTAGCGACATCGATCCCTTCCGCGCCTTCGTGCGGCCGATGCGCGACACCTGGCTCGAGGTCGGCTTCGGGGCTGGCGAGCATCTGCTTGCCACGGCCGCCGCCCATCCCGATGTCGGGCTGATCGGCTGCGAACCGTTCCTGAACGGGGTCGCGCGCGCGCTGGCCGACCTCGCCACCGCAGATCTCGACAACGTGCGTTTCCATTGCGGCGACGCCGTCGAGATCATCGAACGGCTGCCCGCCGGCAGCCTCGGTCGCGTCTTCGTCTACTACCCCGATCCCTGGCCGAAGCGGCGCCAACGCAAGCGCCGCTTCCTGTCGGACGAGACGCTCGCCAAGCTCGCCCGCGCGATGCGCCCCGGCGCGGAGCTGCGCTTCGCGACTGACATCGACGACAAATGCGGGTGGACGCTTGCCCGGCTCCTGCGTTCGCCTGATTTCGACTGGACCGCCACGCGGGCCGCCGACTGGCAGGTGCCGTGGCCGGGCTGGATCGAGACGCGCTACGAGCACAAGGCCAGGTCCGAGGGCCGGCGCTCCTGCTACATCACCGCAATCCGCCGCAAGAACTAGGCGATCGTCGCGTCTGCCTCGATCGTCGCGTCGGCGGGGGGCGTCGCCACGGCGGCTCCGAAGCGCATGAGCCCGACGCCGTTGCCCTTTAGCCAGGATTCGGCGCGCGCGTAGTCTGGGATCAGCCTGCCGGTGACGCGCCAGAAGGCGTCGGAATGGTTCATGTGCACGAGGTGGGCGACCTCGTGCGCGGCGAGGTAGTCGAGCACGTGCGGTGGCGCCATCACGAGCCGCCAGGAGAAGTTCAGCGCCCCCGACGACGAGCACGAGCCCCACCGCGAGGTGGTATCGCGCAAGGTGATGCGGCGCGCCTTCACGCCGAGCGCCGCGGTGTGTCGCGCGACCGCCCGCACGAGGTCGGCGCGCGCCTCGCGGATCAGATAGTCCTGCACGCGGCGCGCGACGAACGGCGCCTCGCCGGAGACGCAGAGTAGAGGCACGCTCCCCTCGTGGCCGTCCTCGATCCACACGGTGCCGCGCGCGCCGGGGCGGTGGACGATCTCGTGGACCACGCCCCGCAGCGGCAAGGTCGCCCCCGGTCCGAAGGGCGTCGGCACGGGAAGCCGCGCCAGCCGCGCGCCAATCCAGGCCGCGTGGCGCTCGACGAAGACCTTGGCGCGCACCAGCGAGCCGCGCGGCGGCATCGTCAGCAGCGCGTCGCGCGTCGCGGCACGGACGCGTAAGGTGAAGCGACGCGCACTGGCGATGCGCCTGATCTGCACGCGGTGCGTCTCGCCGGCATGGCTCACATCGAAGAAGCTGATGTCGGTGCTGCGCAGCGCCGGCTTGGATTCGCCTTTCCGCATGGTCGCCATCCTAGCCGCCGCCGGCGTGAGTCGCCATCGCGGCGCGGCCGGTCCGGCACGCCGGAACATGCCGGCTAAACGCGCCATTGACTTGGCACGACGAGGCTCCCAACCTACTCGGCCCTGAGTTGGATGCGGAAGACGGAGGACGACAATGACGCTGCGCGTGTCGGGCAAGAACCTCGCGATCGGCGAGGCGCTTCGCACCCATGTCCATACGCGCATCGACGGTGTCGTCGGCAAGTACCACGCCGGCGCGCCGACGGGTCACGTCACGATCGAGCCGGAGGGTTCGGGCTACCGCGCCGACTGCACTCTCTTCCTCAAGAGCGGCATCACGCTGCACGTCGAGGCGATCGCGCAGGAGCCTTACGCGACGTTCGACAAGGCCGCCGACCGCATCGAGCGCCGGCTGCGCGACCATCGCAAGCGATTGACCGGCCGCCACGGCGAGAGAGCCGAAGACCATCTTGATGCGCTCGACGCCGAGGCCGGGGCGCTGCCGCTCGAGCCGGACCTCGGGGCTGACGACGACGCCGAGGAATGCTTCCCGACGGTGATCGCCGAGACGGTCGGCGACTACAAGGAAATGACGGTCGCGGCCGCCGTCCATGCGCTGGATTCGTCCGAATGCGGCGTCGTGATCTTCCGCTATCCCGAAAATCACCGTATTAACCTCGTCTATCGCCGCGCCGACGGCAATATCGGCTGGATCGACCCGTTCCGTGCGGCAAACGGCCATTCGGCCTAGCCGACGGCATTCGTCGCTCCGGCGGGTTTGCCGACGCCTCTCAACGTCTCTCGGAGACATTTTCTTAAGCTCGTCGGGTTCTAGTCGCCGCGCCCCTGCCGTCGCCGCGAGCTGCGGCCGGCTCGGCTCTTGCAGATGCGGTGTCGCAAGCCGCTTCAGCATAAGCCGCTATTCGCGGGACCCCGGCGCAGCCAAACGCCCGACTGCGCGTTTGCGCCCGGACATCGGAACGTATTTGATCCATGACCCTCAATGATCTCATCGCTCGTGACGCGATCATCCCGTCGCTCAAGGTCACGTCCAAGAAGCAGGCGCTGCAGGAACTGAGCGAGATCGCCGCGCAGCGATGCGGCCTGCCGGCACGCGAGATCCTCGATGCGCTCGTCCAGCGCGAGCGGCTCGGCTCGACGGGCATGGGCGGCGGCATCGCCATTCCGCACGGCAAGCTGGCCAAGGTCGAGCGCATCTTCGGCGTCTTCGCGCGGGTCGAGAAGCCGATCGACTTCGAGGCGCTCGACGGCGAGCCCGTCGATCTGATCCTCCTTCTCGTCGCGCCGGAGAGCGCCGGCGCCGATCACCTGAAGGCGCTGGCCCGCGCCGCGCGGCTGTTGCGGGAGCGTACCATCACCTCCAAGCTCCGCGCGACGCGCGACGCCGGCATGCTGTTCAATCTGCTCGCCGCCGACGAAGCGAAGCCTCACGCAGCGTGATCCGCGGAACTCTTCGTTAAGCGGGCGGCGGCACATTGGACGCAGCGGCATCCGTCCGCGTCAGGTCCGGTCGCCAATGCTTCCCCGTTTCGCCCGCATCCTCGTCGTCGACGACAGCCAGGTCACGCGCAAGCTGGTTCGCGCCATGCTCGCCGAGCTCGGCTTCACCAATATCGACGAGGCCGGGGACGGCACGCAGGCGCTCGCCGCGCTGGGCCGAGTGCGCTACGCCCTCGTCGTGTCGGATTGGCTGATGGAGCCGATGAACGGCCTCGACCTTCTGAGGGCGGTCCGGCGCAGCGATCGCCACAGCCGCCAGCCGTTCATCATGATGACCACGCAGAACCAGCGGAAGTTCGCCGAGGTCGCCCGCGACGCCGGCGCGACGCAGTTCATCACCAAGCCGTTTACCGCCCGCAACCTCGCCGAGAAGATCGCCGCGACCGACGTGGTCGAGGCGGTCTAGCCCCCGCGGGCCGGCTCAGACCCAGGCCCGTCTCGGGTAGTCGAGCGCGTAACGGTCGGGGTCGGCCGCCACTGCGGCCATGCCCCAGAGCACCGCGTCGTCGGCGATGATGATCCGCGTGCCGACCTTGCGCAGGAGGTCGCCGAACGGCGCCTTGTCCTCGTAGCGAGCGCGGAATCCCGCGGCATCGAGGAAATCGACGAGGCGCGGCAGCACGCCGCCCGAGAAGGTGACCCCGCCCGTCGACAGGAACGCCATCGTCATGTCGCCGGCAAAGCGCGCGGCGAGCCGCCAGAACAGGCGGATCGTGTCGGCCTCCTCGCCGTAGTGGTCGGCCTTGGCGCGCGCGACGAGTTGAGCCTCGTCGTGCGCCGGCGGAATCAGCCCGCGCGAGGCGAAGCGCGCCTTGTGCAGGCGCAGCAGGCCGGGGCCGGAGATCACCGATTCGGCGCTGATGCGGCCGTAATGGGTGAGCGGAATGTGCGGCCAGATCGCCAGCTCCTCGGCGCCGGAAGGCCCGAAATCGACATGGCCGGCCTCGCTCGCCAGCGCGAAATGCCGGCCCTCCACCTCGATGAGCGCGGCGGCGCCGAGGCCGGTGCCGGGACCGAGCACCAGTTGCGCGCCCTTGTCGTTCTCTGACGCGTCGCCGATGCGGCGGATCCAGCGGTCCTTGACCACGGGGAGGGTCAGCGCCTGCGCTTCGAAGTCGTTGAGCAGCAGGCCCTGCTCGAACCCGTTGGCGCGTGCGACGGTCGCGCCGTCGATGTCCCAGTGCGCGTTCGTCATCGTCACCTTGCGGCCGCGAACGGGGCCGGCGGCGCAGGCGATCAGGCTGCGCGGGCGCGCCGCGAAATGCGGGATGGTGTCGGCAACGGCGGCCTCGAGGCTTGGAAAGTCGCGGGTCGCGCGGTGCTGCGACTCCGAGAGGTCGGCGCCGGGCTCGGACACCAGCGCGAACCGCGCGTTGGTGCCGCCGATGTCGCCGACCAGGACCGGGAAGGGAAACTCCAAGGCGAAGACCTTTCCTGACAGGGATTGACGCTTCGAGGCGGACCCAGGATGAGCTTAGTCGCGGCCTTCCAGCAAAGCCAATTGCCCCATCAGCAGAGGCTTGGCATGCGGGTCTTCCGCTTCCGCCCTCATCGCAATCTCGCAGGAATCGCCGGCTACGACTCCACCGACGCGACTCATGAAGGATACGACCGAAGATGATGGTCGATAGACGCCCACGCTTCATCTACGCCGCCCGCAAGGTGGCGCTCCCGCTGTTCTATCTGTTCTTGTGGGATATCTTCGTCACCGCGCTCTACTTCTACGTGACGCCGGACGTGCAGCAGATCGAGCTGCCTCTGACGCTGTTCGGCACGGCGCTCGCCCTGTTCATCGGCTTCTGCGTCAACGCGGCCTATGCGCGGTGGTGGGAGGCGCGCGGGCTGTGGGGCCTGATGATCAACGCCTCGCGCAACGTGGCCCGCGAGGCGATCTCCTTCTGCGACGAGGGCGGTCCCAACGCGCTGAAGGGCCTCGGCCGCGACATCGTCCGCGCCCAGATCGCCTACGTGCACGTGCTTCGGACGGCGCTGCGCGGCCAGCCCATGGCCGACGAGGCGCGACGCTATCTGCCGGCCGACCAGGTCGCCGGCCTCGCGCAGATCGCCAACAAGCACAACATGATCCTCACCGACATGGCGCTGATGGCGTCACGCGCGCTTCGGGCGGGGATGCTCGACCCCTACGCCCGCGTGCGGATCGAATCGACGCTGGTCGACATCGCCAACGCGCAGGGCGGCATGGAGCGCATCAAGAACACGCCGCTGCCGAGCCAGTACCGCTTCTTCCCGCTGATCTTCGCGCACATCTTCTGCATCATCCTACCGTTCGCGGTCGTGCAGAAGCTTGGCATCTACACGCCGTTCGGCTCGGCCATCGTCGGCCTGATGTTCCTGATGGCCGTGCAGATCGGGCTCGACCTCATGGATCCCTTCGCAGACGACATCTACGACGTGCCGATGACCGCGATGTGCCGGACGATCGAGATCGATCTCCAGCAGATGCTCGGCGAGCCGGCGCCGGAGCCGGTGCGCCCGGTGGATGG
>CAZZZM010000020.1:15488-20247 GCA_964658465.1 uncultured Nakamurella sp.
AGCTGCGCCGTGACGTTGCGCATGGCCAGACGACGGGCGGCCGACGTGTCGCTTTCGCCTTCCGCGCAGACGAAGCCCTGGCGGACGCAGCCGCACTGGTCGAGCCATGCCGCAACCGCGGGCATTGCCTTCAGGGCCGCGGGCTGCAGGAGCCCCTTCATTGCGCCGCAATCGGTGTGGCCGCAAACCACGATGTCGCGCACGCCGAGCCCCTTCACGGCATATTCGATCGCCGAGGTGACGGCGCCGGCCGCTTCGCTGCCGTATCGGGGCACGATGTTGCCGGCGTTGCGGGCGACGAAGATCTCGCCGGGGTCGCATTGCAGCAGGATTTCGGGCATGACGCGCGAGTCGGAGCAGGAGATGACCAGCGTGTGCGGCGTCTGGCCGTCGCGGACGAGCTGCTCGTAGAGCGAATTCTGGTGCGGATACACATCCCTGCGGAAGCGGGTGAAGCCTTCGACAAGACGATCCATCGACATCTCCTGGTTCCGGTTCGCCTCGCGAACCTCTTCCGAGAGATGCGGCCCCGGCTTTGCACCGGGGCGTCTCGTCCGTGACAAAGTGTGTCCCGCGCGGCGCCCGGCCCGCGCCGGTCAGATGTAGAGAAGTCGGATCGCCACGATGACCAGGTTGTAGATCGCGTGCAACGCGACCGTCGGCTTGATCGAGCCGGCCCGTTCGCGCACCAGCCCGAGCGCGGCGGCCAGCGGCAGCACCTGCACGACGCGCGTATGGCTCGCGTCCCAATGGATGCCGGCGAACATCACGAGCGTCGCGAGATAGCTCGGCCAGAACGAGAAGCGGCGTCGCAGCGCGGTGTAGATCCAGCCGCGGAAGACGAGCTCCTCGGCGATCGGTGCCAGCACCACGAGGTTGCCGACGAGCGTCGTCATCAAGACCACGTCCGTGGGGCCGATGACCAGTAGGCTGCGGTCGCGCGCCTGCTCGGCTGAGACGGTGGTGATGATGATATAACCCAGCGTCAGGGCGGCGATGCCGAGCGTGTCCCGCCAGGCGGCCCGTCCGGTGCGCATCGGACGCAGCGCGACGAGGTCGCGCCAGCCGCGGCCGCCCCGCAGCGCCGCCGCCGCAAGGGTCGCGAGCGCCAGGCCGACGTAGGCCGTGCTCACGGTCGCCGCACCGAGCCGCGTCTGGAGCGGCCGGTCGAACCGCAATTGCTGCAGGAAATCGGTCGCGCCGTCGGTGCCGAGACCGCCGACCAGGACCAGCACGGCGATGAGAGCGACGAAGCCGCAGAAGATGAGGGCCGCGGCGACGATCGCCACGAGGCTCGCGGCGAGCCAGGGCGGATCGAGCGGCAGCGGCATGCGGACCGCCGCCTCCAGACCGCCCGACGGCATCTCCTCTGCAACACGTTTCAAATCCATCGGCCCCGGTCGCCTCCCGCTCTTCCTAAGCGGCGGTCTTCAGCCTATATTGCAAACGCAGTCCTCGTGACGGCTATGGCGATAAACGGCGTCGAAATAAGCTTTTCGGACCCGGGGGCGGTACCCGGCGCCTCCACCCGAGCGCATCGCATCCGGTGCGCTTCGGCGGGGGCGAAATAGGTTCGACGGGAAGTGTAAAGGACGATCTTTTGCCCGGCATTGTACCGCCGTTATCGGGCTAAACCTATAGTTGCCAACGACAACTATGCTCCGGTGGCCCTCGCCGCGTAATGCGGTGATGGTACCGATTCAAAGTCCTTTGGGGTAGCACTCAAAGGCGGGGTTCGGAGGCACCTGGCAACAGAAGCCTCCACTTTTCATGCTAGTTTGCAGACCCGAATCTCACCTCTGCCGTCCCGCTCTTGGCGACCACGCTCTTGGATTGCGAATGCCGAACGACCTGATCCGCTACGATCTTCTCGTCCAGGAGGCGCTCTGCGGGGTGGTGAAGAGAGTGCTCGGCGACGTCGCTCGCAACGGCGAACTGCCGGGCGAGCACCATTTCTACATCACCTTCCGCACGCATGCGCCGGGCGTGAAGCTCTCGTCGCGGATGCGCGAGCAATATCCGGAAGAGATGACGATCATCCTGCAGCACCAATACGAGGGGCTGCGGGTCAGCGACCATGCCTTCGAGGTCGGGCTGTCGTTCAAAAGCATTCCCGAGGTCCTGGTCGTGCCGTTCGATGCCCTGACCGGGTTCTTCGATCCGTCGGTCCCGTTCAACTTCAAGTTCGAGCCGCAGCCGGCCGTCGACGCCGAGGGGGCAGGCGAGCCTGGCGCGCCGGCGCCGCGTGCGCTGACCGCGGTCCCTCCGACCGGCCTCGTCGCCATGCCGCGGCCGGAACCGGCCAAGGACGAGAAGGCGCCGACCAAGCCCACGAAGCCGGCCAAGCCAGCGGTCGCCAAGGTCGAGCCCGCGAAACCCGCGCCGGTCGAGCCCGAAGCCGACGCGCCGGCCGAGCAGGCCAAGGTCGTGTCGATCGACGCATTCCGGAAGAAGCCGTGACCGGAGAGGTCGTCAACCTTCGCCGCGCGCGGAAGGCGCGCGATCGCGCCGAGCGCGAGATCGTGGCTGCGGCGAACAGGGTGGCCTTCGGTCGCACGAAGGCCGAGCGCAAGGTGACGACGATGGAGGGCGCACGCAGCGCGCGCCGCCTCGACGGGCATCGGCTCGAATCGGACGATGGCCAGGGCGTTGGCACGGACGTCTGAGCCGCCGGCACCGACGGCGATCGTCAAGCACTCGCTCGTCATAGCCGGCCATCGCACCAGCGTTTCTCTCGAAGATGCCTTTTGGCAGGCGCTCAAGCGTCTCGCCGCGGCGCGCGGCCAGTCGATCGCCGGGCTCGTCGCCGAGATCGATGCCGAGCGCGGCGAGGCCAATCTCTCGTCCGCCGTCCGCGTCCATCTCTTGCATTCGCTGGCACTAGCCGGCGTCCGCGGGGACGAGAGTGCGTCGCCTACTTCAGCGGGACTTCATAGACCTTGAAGGGCAGGTGCTGGCCCTTGCCGCCGGCTCCCCCGAAGAGATGCGACAGCTGGCCCTCGGTCACATAGGCCTTGTCGCCCACCTTGGTGACGCCCGTCGGGCCGTCCATGCCGTCCCTCAACGTCTCCAGCTTGGCGGTGTCGCCGTCGATGGTGACGCGATCGAGGTTGCCGCTGCCCTCGATCATCAGGAACGAATTGCCGTCGACATCGCGCATCGCGTCGGTGAGCTTGGTCGGGCGCGAGGTCTTCAGTTGGGTGACCTTGCCGGCCTTGCCGTCCTTGACATCGACGCGGAAGATTTTTCCTTCGGTAAAGGTGTTCGTATAGACGTTGCCGTCGCTGCCGAAGACGATGCCGTCGAGGCCGGCGCCTTTGGCTGGCGGCGCGAACTGCGGGTCCTTCGACCAGACCTCGAGCTCCTTGCCGCCGGGCGCAAGGCGGAAGATCTGCGGCCCGAACGTGTCGGTGACGAGCAGGCCGCCGTCGGGCGCCACCGTCATGTCGTTGCAGACCTCGTGCGGGCCCGGCAGCCTGTAGGAGGCCTTGCCCTCGCCGGTCTTCAGATCGAAGGCCTTGAGGTAGGCGCCCTCGACCTTGCTCGGTCCCGGCGCGCCGAGCGCGGTGAGATCGTTCGAGCATACGTACAAGAGGCCGGCTTTCTCGTCGGCGAGGACGCCGAACAGCGAGCGCGTTCCGAACGCGGCCGGCTTGATGAACGGCTCGGGCTCCTGCCCGGGCCGGACGCGGATCACCCCGCCGGCGCCGGGGCTACCCACGAAGAGCGTGCCGTCGGCAGTCGACCCGATGCTCTCGGGGAAGGTCATGTCGCCCGGGAGCGCGATGTCGGCCTTGGCCAGGGGCGCCAGCACCAGGGCGAACGCTGCGGTGAGTCCAAGGCGTGCGAGTCGGTTTACCATTGGGTTGGTCCTCCGTGGGGGCCGCGCCGCGGGTGCGACGTCGCGGGTCGTCAGTCGGGGCCGCGCTGCCCGCGGAAGGCGGCGCCGAACGCGTTCGACGAAACCTCGGCCAGCATCGTCCTCATTGCCCTTGCCTTGTCGGCGCCGAGCGTCGTCTCCACCCGATCCTGGGCGGAGCGCCAGAGCGCCGTGGTCTCCTCCAGCTTGGCGTCGCCGGCCGGGGTCAGCGAGACGCGCTTCGCTCTCGCATCGCGATCGTCCGGGTCGAGACGGAGGAAGCCGTCGCGCGCCAGAGGCTTCAACGTATGGCCCAGCGCCGACAGATCCATGACGAGCTCGCGGGCGAGCGCCTTCATCGTCGGTCGGTCCATCGCCTTCACGTGGTAGAGGATGCCGTGCTGGGCGGCGCGCAATCCGGACGGGCGCATGACCTCGTCGAACAGCTGCCCGAGATGGCGGGTCGCCTTGCGCAACTCGGCGTTGTTGCAGGGCCCCGGTCCCGCGAAGAGTCGCGGACCGAGCGCCTCGTCGCTGCTGTGTCGCTTGCTGCCCATGCAGCCGACATAGTGGCTTATGCCACGGATGCAACGCGCCGATAGCGGGGAGCGACCTCGCGTTTCGACAGATGCGGGCCCATCGCGCTGCGGGCCGCCTCGAACGTCTTGTACAGATCCTCGTCGGCGAGCGGCGGGATGGTGACGGTCTCTCCTCTGTCCAGCCCGACGAGTGCGGCGTCGACGAGGTCGCCCACCTCCATCACCATCTCGGGCGGAAAGGCGTCGACGTCCTTGCCCGAACGCGCCCAGATCTCGGTGCGCGTCGCGCCCGGCAGAACGGCCTGCACCTTCACGCCGCGCTCGGCGACCTGGCCGGCGAGCGAGAGGGAAAGATTCAGGA
>CAZZZM010000020.1:20347-22550 GCA_964658465.1 uncultured Nakamurella sp.
TCGGGCGCGGCGAGCCGGTGCTCGATGGCGGCGACGTCGCCGTCGCGCGTGAGGTCCGCGCCGAGGACCTCGACGGCGCGGCCGGTCTCCGCGCGGAGCCGCGTCGCGAGCGCCTCGAGGCGGCCGATGTCGCGGGCGACGAGGACGAGATCGTGACCGCGGTGCGCGAGGCGGTCGGCGTAGACGGCGCCGATGCCGGTCGAGGCGCCGGTGACGACGGCAATGTTGGACGACATGGGAGGACTCCGCGAAGGCATATACCGCCATTCAAGCGGCGGCGGTATTTAGATGCATATGCCTGTATTTGCCCGCAAGAGCGGCCTGCACTCAAATCTTCAGGATTTGTCCTACCGCTGGCCCTGCAGCACCCGCGCGGGCGGGAAGGCGATCTCCACCAACGTGCCCTGGTCGACCTTGGAGCGGATCGTGAAGGTCGCCTCGTTGGCTTCCACCAGTGCCTTGGTCAGCGGCAGGCCGAGGCCGGTGCCTTCCGTCGCCGGCCGCGTCGCCAGCTGGCGGAACGGCTCCAAAGCCGCTGCGATGTCGGCCTCCGACATGCCGGCGCCGGTGTCGCGCACGCGGATCAGCACCTTGCCGTCCTCCGGCGCCGCGGTGGCGACGATCACCTGGCCGCCGGGCTCGTTGTACTTCACCGCGTTCGACAGAAGGTTCAGCACGATCTGGCGCATGGAGCGCTCGTCGGCCTTGACCATCGGCAGGGTAGGGGCAAGCGACATGCGCATGATCACGCGGCCACGGCTCGCCTGCGTCTGCATCAGGCCGACGCAATCGGCGATGATGCGGTTGGCGTCGACGGGCGACGGGGAGAGCTCCATCCGCCCCGCCTCGATCTTGGAGAGGTCGAGCAGGTCGTTGATCAGGCTCATCACATGCGTGCCGGACGCGTGGATGTCGCGCAGGTAATCCTTGTAGCGTTCGTTGCCGACTGGACCGAAACGCTCCTCCTGCATCACCTCGGCGAAGCCGATGATCGCGTTGAGCGGCGTGCGGACCTCGTGGCTGACCTTGGCGAGGAAGTCGGTCTTGGCGGCGCTCGCCGCCTCCGCGTCGTGCTTCGCCGTCTCCAACTCGTGCTCGACCTTCTTCCAATGCGTGAGGTCGCGAAACAGCGCGCAATGGCGCGCGCCGCCATCCTGTTCGTGCTCGGCGGGGTCGAGCCGGCCGAGCGTCATGAACACCGGGATGGTGCCGCCTTGCGGCGCCTTCACCTCGAGCTCGCGGCCGTCGTTGAGCAGGCTCCGCGTGGCGTTGGTGGCGAGCCCGTCGAGATAATCCTTGGCGAGGTTCCTGTTGCCGGACGCGAACAGGTCGAGAAAGGGCTTGCCGATCACCGCGCTACGGTCGCGCCCCAGCAGCGCCTCGCCGGAGCGGTTGAGCGAGAGAACGTTGCCGGCCTCGTCGATGACGGCGACCCCGTCGGTGGCGGTCTCGAGGATCGCGCGCAGGTGGCGCAGCTCGGCGCCGTCGCGGCGGCGGTCGTCGGCGTGCGCGAGGGCCATCGCCTCGATCGCCGCATCATGCTCGTCTTCGAAAGCCTTCGTCGCCGACGCGTCGGGGGCGGCCTTCAGCGTGAGCAGCGTCGCCGGGAGCCCGTCCCAGACGATGCGCTGCATCAGCGCCTGCGCTGCCAGCGTGGTGCCGTCGCGGCGGCGCACCGACACGGCTTCGCAACGTCCCCCGTCGTGCGGCGGTCCGACGAAGAGATGATCGAGACCGCCCGCCCCGTGCAGCTCGTCCTCGTCCGTGAAGCCGGTCAGCTCGAGGAAATGGCGGTTGGCGAGGATCGGCACGTTGTCGCGCGAGACGAGCAGTCCGAGCGCGAGCCGATCGAGCAGCGCGAGGGCGTCGCTTGGCTGATGGGGTGCCGGTGCCACGGGCGGCGCCGCTTCGGCGAGGGGCGCCGGGGACTCGACCGGCTGTTCGACGGGGGACGTCGGCTCATACGTCGCGAGGGTGTCCGCCGCAGCCGGCGTCTCGGCCGCGACCTCTGGCTCTTGCGCGGCGGCCAGTTGCGGCTCGGGCGCGGGATGATCCGGGGTCGTGCCGACCGGCTCTTCGACGAGCCCGGCGCGATCGCGCAGCTCGGCCGCGAGCGCGGCGAAGGCGGCGTGATCCTCGCTCGTGAAACTCTTGTGGGCGCCGGGAAAGAGCACGACGTTGCCCGGGTCGCGCGCGTCCTCCG
>CAZZZM010000021.1:0-1823 GCA_964658465.1 uncultured Nakamurella sp.
GTCGACTTCATCGGCACGATCGAGGCGATGTATGCCGCCGGCGCGCGCGTGTTCCTCGAGATCGGCCCGAAGTCGGTGCTGACGGGGCTGACGCGCCGCATCCTCGGCACCCGGCCGCATGTCGCGGTGGCGCTCGACGGGGCCGGCGGCGGCATCAAGGGCCTGCTGCACGCGCTCGGCGCGCTCGTCGTGCAGGGCATTCACGTCGATCTTGCGCGGCTGTTCGAGGGCCGTACTCTCGCCGTGGTCGACGCGGCAAGCTGGGCCGGCGCACCGGACGACGCGACGCGACGCCAGGGCTGGCTCGTCAACGGCTCGCGGGCGCGCCGGATCGGCGAGCCGATCCGGACCGCGGTGGCGCGCGATCCGTCGACGACGAACATCCCGCGCCCGGCGCGACCACAGGAGACCGACATGCACGGCCACAGCGGCCCACCGCCCACCGGCGACACGCCCGAGACCGCGCGCGATCGCGCCATGGCCGAGCACCAGGAGACGATGCGGCAGTTCCTGCAGATGCAGGAGCGGCTGATGATGGCCTACCTCGGCGGCGCCCCGGCCGCCGGGAACGCGCCGGCTGCGCAGCGCGCACCCCGGCCGTTCTCGACGCCGCGGCCGGCGCCGGTCCGTCCCGTCGCACAGCCGCGCGCCGCGGAGCCTGCGCCGCGACCGGCGGCTGCGCCGGCCCTGACGCCGGCACCGGCGAAGCCTGCCGCCACCGCGCCGACGCCAGGCGACGCCAGATCCCAGCTGCTGGCGATCGCCGCCGAGCGGACCGGCTATCCCGAGGACATGCTCGGCCTCGACATGGACCTCGAGGCCGACCTCGGCATCGACTCGATCAAGCGCGTCGAGATCCTCGCCGCCTATCGCAAGGCGCAGCCCGACGCCGTCTCGGCGCAGCTGCAGCCGCACATGGAGAAGGTCGCCAAGGCGAAGACCCTGCAGGAGGTGCTGGACCGTCTCGCCGAGGCGATGACCGCGCCGGCGCCGGCCGCGCCGACGTCCGCGGAGACCGCGCGCCCTTTTGAGTCCACCGGGTCGGCGACAGGCGCCGCGCTGGCCCGGTACGTGATGCGCGCCGAGGCCGAGCCGCTGCCGGGCGGCCACGCCGCCAAGATCGCGCCGGGGATCTACATCCTGGTGCCCGACACGCTCGGTGTCGCCGACGCCCTCGCCGCGACCATCGTGCGCGGCGGCGGCGAAGTCCGGATCCTGCCGGATGGTTTGACGACCGACGATGCTGCGCTCGGCGCCTGGCTCGATCGCGTCCGTGCCGAGGGCCGCATCCGCGGTCTCGTCGCCCTCGCGGCGATCCTGCCGCCGGACAATGTGCCGCGCGACGTGGCAACGTGGCATGCCGGCATGGACACCTGCGTCAAATCGCTGTTCCCGCTGCTGCGCCTCACCGCGCCCGACCTTGCGCAGGGCGGCCGCGTGCTGGTCGCGAGTGCGATGGGCGGCCGCTTCGGACGCGGCGGAGGCGACAGCGACGGTGCCGCCGCCTTCCCCGGTGCCGGCGGCGGCGTCGGCCTCGTGAAGACGCTGGCGATGGAATGGGAGCGTTGCCGCTGCAAGGCGATCGATCTCGATTTCGCCGAAGGCGCGGCCGCGATGGCGACGCATCTCTTCGCCGAGTTCACCGCCGATGCCGGCCGACGCGAAGTCGGCTACCCCGGCGGTACGCGGACGATCTTCCGGACCACGCCGGCCCCGCTCGATCGTTCGGTTGCGGCCGGCGCGCGGCCCGACAAGGACTGGGTCGTCGTCGCCGTCGGCGGTGCGCGCGGCATCACGGCGGAAACGCTGCGGCCGTTCGCGGC